>NZ_JBAGKV010000001.1:0-455435 GCF_037049705.1 Janthinobacterium sp. LPB2021202312-11-4 | reverse complement strand
AGGTATTTGTCTATTGCTTCGATGGTCAGCGGAAATGAGTAATCTTTTTTGGTGGGGTATATTGCTGATAGGAAAGGAATTACTGATATAAAAAACTTCGCTCGTTGGGATCGAAGTGACGGAGCCGTTTCAACATGTTGTTCTGAATATAAAAAACCCAGAAAGCCTTCCGCCATTTTTCGGAATTTCGATTGCGATCGCGGAGTTACCAACTGACGGGTTATCTGGAGGTAGCACTCAAAGCTCTTCAGCGTAATCTGCACCACCGATGAGCATAGCCGACCACGGCTCGACATTGCGTCGCTAAATATTGCCCTTTGGTGTTCATCCAGCTGCTCAAACGGGTAATGATCATAGTGGACTCCATTTGAGAAGATTGGTAACGATTCTACGGACGGAAATGCCATGGTAAACCCTTGATCTGACGGTCTAAATTCGATTTTTGACAGCCAAACCTAAAAAGTCAAAATATCAGTTCATCCAGGAATAGAACGCCATGGTGGGCGAGGGTGATTTCGCCGGGCTGCGGCTTTGACCCGCCACCCACCAGCGCCGGGCCCGATGCGGAGTGGTGCGGTTGGCGAAACGGTCGCTGTGGCCAATGACTTAGCGGCATGCAACTGACGACTGACTGAATCGCCGCGACTTCCAGCGCTTCCGTCTCGGCCAAGGGTGGCAATAGCCCTGGCAAGCGGCTCGCCAGCAAGGTTTTCCCCGTTCCCGGTGGACCGCTGAACAACAGGTTATGAGCGCCCGCAGCGGCAATCAGCAGCGCACGCTTGGCCGACAGTTGCCCCTGCACTTCATTCAGATCGGGATAGGGTTTGCTGGCGTACAACAAACCATCGGAAACGTAAGGCTCCACCGGGGTGTGCCCGTTGAAGTGCGCAACAGCCTGAAGCAAATGATCCACCGCAATCACTTTCAACCCCGACGCCAGGCACGCTTCTTCGGCATTCGCTCGCGGCACCACCAGCGTCCGCCCGGCCTTGCGCGCCGCCAGCGCTGCGGGCAACACACCGCGAACCGCCCGCACGGCGCCAGACAGCGCCAGTTCGCCCAAGCATTCCACGTCATCCAGCGTCAACGTCGGCACCTGCACACTGGCCGAGAGAATCCCCAAGGCAATCGCTAGATCGAACCGCCCGCCGTCCTTCGGCAAGTCCGCCGGGGCGAGGTTCAGCGTGATGCGCCGCGCCGGAAATTGCAGGCCGGAATTGATGATCGCGCTGCGCACCCGATCCTTGCTTTCCTTTACGGCAGCTTCAGGCAAACCGACCATCGTCAGCGACGGCAAGCCGTTGGCCAAATGGACTTCTACAGTAACGGCGGGCGCATCAACACCAATCTGGGCGCGGCTGTGGACGATGGAGAGGGACATGGTCGTTCCTTGAGCTTTTACGGGAACCGCTTCCTGCGGTGTTTGAAGGGTAGTCGGGTGGTGAGGCGGCGCAGGAGCCAAACTTTCGCAGGATGTTGCGAGTGTCTTTTTGGTGGGTAAAGCGTAAGGGAGAGGGGAGTGCTGACGTAATCAGTCGCGGGATGAGGTTGTTGTAGGACGTTGCCTGGAGAGATGAAGGACGTCGGTGAAGGCTAAATCGCAGGCGAAAAAAAACCGCCTTGAGGAGACGGTTTTTTATTTGCAGGCTTCGGTGAGGCCGAGGCCTGTGCTTCCTCAACGCATACACCCACGATGGGAAGCCTATTCAAATTTGATCATCCCGGCAAGCGTCAATAACGAATCTGCTAAGGGTAGGCGCTAACAACTGCGAGAGCTGGAAAGGGCGTTTTCCATTTCATGAATTGATACAACTCGTTAGAAGATTTGAAAGGTAAGTACTGAATGAACTGGGATAGCATTCGCCGCGATGAGGCTCAATAAGTGGGTGATCGCGAAGTGTGGCCGGGGGCGTAAAGATTTTCATGTTCCTCAACACGGTGTGAGAATCGTGCCGGTGTTGGTTTTGAGGAACCCACACCCGGCCGCCTCGACGCATACACCCACATGTATGCCCAAAGGTGCGCGTACGCCGGAAAGTGCACTGGAGGTTTGGCCTCACGCAAGGAGGGCCAAAGTATGTCTAAGTTTCTTAAACATATGTGGAGCCTCGTTAGGAACGCGCTATGGGCTTTTCGCCTGTACGAGTTTCTGCGGGACCGCTGGGATGATCCGCAGTAAGGATTGACCCGGTGGAAACCGCCCCGGCTTCGGCTGGGGCGGTTTTTCGATCTGTATGAAAGTTAGGAGCTTCATGTTCCAAGTCAGGTCGAGCGTCTTCCGCACTGCGCCTGATCCTCTGCTCTCAAACGAAACCCCACGCTGTAAGCGTGGGTTTTTCTTTGTCGTCAGAATGCCTGGAGCATTCGCGATGCACGCTTCCACCACGGCAGATCCCCCGCCCGTCGTGGCCGCTCACCCTCCGGCAGCATGTGCGGAACATCCTGCAACCGAATCCACGGCTGGTTATTCCAGTGCAGCAAACTCAATGACATCTCCGGCCAGTTCAGCAGGCTCAGGATCGGGCGTTCGGTTGTGGTCGGGTATTGGGCATCTCGGAGGGCGGGCACTACGTCGTGGGTCAGCCATTCGCGCAGGCCTCGGTATTCGGGGCAGTAGTGGTAGATCAGCAGTGCGTAGACACCGGACTCGCTAATGAGCAGGGTGTTTTCGATAGTGCCGTGGATGAGTATTTGCAGGGTTTGATGTTGGTCGGGGTCGAGTTTGCGGACGGCGCGTTCGTCGAGGAACAGGCGCAAGAGTCGGCCAAGGTCGCGGGCGCTGAACCAGGGTTGGTTTTCAATCAGGAGGGCGTGGAGGTGGAGTTTGTGGCGGGTGAAAACATGGGGAATCAGGTACGTGTCGTCGCTATTCATCGATACAACTCCTTTTGCTAAAGGGGCTGCCGTCAATCGTCGCCAAACGATTGGGTGGCAGCTGTACGCGGGTTGGCGAACCGGAGCAAAAGGAACCCGGCAGACCTGAAGGTCTCCCACGCACAGCCGCCATGACTCGATGTGGCGGAAGTAAATCCGCCGTCGATGGTCGCCGTACGCCTTAAGCTTCCAGGTCGCCAAACCCAGTGCTGAATAAGTCAGCTGAGAATGAGCTTAGGAGCCGGAGCTTCACGACGCTATCGGACGGAGGTAGTGATCTTTGTAGGACGTTGCCGAGATGTTTGCGGGGCTGAGATCAAAAGATTGCAGCCTTCGGCAGCTCCTACGGGGAGAGCGCATTGTCAGCCGGGTTATTCGGCTGGCGGGTTGAGCTTCGCTTCCAGCTCGGCGACCTTTGTCTCAAGGCTTTCCAGGCGTGCGCGAGTGCGGGCGAGCACAACCATCTGGCTATCAAACTCTTCCCGGCTCACCAGATCCAGCTTGCTGAAGCCGCTTTGCAGCAGGGCTTTGAACTGGCTTTCGATTTCGCTTTTCGGCAGCGGGGTTTCGCCGCTGAAGAGGCGGGAGGCGGTGCCGCTCAGGGCGTCGAGGAAGTCTTTGGGCGCGAGCATGGGAAAGGTCCTGGAAACAATGGCGGGCAGTGTATCACGCAGTGTCTATAGTCAAATCCGCAGGCACGGATGCACGCTTTTCGCGCAGGCGGACGGACGGCAACGCACTGTTGTTGTGCGTAATCCCGCTGGCAGTGGCGCGAAGCGGCTTGCGACAGCGGCCAAGGGATTGAATTCAGTGGGTTTTGGCGAGATGGCAAGCTTTCTGCTTAGTCGCTAGTGACCCATGCACTGATGCAGTCGCTGTGACGAATGCAGTGCGCCACGTGGAACGGGGAAGTTTCGCACGGAGTGGTTAGCTGGCGTCGGACGGGCAGGTTGGGCCGACGATGCGTTACAAAGCCAGGCACTGCGCTTAGACTTGAGTCGGGTTTGTTTTCCTGGGGCAAGTCCACCAATTCGGGAGAGAGTTTTCATGAAGCTAGTCACTGCCATCATCAAGCCGTTCAAACTGGACGATGTACGCGAGTCGTTGTCCGAGATCGGCGTGCAGGGCATTACCGTTACTGAGGTCAAAGGCTTCGGTCGGCAGAAGGGTCACACCGAGCTGTATCGCGGCGCGGAGTACGTGGTCGATTTTCTGCCCAAGGTGAAGATTGATGTCGCCATTGACGACAAGGATCTTGACCGGGTTATCGAGGCGATAACCAAGGCAGCCAACACCGGCAAGATTGGTGACGGCAAGATCTTCGTGGTCAATCTGGAACAGGCGATTCGCATCCGTACCGGCGAAACCGATACCGACGCAATCTAAGCCGCCACAAACCCAACGCCCCAGGAGAAAACAATATGACTCTGCGTAAATTCGCAGGGCTAGGAGCCCTGTTGTCCATCGTAATGCCCGGCCTGGCCATGGCGGCAGATCCGGTGGCACCTCCAGTCCTCAATTCCGGCGATACCGCCTGGATGCTGACCTCGACTGCCCTTGTGCTGTTCATGACCATTCCTGGTCTGGCGCTGTTCTACGGCGGCATGGTTCGGTCCAAAAACATTCTTTCCGTGATGATGCAGTGCTTCGCCATTACCGGTCTGATCACCATCCTGTGGTTCATTTATGGCTACAGCATGGCGTTCGATACCACGGGGATGGAAGCCAACGTCGTCAACCTCAACTCCTTTGTCGGCAGCTTTGCCAAGGCCTTCCTCGCGGGCATCACGCCTGCCAGCATTACTGGCCCGGCGGCGCTGTTCCCTGAGGCAGTGTTTGTTACCTATCAGATGACCTTTGCGATCATCACCCCGGCGCTGATCGTCGGTGCGTTCGCCGAGCGGATGAAGTTCTCCGCGATGCTGGTCTTCATGGGCGTCTGGTTCACCCTGGTTTACGCGCCAATCGCGCACATGGTCTGGAGCGGTCCGGGTTCGCTGTTGGGCGACTGGGGCGTGCTCGACTTCGCGGGCGGCACCGTGGTTCACATCAACGCCGGTGTGGCTGGCCTGATTGCCTGCCTGGTGTTGGGCAAGCGCAAAGGCTTCCCGACCACCCCGATGGCACCGCATAACCTCGGTTACACCCTGATGGGCGCGGCGATGTTGTGGGTCGGCTGGTTCGGCTTCAACGCCGGTTCCGCCGCTGCGGCCAACGGCACCGCCGGTATGGCGATGCTGGTGACTCAAATCGCAACCGCCGCCGCAGCACTGGGCTGGATGTTCGCCGAGTGGATCACCCACGGCAAACCAAGTGCACTGGGCATCGCCTCGGGTGTGGTTGCCGGTCTGGTGGCCATTACTCCGGCTGCCGGCACTGTGGGCCCGATGGGCTCGCTGATCATCGGCCTGGCGGCTGGCGTGGTGTGCTTCTTCTGCGCCACGACCCTGAAACGCAAACTCGGCTATGACGACTCCCTGGACGCCTTCGGTGTGCACGGTATCGGCGGTATCCTCGGCGCGATCCTGACCGGTGTGTTCGCAGCACCGTCCCTGGGTGGCTTCGGCACCGTTACCGACATCGCCGCTCAAGTCTGGATTCAAACCAAAGGCGTGGGCTTCACGGTGATCTACACCGCGATCGTCACCTTCATCATCCTCAAGGTCCTGGACGCCGTCATGGGTCTGCGTGTGACTGACGAAGAAGAAGCGGTCGGCCTCGATCTGGCACAACACAACGAACGCGGCTACAACTTGTAAGACGCGCACTCAAAAACTTGCCCGGCTCGCCGGGCATTTTTTTGTCCGGGATTTGTCGTTAACGAAGTTGCTCAAAGGTTTTTTCCTACGGCTTATGTCGTGTTTACGGCGAGCGTTTTTCTGAGGCGAAAAACTTACAGCATTGCAGGAATATTAGGGCCTTTGTTTTTTCCCAGAGCGCGCTAGAATGCGCCCCGAACGTGCGGAGAACTGTATGTGGCAACAGACTCTGATTACCCTGCGGGCAAGGCCCCGGGGCTTTCATCTGGTAACGGACGAGTTACTCGCCGGCCTGCCTGAACTCAAGGCGTGTCGGGTCGGTCTGTTGCATTTGTGGCTGCAGCATACCTCGGCGTCGTTGACCATCAACGAGAACGCCGATCCGGCGGTCCGTCGCGACTTCGAACGATTTTTCAATCGTCTGATCCCACAAGGAACAGACGGCTATGAGCATAACGACGAAGGCCTGGACGACCTCCCGGCGCACTTCAAGGCCAGCGTACTTGGCTGTCAGCTCAGTTTGCCGATTTCGGCGGGCCGACTGGCGTTGGGCACCTGGCAAGGCGTTTATCTGGGCGAGCACCGTGATTTTGGCGGTGCCCGTAAAGTCCTCGCCACCGTGCACGGTGAAGAGGCATAAACCGCTGGTTACCGGCGGCTGTAGAATTTTTTCCGGCGGCCTTCGACAGATGGCGAAGCTGGGCTATAACTAATCTGCTTTTCGCAAGTCATGAGGTAGAACATGAGCGACGATGATCTGGAAAACGACGACCTCGAAGTAGGTGACGAAGACGAGGCCGAAGAAGGCCTGGAAGCAGCAGCGGAAGACGTTGCTGACGACGATGGTGGCGAAGACACGCCGGCCCCGACCGCCAAAGGCAAAGCCAAGGCTGCGGTGTCGGTCGATGAGTTGCCGAGCGTCGAAGCCAAGAACAAGGAGCGCGATGCCCTGGCCAAGGCCATGGAAGAGTTCCTGGCCAAAGGTGGCAAGGTGCAGGAAGTGGAGGCCAATGTGGTCGCCGATCCGCCCAAGAAGCCTGATAACAAGTACGGCAGCCGGCCTATCTAAGCGCCTGTTACTTGCTTGCTGAAAAAGCCCGCCGTCGCTGCGGGCTTTTTCATGGGCGAGGATAAAAGGCGTGACACCGCCCCTGTAGGAGCAAAGCTTGCTCGCGATGAGGCCAGCACATTCAAAATGGACGTTGGCCGACCGGCCGCTATCGCGAGCAAGCTTTGCTCCTACGGGGTTGTGGTCAGGCGGAAACCGCGTTCCAGCGCGCCAGCAGTGCGGGTAGATCGGTCAGGCTACGGATCTCCGCGTCCGGCAAACGATCCGCTTCCCAGGCTTTGCCCGTCGGGTTAAACCAGATCGCGCGCAACCCGGCTTGCTGGGCGCCCGCGATGTCATCCCCCGGATGATCGCCAATGTGCACTGCCGTCTCGGCTGTTGCGCCGCCGCGCTGCAAGGCCTCGTGAAACAGCCGCGCATCAGGCTTGGCGATGCCGATGTCTTCGGCGCACAACGCAAACTTGAAGTAGTCCGCCAGCCCCAGCCGGCTGACATCGGCATTGCCATTGGTCACCACGCCGAGGGCGTAATGGTTGGCCAGGATCTCCAGGGTCGGCTCGACCTCGGGAAATACCTGGATCTGATGCCGGGCATGCAAAAACACCTCGAAACTCTGATCCGCCAGGTCCGAAGCCTGGCCATGGTCGTAACCGGACTCTTCCAGCGCATGGAACAGCACCCGCCGACGCAAAGCGCTGATGCGGTGCTTGAGGCCCGGTTCGTTGTTCAGTACTCGTTCGCGAATGGCCCATAAATGTTCCACCGGCACCGCGCCCAGCTTCGGTGCGTGCTCGGTCAGCCATTCGCGCAGTGTGGCTTCGGCGCTGACGATCACCGGGGCGGTGTCCCACAGGGTGTCGTCGAGGTCGAAGGTGATCAACTGGATTCTCATGACTCATCGCCCTTAATGCGTTTAGCCCGTGGATGGGCGCTGTCGTAGACCGTTGCCAGGTGCTGGAAGTCCAGGTGGGTGTAGATCTGGGTGGTCTTGATGTCCGAGTGGCCGAGCAGTTCCTGCACCGCGCGCAGGTCCTGGGAAGATTCGAGCAAGTGGCTGGCGAAGGAGTGCCGCAGCATGTGCGGGTGCAGGTTTTGCCCCAGTTCGCGCTCGCCGGCAGCCTTGACCCGCACCTGAATCGCCCGTGGGCCGAGGCGCCGGCCTTGCTGGCTGACAAACACCGCTTCGTCCGCCGGGTTGGTCATGGCGCGCATTGGCAGCCACAGTTCCAGCGCTTCGCGGGCCTTTTTGCCGACCGGCAGCAGTCGTGTCTTGCTGCCCTTGCCGAGCACTTGAACCATGCCGTCGGCCAAGTCGAGTTGATCGAGGTTGAGCCCGGTCAGTTCCGAAAGCCGCAAGCCCGAGGAGTAGAACAACTCCAGAATCGCCTGGTCCCGCCGCGCCAGGAAGTCATCTTCCACGGCACCTTCCAGCAGTTGCAGTGCGCGGTCGGTGTCGAGGGTTTTCGGCAGGCGACGTTCGCCCTTGGGCGGCGCCAGGCCGTTGGCCGGGTCGTGATCGCACAGGCCTTCGCGATTGAGGTAGTGATAGAGCCCGCGCACCGCCGACAACAGCCGCGCCAGGCTGCGGGACGATTGGCCTTGTGAATGCAGACGCGCGATCAGGCTGCGCAGGCGCTGGATATCCAGTGCCGCCCAACTGTCGATGTTCTGTTTGACGCACCAGCCCAGCACTTTGTCGAGGTCGCGGCGGTAGGCGTACAGCGTATGAGGCGACACCTGTCGCTCACTGCGCAGGTGTTCGCAGTAAGCGTCCAGTTGTCGTTCCACGATCAGCGTACCGAGCGTAGGGAGTTGTTGACCCGTGGCAGCACGCGGCCCATGACTTCGGCGATGTAGCTCAAGAACAGCGTGCCGACCGAGCTCTTGTAGTGCTGCGGATCACGGCTGGCGATGGCCAGGACGCCGTGGATGCCTTGATGGCTGATGGCGACGACGGCGGTGGAGCCGATCTGCTTGCGTTGTTCTTCGCCGAACAGGAAGTCCAGTTCGTGTTCACGCAGGCTGCCACAGACGCTTTTGTCTTCCGAAAGCAGGCCGCCGATGGCGATTTGCGCTTCGGCGTGGGTGGCCCAGCGGCCCACTGGCATGGCGTTGTCACCGAGCAGGATCAGGCTGACGAAGGGCACCTGGAAATCCTGGCGCAGGCTGTCTTCGACGCTGATCACCACGTCTTCCAGGCTGGTGGCGTCCATCAGCGCAAGGATCAGGCGGCGGGTCTTGTCGAAGAGGCGGTCGTTGTCGCGGGCGACGTCCATCAAATGCGAGAGGCGGTGACGCAGCTCGATGTTGCGGTCACGCAGGATGGTCATCTGGCGCTCCACCAGCGAAATGGTGTCGCCACGCTGGTGGGGAATACGCAAGGCCGGGAGCAGTTCTTCGTGTTCGACGAAGAAATCCGGGTGAGCCTCCAGGTACGCGGCAATCGCCGCCGCCTCCAGGCTTTCGGACGCTGATTCGTCGGGCTGTCGGGCGGGTACCTGAGGCTTATCGGTCATGGGTTTGGCTCACTCAAAGACGCACTTGTCCTTCATATACACGCACTGCCGGACCGGTCATCTTCACCGATTGGCCAGGCCCTGCCCATTCAATGGACAGGCGCCCGCCGGGCAGGTCGATCAATAGCGGCGAATCCATCCACCCCTGGCTGATCGCGGCCACTGCAGCCGCACAGGCGCCGGTGCCACAGGCCTGGGTTTCCCCGGCCCCGCGTTCCCAGACGCGCAGTTGCGCACGGTTCCGGTCGATGACCTGGAGAAAACCGACATTGACCCGCGCCGGGAAACGCGGGTGGTTTTCGATTTTCGGGCCCAGTTCATGCACCGGTGCGTTATTGATGTCGCTGACCCGCAGCACGGCGTGGGGGTTGCCCATGGACACCGCGGCCAGTTCGACCGTGATGTCGTCGACTTCCAGTTGATAGCTCAAGGCCTGGCCTTCGGCTTCGAACGGAATGTCGGCCGGCACCAGGCGCGGGGCGCCCATGTCGACGCCGATCTGGCCGTCGCTGCGGATGTCCAGTTCGATGATGCCGCTTTTGGTCTCGACACGGATCTGCCGCTTGGCGGTCAGGCGCTTGTCGAGCACGAAACGGGCGAAGCAGCGCGCACCGTTGCCGCACTGCTCCACTTCGGAACCGTCGGCGTTGAAGATCCGGTAGCGGAAATCCACGTCCGGGTTGCTCGGGGCTTCGACGATCAGCAACTGGTCGAAACCGATGCCGGTGTGCCGATCACCCCATTGCTTGGCGTGCTTGGGCAGGATGTGCGCGTGCTGGCTGACCAGGTCGAGGACCATGAAGTCATTGCCCAGGCCGTGCATCTTGGTAAAACGCAGCAGCATGGTTTTACTCCGGCAGCAGGCTTTCGCCGGCAAACAACTCGGCTACCGTCTCACGGCGACGCACTTCAAATGCCTGATCACCGTCCACCAACACTTCGGCGGTACGCCCGCGGGTGTTGTAGTTGGAGCTCATGACAAAGCCGTAGGCACCGGCCGAATGCACGGCCAGCAGGTCGCCTTCTTCCAGGGCCAGTTCACGCTCCTTGGCCAGGAAGTCGCCGGTTTCGCAGATCGGTCCGACGATGTCGTAGGCGCGAGCGGCGGTATCGCGAGGACGCACGGCGGTGACATTCATCCAGGCCTGGTACAGCGCCGGGCGAATCAGGTCGTTCATGGCCGCGTCGACGATGGCGAAGTCTTTGTGTTCGGTGTGCTTGAGGTACTCGACCTGGGTCAGCAATACGCCGGCGTTGGCGACGATGAAGCGGCCCGGTTCGAACACCAGCGCCAGGTCGCGACCGTCGCAGCGCTCGCGCACGGCTTTGATGTAGTCGGCCACCAGTGGCGGCTCTTCATCGCGATAACGTACGCCGACGCCGCCACCGAGATCGATGTGACGCAGGTAAATGCCGCACTCGCCGAGACGATCGATCAAGCCCAGCAGGCGATCGAGGGCATCGAGGAACGGTGGCAGGCTGGTCAGTTGCGAGCCGATGTGGCAATCGACGCCCAGCACTTCCAGGTTTGGCAGTTGCGCGGCGCGGATGTACACGTCTTCGGCATCGGCGATGGCGATGCCGAACTTGTTCTCTTTAAGACCGGTGGAAATGTACGGGTGGGTGCCGGCATCGACGTCCGGGTTCACGCGCAGCGAGATTGGCGCGCGAACGCCCAGCTCGGCGGCGACCACTTGCAGGCGTTCCAGCTCATCGGTGGACTCGACGTTAAAGCAATGCACGCCGACTTCCAGGGCACGACGCATGTCTTCACGGGTCTTGCCGACGCCGGAGAACACGATCTTGTCGGGGCTGCCGCCAGCGGCCAGGACCCGTTCCAGTTCACCCCGGGAGACGATGTCAAAACCGGCGCCGAGACGGGCCAGGACATTCAGTACACCCAGGTTGGAGTTGGCCTTGACGGCAAAGCACACCAGGTGCGGCACGCCGGCCAGCGCATCGGCATAGGCCAGGTACTGGGCTTCGATGTGGGCGCGGGAGTAGACGTAAGTCGGTGTACCAAAGCGTTCGGCGATGGCGGACAGGGCCACGCCTTCCGCGAACAGTTCACCGTCACGGTAGTTAAAAGCGTCCATGGCGTTCCCTTATTGGTAGACGTCGTGCTTGTGTGCTTTGGACGCAGGCGTCTGCTGCGACGACTTGGCCTGCTCGGCAGGGTCTTGGGTGTCGTCAGGCAGGTACAGCGGGCCTTTTTGACCACAGGCCGACACAAGGCAAGCAACCGCGACGAGCGCAGCAAGGGAAGAGATCAGGCGCTTCATGGCGAAATCCTTGAAAATGCGTTAATTGCGCCGGAGTATACCGGCCACCCGGCAGCTTGCCTATGTAACGCGGCTCCCGTCCGGCGGGCCTTGGACGACGGCGGTAAGTTATGCGCGATCCACTGTGGGAGCGGGCTTGCTCGCGAAGGCGGTGGTTCAGTCAACAAAGATGTCGGATGTGCCGGCCTCTTCGCGAGCAAGCCCGCTCCCACAAGTGCAGTGTTTGGTGTACCTATATCGGCCCTTGGTCGTTATCCTTTGCAATCACCGGGGCTCGCCCGTATCTTGCGGCGCTTGAGCGTGATCAGACATTTTTTGAGGTTCCTGCGATGAGTTTGACCGAAGCCCGTTTCCACGACCTGGTCGATGCCACCCAGCAATCGCTGGAGGATATTTTCGACGAGAGTGATCTGGATATCGATCTGGAGAGCTCGGCCGGTGTGCTCACCGTCAAGTTCGAAAACGGCAGCCAGTTGATCTTCAGCCGCCAGGAACCGCTGCGTCAGTTGTGGCTGGCGGCGGTGTCCGGTGGCTTTCATTTCGACTATGACGAAGAGAGCGAGCGCTGGATGTGCGACAAGAGCGAAGAGCAGTTGGGTGAAATGCTTGAGCGCATCGTCAAGCAGCAGGCCGGCGCTGAATTTGATTTCGAAGGTTTGTGAGATCGTGACTCAGCCTGCACCGGTTCGCCCGCCGAAGCCGCTTTTCAGCAATGTCAGCCCTGCGGTGCCTTCACCTTGCAGCGGTGTGTGTCGGCTGGATGAGCAGAAGGTTTGCCTGGGGTGTTTTCGCCATGTCGAAGATATCCGCGAATGGCGTTCGGCGGATGATGATCGGCGCCGGGTGATTTGTGCTCAGGCCTCTGATCGTCGGCTTATGGGGTGATGGGGGCTTGGCGGCCTTTGGGCCGGCCAGGTTGATGGTTGATTGGGTACATATCCGTTTCTGCGGTAACGGCGGCTTATGGTTTCGCTCTTACAGCGAGTCCCTTTGGCAAACGCCCCAAAGGAACCAAAGGTCTCGCCCCGAGCGTCCGGCCCCTCGCTTAGGCTCGGCGTGCCTTCGTTCCGGTATTCATCTGGGGGCATCGCCTCCGGTCGGCTTCGCTTCGACCTCCTCTCGATGTGTGCGACTTCGTCGCACGGCGCTGCGCGCCTGCCCCCCAGATGAATACCTCCACTCAGCCTGCCGAAGGGGCGGGCAGGGCAAGATCAAGAGCTGCAGGCGAGCTAACGCTCGGCCTGATGAGTGGTTAGAAGCGGGTGGCGTACACCCAACCCTGTAGGAGCAAGGCTTGCCCGCGAAGGCGGCCTGACAGCCGACCTGTCTCTTCCGGCTGTACGCCATCCCCCGTAGGAGCTGCCGAAGGCTGCGATCTTCTGATCTTGCTCTTCGTTGGGCCTGACGACGCCAAAAAATCGCTGCCTTCGGGAGCATGCTCACCGTCCGGTGCCGGCTTGTATATTTATTGAGCTGTGATAGTGTCCGGAAACGCCTCAACCCATCGAGGCTCGTGAAAACCCCGCCTTTTTCTGGCGGGGTTTTGCTTTTTTTGTGCAGAAGAAAGGAGTCTGCCCGGATCATGACCGTACCTTCCATCACCCTTACCCGTCTGGACGTGCAACGTCTGGAGCGTCTGATCGACAGCCTGGATGAAACGCTGCCGGGCGTTATCGCGCTGCAAACAGAACTGGATCGCGCCGACACACTGGTCGGCCACGATGAAGTGCCCGCCGATGTCGTGACCATGAATTCACGCGTGCATTGCCGCGAAGAAATCAGCGGCAAGGATTACCACCTGACGCTGGTGTATCCCAAGGATGCCAATGCCGACGAAGGCAAGATTTCGATTCTGGCGCCGGTGGGCAGTGCCTTGCTGGGCTTGAAGGTCGGTCAACACATCGACTGGCCAGCTCCCGGTGGCAAGACCTTGAAACTGACGCTGCTGGAAGTGGAATCGCAGCCGGCCCATGGTGGCGATTTCCCCGAGTAAAACCCTTAGACCTGCTCGAGCGCTTCGTTCAAGGCGCGCTCCAGGTCGGCTTTGTAGCGCAGGTACAGATTGCTTGAGCTTTGACCATCACCGAGCAGGCCCGAGAGGTCCAGGTCGGTGATATAGCAGCGGTAGCGTTCTGTTTCCCGGCGTTGATCGATGATTTCCCGGGCGACTACGCCGAACAGTTGATCGCCATGCTCCAGCTCTGAAAATTCCCGCTGATTGCAATACAACGTGACCTGCACCTGTCCCGGTGCGGCTTTGCCGATGATCGCCTGGACGTCGTAGAACGGTTTGTTGACCGGGGTTTGCGGCGCGGGCCGGGCTTCGGTCCGACGCGCACGGCCGGGGCCGGACGGCAACAGTTGGTAATACAACGTGTCGAGGCTCAGGGGCTGGGCGGCGTCCATCGGCAGCAAGGCGTCCCGGCGATACTGGATCGATTGCAGGAAGCGTTGCAGCGGCACCAGCAGGCTTTGCTCGTCGTGATAGGGCAGTCGCTGCGCCCACAACGCGTTGAATTCATCCAGCACGTACACGTCGGCCTGCTGCTCGTTGATCCGGTAGAACACCTGCACGCATTCCGGCTGGCCCATCGGCAACAGCAGCGCCAGGTCCTGTTCTTCGAGGGCCATCGGGTCCAGGTGCAGCGGGCTGTAGCTGGCCAGCTCTTCGCCCAGGTAGTCGAACAGTGCCGGCAATGTGGCCAGGGCGATGTGGTTGACCTGGCCGGGCGCCAGTTCCAGCACGTGATAGTGCTGCTGGACCTGAATCAGATAGCGGTGATTGAGGTTGCTCAGCAGCAGGTTTTGCGCGGTATCGAGGATTTCCTCCACCCGCCGGGCGATGAACTGCGCGCGGTTGTGGCAGAAACAACGCACCCGCAGACGTGGCTGCTGCGGCCCTTTGGGCAGGTTATTGAGGTAATCGCGCACGCAGTCGAGCAGCGCGTGAGGCCCGTCGAAGCGGTTGACCAGCACTTCGTTCCAGCTATTGAGCGTGACCTGATCGAGGGTCAGCACCAGGTTTTCCCGCACCCCGGCATAACTCAGGGAATCGGTGCGCTCGGTGGTCATCAGGATGTTCAAGTCGCGGTGATGCTTGAGCGGGTCGACGCCGACGTTCACCAGGATCAGCACCTCGCTCGGCACGGCGGCGCGCAGCAAGGGCTCCTCGGCAACGGTGGTCAGGGGCAGGGCGACGCTCTGTTGCAGGCTGCCGAGCAGATTGAACAGTTCGAACTCGCTCAAGTCGCTGCTGCCGGGGTGCAAGGCCAGGCGGGTGCTGCTGTCGATGACGCCGTTGCGATGGCACCAGGTCAGCAGTTCCAGCAACTGGCGGCTGCGCTTGATCGGCGCGAAGTGTTCCCACTCATGGGCGGCGAGGCTGCCGTTGTACAAGCCCCATTGGCTTTGCCCCGGTTCTTTCTTGTTCGGTGCCTGCACCAGGGTCAGGGTGTCTTCGGCCAGGTCCGGGGCGATGCCCGGATTGATGAATTCGACCTTGTCCGCCTTGCGCTCGAAGGCCGCATACAGCCGTCGCCCAAGCACATTGAGGTCGCGTTTGTTGATCAGGCTGACGGTTTGCTCGGTGCGGGCGAATTGGGTCAGGAAGCGGTAGCTGTAATTCAGCTCGTTCACCAACGCCCGGCGTTCGGCGCTGACCTGCCGGACTTTCCACTGACTGCGGCTGTCGAGCAGCGCCAGTTGCCGTTGATCCCAGTGCCATTCGCTGGCCAGGCGTTCCAGCAGCGAGCGCTGCCAACTCGCGGTGCGACTGTTGCTGCCAGTGAGCTTGCGATTGACCTTCAGGTACAACGCGCGGCGCACCAGTTCCAGGCGCTCCGGCTCGCCACGGGCGGTGAGGTATTCCTCGATGCGCCGGTAGACCACGATGTACGGGTCCAGCTCATCGAGGTCCAGCCGATTGGCAAACACGGCCTGCTTGAAGCGCAAACTCAGGCAATGAACCTTGGGGTGTTCGCTGGCGTAGACCTCGGTTAGCAACAGTTTGAGCACGGATTTGTAGGGCGACTCGATGCCCTTGAACAACTGCCACAGCCCGGCGCCGATAAATTCCCCCGGCGGAATGTGCGCCAAGTGCCCGAGGTCGAGGGTTTCGTCGGCGCGGATAAAACGCTTGGACAGCAGCGTGTGGGTGTACTGGTGGTAACCGGCCTCTTCGTAGACCGGCACCAGCCACCAGATCGGCGTGCGCCCGGCCAGCCAGATCGCCGTGCGATAAAACTCGTCCAGCAGCAAATAGTGCTGGGTGGTGCCGCAGTCTTCGGAGCTCAATTGCGTGTCGCGCTCACCCCGGACGAAACGAATCGGGTCGATCAGGAAGAAATGCGCCTCGGCCCCCTGGCTGGCGGCCCAGACTTCGAGTAACTGGCACTTTTTGCGCAGCTCGGTGAGTTCGTTTTCGCTCAAGTCCGGGGCGTGGCAGACCCACACGTCCATGTCGCTCTGGTCGGCCTGGGCCAGGGTGCCGAGGCTACCCATCAAAAACAGCCCATGGATCGGGCGCGGCGGATTGCTGCCGTGGCGGGGCTTGTAGGAAAACGAACGGGTCAGCCGTTGGGCTTCGGCGAGCACAGTGTTGTCGGGTTCATAGTTCGACAGTCCGGCCGGCGTGCTGCCGGACACGTAACCCGGCAACAGCGGATGATTGACGTGGAAAAACAGCGGCAGCAGGGTCAACACCCCTTGCTGGCGCGTCGACAACCCTTCCATGGCGCGGGCCATGCGGCCTTCGTTGAGCTTGAGAAAACGGGCGCGCAACTGGCTGAGGACCTTGCGGTCGATTCCCTCGTCCAGATCGGGGCGGATTTCGTGGGTGCGGGTCATGTCAGCTCAAACCGGCTCGCGAGGCACGGACGTGGGGGGCTGCGGATGAGGGGCAGTTTAGCGCCTCGGCCCCGGGACTTTTAAGCTGAATTTGTATTTCTGGCGTCAGATATCTATCGCGAGGCGACAGCAGGCAACCGAGAGTGCCCGCGGAAATCCCGTAGCAGGGGTTCCCGTGGGCGATACGGTGGCGATCAGGCGGTTTCTTCGACGCTGAGAATGGTCAACAGGGTTTGTATATTTTGCGCAGCGTCACGACCCAGGCTGGTCAGATAACCGCCATCGGGCTGGTCGATCAGCTCTTTTTCGTACAGGCGTTGGGCGGCGGCAATGGCTTTCGGGGCAGCGGTCTGATGAATTTTCAAACCTTCCTGGGAACTGTCCAGGTTGAAGAGGGCGAGGATTTCCAGTTCGGCAACCAACTCAGGGGTAAGCGACATAAGGACTCCAGACTTTCTAGGAATTGGACGATAGCGCCCCTAAGGTGAGCCCACTCGTGCGGCATGTCCAGTGCTGGCAGCAGGGTTTTTTCGCCTCGGGAAACATTCCCCGGCGGTTGGTGCGGCGGCGGGGTGTTGTAGGAGCGAGCCTTGCCCGCGATTGCCGCACTGCGATCTGTCAGATGAATCGTGTCATCGTTCATCGCGGGCAAGCCTCGCTCCTACAAGGGGGCGGGGGCTTACTTCTTTTCCGGCGGCAACTCTGGCAATGCGCGCAGGGCGGTTTCGTACCATTCGGTGTTGAACGCGCGGTCTTCTTCGAGGATCGCGTCGATTTCCACCGCCAGCACGTGGGCCATCAGATTGAGAATTTCTTCACGCTCGTAACCCACCAGGGTCAACTTGTTGAAGGTGGCCTTGGCGGCCGGTGGGTTGTCGCTTTCGATCTGGTTTTCAATCGCTTCGATCAGCGTGTTTTCGGTGAATTCTTCTTCGTCGTTATCGATATCAGTCGGCTCGCTCATGGCAGGCTCCTCAAGTTAAGGCGGGCAGTTTACCTGCATTCAGCGCTGTGATGCTGCTGGCAAGAATCGCCTCGGCGATCTATAAAACAGGACTGCCAACCCCGCACGGCCCGGAGGCTTTGTGATGCTCAAGCTTTATGGATTTTCCGTCAGCAACTACTACAACATGGTGAAACTGGCGCTGCTGGAGAAGGGCGTGCCGTTCGAAGAAGTGCTGTTTTACCCGGGGCCGAGCCCTGAAGCACTGGCCATCAGCCCGCGCGGCAAGGTGCCGGTGCTGGGGGTTGGACAGGGATTCGTCAACGAAACCGCCATTATTCTTGAGTACATCGAGCAAACCCATAAAGGCACGCCGCTGCTGCCGAGCGATCCTTTCGAGCGTGCGCAAGCCCTGGCGCTGGCCAAGGAAATCGAGCTGTACATCGAGCTGCCGGGCCGTGCCTGTTATGGCGAAGCGTTTTTCGGCTCGCCCGTGCCGGACGCGATCAAGGACAAGACCAAGGCTGAATTGCTGCTGGGCTTTGCCTCGCTGGGCCGGCACGGCAAGTTCGCCCCGTATGTGGCGGGCGACAGCCTGAGCATCGCGGATTTGTATTTCCTCTACAGCGTGCCCCTGGCCTGTGCGGTCGGGCAGAAACTGTTCGGGATTGATCTGTTGGCCGAGATGCCGGCGGCCAAGGCGCTGCTGGAGCGTCTGGAGCAGAACCCGCATGTGCAGCGGATTGCGGCGGACAAGGAAGCGGCGATGCCAGGGTTTTTGGCGATGGTCGCGTCCAAGAAGTAGGGTTTTTTAGCGTCTTCAAAACCGCTTTCGCGGGCAAGCCTCGCTCCTGCGGGATGTACGTCGATTTCGAAATCAGCGCATACCTGTAGGAGCGAGGCTTGCCCGCGAAGCTTTTAACGGCTTGCGAGCAACGCCTGACCGCGAACCACAGCCTTCTTGACCTGCGCCGGCGCAGTCCCGCCGATATGGTCACGGGCATTCACCGAGCCTTCCAGGGTCAGCACGGCAAACACGTCCTGATCGATCTGGTCGCTGAACTTGCGCAGTTCTTCCAGGCTCATTTCCGCCAGGTCCTTGCCGCTTTCCACGCCGTACTTCACGGCGTGGCCAACGATTTCGTGGCAGTCACGGAAGGGCAGGCCACGGCGCACCAGGTAGTCCGCGAGGTCGGTGGCAGTGGAGAAACCGCGCAGCGCCGCTTCGCGCATCATCGCGTGCTTGGGTTTGATCGCCGGGATCATGTCGGCAAAGGCGCGCAGCGAGTCGCGCAGGGTGTCGGCGGCGTCGAACAGCGGCTCTTTGTCTTCCTGGTTGTCCTTGTTGTAGGCCAGGGGTTGGCCTTTCATCAGGGTCAGCAGGCCCATCAGGGCGCCGAATACGCGACCGGTCTTGCCGCGAACCAGCTCCGGCACGTCCGGGTTTTTCTTTTGCGGCATGATCGAGCTGCCGGTGCAGAAGCGGTCCGGCAGATCGATGAACTGGAATTGCGCGCTGGTCCACAGCACCAGCTCTTCGGAGAACCGCGACAAGTGCATCATCGCGATGCTCGCGGCCGAGCAGAATTCGATGGCGAAGTCGCGATCGGACACGTTGTCCAGGGAGTTGCCGCCGACGGCGTCGAAGCCCAGCAGTTGCGCGGTGAACTCACGGTCGATCGGGTAAGTGGTGCCCGCCAGTGCGGCGCTGCCCAACGGCATGCGGTTGGTGCGTTTGCGGCAATCCACCAGGCGCTCGTAGTCGCGGCTGAGCATTTCGAACCAGGCCAGCATGTGGTGCCCGAAGGTTACCGGCTGCGCGGTTTGCAGGTGCGTGAAGCCCGGCATGATGCTGCCGGCCTCGCGCTCGGCCTGCTCCAGCAGACCTTTTTGCAGGCGGGTGATTTCGGCCAGGATCAGGTCGATTTCGTCACGCAGCCACAGGCGGATGTCGGTGGCGACCTGGTCGTTACGGCTACGGCCGGTGTGCAGTTTTTTACCGGTCACGCCGATGCGGTCGGTCAGGCGCGCCTCGATGTTCATGTGTACATCTTCGAGGTCGATGCGCCAGTCGAACTGGCCGGCCTCGATTTCACCCTGGATGGTCTTCAGGCCATCGGTGATGCTGTCGCGCTCGGCATCGGTCAGCACGCCGACCTTGGCCAGCATGGTAGCGTGGGCGATCGAGCCCATGATGTCGTGGCGATACAGGCGCTGGTCGAAAGTGACGGAGGCGGTGAAGCGGGCGACGAAGGCGTCGACGGGTTCACTGAAGCGGCCGCCCCAGGACTGATTGGTCTTGTCAGTGCTCATGAATTCGCTCGTATCGGCTTGAAGAAAGTTGGCGTTGAACGCTGCGGCGGATAATAACAGGGTTGCCAATCCTGTCGCTGACACTGGTCGATACGTTTTTTTCTCATCCCTCGGTCCATACTCGGGGCAATACCGTGGGAAATTGCGCAACGATATTTTTCAATTGAGCAATATCGCGCCGGCAACCGTCTACAGTTGGACAGTAGGATCAGCGCACTTCTCTATGCTGCGGCTGACGATAAGAAGAGGGGGTGTTCATATTGTGTATCAGCAAACCCTACGGCGATGCCTCGCCAACGCGGGCCTGGGCCACCAATCGCCCGGCAGATGAAAATTTAGCCGCCGGTCTCGCGGCACTTTTTGGCCCTCGCGCCAGTCTTAGCGTGGATCGCGGTGACGGATGTCACTTCACCTGTCTACGCTATCCTTGTGCGAGACTCACGCAGGAATCCAGCGCAATATGAATGTCCTGATCGTTGATGACGAACCCCTGGCCCGCGAGCGCCTGAGCCGAATGGTCGGCGAACTCGAGGGATACAGTGTCCTGGAGCCCAGCGCCACGAACGGCGAAGAGGCGCTGGCACTGATCGACAGCCACAAGCCGGATATCGTGCTGCTCGATATCCGCATGCCAGGCCTTGATGGCCTGCAAGTGGCTGCCCGACTGTGCGAGCGCGAAACCCCGCCAGCCGTGGTGTTTTGCACCGGGCCCGATGAATTTGCCGTGGAAGCCTTGCAGGCCAGCGGTGTCGGTTATCTATTCAAACCGTTGCGAGCCGAGTTGTTACTCGATGCCTTGAAGAAGGCCGAGCGGCCCAATCGGGTCCAGCTCGCCGCTCTCACTCGTCCGGCCGCCGAAACCGGCAGCGGCCCACGTAGCCACATCAGTGCCCGCACCCGCAAAGGCATAGAGCTGATCCCGTTGGGTCAGGTGGTCTATTTCATCGCCGACCACAAATACGTGACCTTGCGCCACGAAGGCGGCGAAGTGCTGCTGGACGAACCGCTCAAGGCGCTTGAGGACGAATTCGGCGACCGTTTCGTGCGAATCCACCGCAACGCCCTGGTCGCCCGCGAACGTATCGAGCGTCTGCAACGCACGCCGCTGGGGCACTTCCAGCTGTTCCTCAAAGGCTTGAACGGGGATGCGCTGATTGTCAGCCGCCGCCACGTGGCCGGCGTGCGCAAAATGATGCAACAGCTTTAATCCGCCGTTCCCAGGCGGATTTCTCACCCGATTGCCGGACGTTCAAGGCCAGGGAGGCCGTGCAGTTCCTGATACAAGTCAAAGTGGATTTGGCTGAGCTGTTATTATCCGCCGTATCTATTCAGTACGGATTGATCCATGTCCTCTCGCGAAATCCGCATCGCCACCCGTAAAAGTGCGCTGGCCCTCTGGCAGGCCGAATACGTCAAAGCTCGCCTGGAGCAGGCCCACCCCGGCCTGCGGGTGACGCTGGTGCCCATGGTCAGTCGTGGCGACAAGCTGCTCGACTCGCCACTTTCTAAAATCGGTGGCAAGGGCCTGTTCGTCAAAGAACTGGAAACTGCGCTGCTGGAAAACGAAGCCGACATTGCCGTGCACTCGATGAAAGACGTGCCGATGGACTTCCCTGAAGGCCTGGGTCTGTTCTGCATCTGCGAGCGCGAAGACCCGCGCGATGCCTTCGTTTCCAATACCTACGCCAGCCTGGATGAGTTGCCAAAAGGCAGCATCGTCGGGACGTCCAGCCTGCGCCGTCAGGCCCAGTTGCTGACCCGTCGCCCGGACCTGGAAATCCGTTTCCTGCGCGGCAACGTCAACACCCGTCTGGCCAAGCTCGATGCCGGTGAATACGACGCCATCATCCTCGCCGCGGCCGGTTTGATTCGCCTGGGCTTCGAAGATCGCATCACCTCGGCGATCAGCGTCGATGACAGCCTGCCGGCCGGTGGCCAGGGCGCGGTGGGTATCGAATGCCGCAGCGCCGACAGCGAAATCCACGCCTTGCTGGCGCCGCTGCATCACCAGGACACCGCCACTCGCGTCACCGCCGAACGTGCCCTCAACAAGCATCTGAATGGCGGCTGCCAAGTGCCGATTGCCTGCTACGCCGTGCTTGAAGGCGATCAGGTCTGGTTGCGTGGGCTGGTGGGCGATCCGAGCGGTGGTTTGCTGCTCAGTGCCCAGGCTCGTGCGCCGCGCGGTGACGCCGAATCCTTGGGCGTGCAAGTCGCCGAAGACCTGCTGAGCCAGGGTGCCGGCGACATTCTGAAAGCGGTCTACGGCGAGGCAGGTCACGAGTGACCGGCTGGCGTCTGCTGCTGACGCGCCCCGCGGATGAGTCGGCGGCGCTGAGCAGCGTGTTGGCCGAATGCGGGATTTTCAGCAGCTGTCTGCCGCTTTTGGAGATAGCGCCGATTCCCGCCTCTGACACAATGCACGAGGTGATCCAGGGTCTGGATCGCTACTGCGCGGTGATCGTGGTCAGTAAACCGGCGGCCAGGATCGGCATCGATCTGCTCAGTCAATATGGGCCGAAGCCAGCGCACCTTAAGTGGTTCACGGTGGGCGCCGCGACTGCGCAAATCCTTGAGGCTTTCGGGCTTGATGTGAGCTTCCCGGTCGAGGGCGATGACAGCGAAGCCTTGCTTGCACTTCCCGTGTTGCGCGAGGCTATCGCCCGGCCCGATCCGCGGGTGTTGATCCTGCGCGGGGAGGGCGGTCGCGAGTTGCTGGCTGAGCGTTTGCGCGAGCTTGGTGCTAGTGTCGAGTATCTGGAGTTGTACCGTCGTGGCATGCCGGATTACGCGACGGCTGCACTGCCGGACCGGATCGAAGCGGAACGCTTGAACGGGCTGGTGGTCAGCAGTGGACAGGGTTTCGAGCACTTGCATCAATTGGCTGGCGATGCCTGGCCGCAATTGGCGCAGTTGCCGTTGTTTGTTCCAAGCCCAAGGGTCGCCGAGCTGGCACGTGCCGCCGGGGCCCGAACTGTTGTGGATTGTCGTGGCGCGAGTGCCACGGCTTTGCTGACGGCGTTACGGGAGCAACCCGTACCCGTTCTCTAATGCAAAGGATGGATACGTGAGCGAAACACTCTTGCCTAAAGATGACGTGCAGCCGGTGCTCGATGCGCCTGTTGAAACTCCACCACCTGCTGCGGTGCAGCGTAGAGGCAATGGACTCGCAATCGTCGCCCTGTTGCTGGGCGCTGCCGGTGTTGCCGTAGGCGGTTGGGGCGTCTGGCAGGTGCGACACCTGCAGGCCAACACCCAGCAGCAATTGAGTGAAGTCCAGGCGCTGAACGATCAGGCCCAGAGCCTCAAGCTCAGTGATCAACGCCTGACCGCGCGCCTCGAACAATTGCCGGCCGCCGATGAACTGGAAGACCGTCGCCGTTTGGTGACGCAGCTCCAGGGCGATCAGCAACGCTTGAATCAGAAGCTCGAAACCGTCCTCGGTGCCAGCCGCAAAGATTGGCGTCTGGCCGAGGCCGAGCACTTGCTGCGTCTGGCCAGCCTGCGTCTGTCGGCGCTGCAGGACATCAGCAGCGCCCAGGCCCTGGTGCAGGGGGCCGATGAAATTCTCCGCGAACAGAATGACCCCGGCGCCTTTGCCGCCCGCGAGCAGGTCGCCAAGACGTTGGTGGCCTTGCGCAGCACCGAGCAGCCGGACCGCACCGGGTTATTCCTGAAACTCGGCGTCTTGCGCGATCAGGTGATCAACCTCACCGAGCTGGCGCCGGAGTATAAGGACCGTGGCGAATCCCTGCTGGGCCTGACCGCCGATGGCGATGGCGCCAGTCGCTGGGCGCAATGGTGGGATCAGATCTCGCATTACATCCGCATCGATTTCAATGCTGACAAGAATGTCCGTCCGTTGCTGGCCGGGCAGGGCTTGAGCCAGGTACGCCTGGCCCTGAGCCTGGCGCTGGAACAGGCGCAATGGGCCGCGCTCAACGGCCAGGCGCCGGTGTACACCCAGGCGCTGACCGAAGCGCGGGATGTGCTCAAGGGCAATTTCAACCCGGACAACCCGCAAAGCAAAATCATGCTTGAACAAGTTGCGGAGCTGAGCAAGGAGCCGGTCACGGTAGTCACTCCGGACCTGACCGGTACATTGAGCGCGGTTCAGGGTTATCTGGAGCGGCGCAATGTGAATGCCGAAGACTCGATCAAACCACTGGCCAAACCTGCCGCGAACACTGCGCAGGAGGCCACGCCATGAAACGCCTCTATGTGATTCTGTTCCTGCTCATCGCTGCCGCCGGAGCGCTGGGGTTGGCGATTGCCGAGCATTCCGGCTACGTGCTGATCGCCTATAAAAGCTTCCGCTATGAGTCGAGCCTGTGGGCGACCCTGGCGTTGCTGGCGGTGCTCTGGCTGGTGTTCTGGGGCATCAAGGCGTTGGTCGAACTGGTGACGACGTCGGGTGGCGTGGTCAATCCCTGGTCGCGGCGCAACCGCAGTCGCCGGGTACAAGTCGCCATCGAGCATGGTCAACTGGACCTTGCCGAAGGTCGCTGGGCCAGTGCCCAGCGTCATCTGCACCGGGCCGCCGAAGCCGAGCGTCAGCCGTTGTTGTACTACCTCGGCGCCGCCCGCGCCGCTAACGAGCAAGGTCACTACGAGGAATGCGACAACCTGCTGGAGCGCGCCCTTGAGCGTCAGCCCCAGGCCGAGTTGGCGATTGCCTTGAGTCACGCGCAGTTGCAGACCGATCGGGGCGACACCGAAGGTGCCCTGACGACCCTGCAAGCGATGCACGAGCGTCATCCGCATAACGTGCAGACCTTGCGTCAGTTGCAGCGTCTGCATCAACAGCGCGGCGACTGGTCGGCGGTGATTCGCCTGCTTCCGGAGCTGCGCAAGGATAAAGTCCTGCCGGCGGCCGAACTGGCTGAGCTGGAACGTCGGGCCTGGGGTGAAAATCTCAGCCTGGCGGCGCGCGGCGAAGAGGATGGGACCGTCGGTTTGCAGGCACTCACCCGCGCCTGGCAGCAGCTCACCAATGCTCAGCGTCAGGAGCCGCAATTGGTCCTGGCCTACGCCGAACAATTGCGGCAACTGGGGGCGCAGGTCGAGGCTGAAGAAGTCTTGCGTGCGGCACTCAAGCGCAACTATGACAGCCATCTGGCACGTCTCTATGGGCTGGTGCGCGGCAGCGATCCGGCGCGTCAGTTGCAAACGGCCGAGGGCTGGCTCAAGGATCATCCGGCCGACCCGAGCTTGCTGCTGACCTTGGGTCGTCTGTGCCTGCAAAGCAGCTTGTGGGGCAAGGCCCGGGATTATCTGGAAAGCAGCCTGCGTGTGCAGCGCAACCCGGAAGCCTGTGCCGAACTGGCCAGGTTGCTGGCGCAATTGGGCGACACCGAGCGCAGTAACCAGTTGTTCCAGGAAGGCCTGGGCCTGCTGGATGAACGCCTGCTGGCGGCTCCGCTGCCGGTGGCGGTGCGCGCCTGATTCAACAGCCGACATAAAACCCGAGGGAGCTCGCCTGTGCTGAGGGGGCTTGCCTGTGGCGAGGGGGCTTGCCCCCGTCGGACTGCGCAGCAGCCCTCATTCTGGAGGCGCCTCGCACCCCATCCGAAGCAAGCTCCCTCACACACAAAATGTGTGTTCCGCCGCCGAATGTTTAGTCTTGTAGTCCCTGTGCGGCAGAGTCCTACAAGGGGCTACCTCAAATCCTCTTGATTCTGTCGGGAATTCCCTACACTTCTGGTGAAGTGTCCGTGCCGGCCCGCCTTGAAAGGCTGGCGCGCTTTCCTCTACCGTAACCGCCTGTCTCTACTGTTACGGATTAGCCATGTCTTTGGCCTGCTCACGCTCCTTGTTTTTCATGGCTTTCACCGCGGGTGCCCTGGCCTTGGGCGTTTCCTATTACCTGGAATACGTGGTCGGCCTCAAGCCTTGCGGGTTGTGTTTATTGCAGCGGATTTGTCTGGCGCTGCTGATGCTGGTTTGCCTGGTGGCCTCGGTGCATGGTCCACGGCGATTGGGGTCTTTCATCTATTGGTTGCTGGCGTTGGCCGCCAGCCTGGGCGGGACCGTCGCCGCGTGGCGTCAGGTGTTGTTGCAGAGCGACCCGCAGCAGCAGCTCTCGACCTGTTCGCCCAATATGGACGACGTGTTTGGCAACATGCCGTGGACGTGCATCGTAAAACGGCTGTTCAAGGGCGCCGATGAGTGCGCGCAGATCTCCTGGAGTTTGTTCGACTTGAGCATCCCGGAATGGAGCCTGCTGTTCTTCGTCGCGATGCTGATCCTGGGGATCTATCAGTTGCTGCGCCATGTCTGGATCGCTTGTCAGTGACCGCCCAGCGGCGAGTCGTCGCACCACGCCATGGCTGGCGATTAAACACTTGTATGAACTTTATCTCCTGCGTACCTTGAAGCCATTGTCGTGCGGGCATAATCTGGCCCGCACGTGTCATTGGAATTATGTTGCTCGATGACGCTCTGCCTGGCCGATTCCTGACCTTCAAGAAGGCGTCAGGTGTAGAGCAGCATGACCCACAAGGGAAGAGAGATCACCATGCTCGAAAGTTGTCAGAATGCTCAGGAACGCTGGGGTGGAGTGCATCTGCTGATCGATCGCTGGTTGCAGGAGCGTCACGAACTGGTTCGGGCCTATGACGCTCTCGGCGCCAAGCCAGAAGCGCTGGGCGAGAACCGAAAGCCATTGCAGGAATTCTGCGGCGTGCTGGTCGATTACGTGTCCGCCGGGCATTTCGAAATCTACGAACAGCTGACCGGCGAAGCCAAGGCCTTCGGTGATACGCGCGGCCTGGAACTGGCCGAGACGATCTACCCACGCATCGACGTCATTACCGAGAAACTGCTCGCGTTCAACGACCTGTGCGATGCCGGCCAATGCGTTGCCGAGAAATTCAAGGAGCTGGGCGGCCTGTTGCACGAACGCTTCGAACTGGAAGATTGCCTGATCGAAGTGCTGCACACCGCTCACAAGGAAGAGGATTCGGTTCAGGCCTGAACCCCTTCGTTCAACACACAAAAACGGTGCGCTCTGCGCGCCGTTTTTCGTTTCCGCTATTTAGCTGCTGGCGCCGCGCAATTCGACCTCGAATACCAGCGGCGTAAACGGCGCAATCAGGTCGCCGGCACCGTCGGCGCCATAGGCCTGCTCCGATGGAATCACCAGGCGCCACTTCGCGCCCACCGGCATGTTTTGCAGCGCGCTGCGCCAGCCAGTGATCACGCTGTCGAGACTGAACCACTGCGGCTGACTGTTCTGATCGAACACCGTGCCGTCGGGCAAGCGACCGATGTACACCACTTGGACCTTGCCGTTTGGCCCTGCCTTGGCGCCGGTGCCTGGGGTCAGCTCCGTCATCAACACGCCATCGGCCAGTTCGTGAACGCCGGGCCGGGCTTTTTCTTCGGTGAGGAAACGCTGTTCTTTTTCCAGCGCCTCTTCGCTTTGTGGCGCGGCCGGTTGCAAGGCGACCTGGGCTTCGTGGTCGGCAAGGATCTGTTCGATCTGCGCGTCTTTCAGGGCCAGGGGTTTGCCTTGATAGGCTTGCTGCAAACCTTCGATCAGCGCCTGAAGCTGCAAGTCCGGAACCTCTTGGCGCAAGCGTTCGCCGAGGCTCGCGCCCAGGCTGTAAGCGAGATCGTGAGCGTCATTTTCAGCGGTTTTTTCGGCGGCTTGGACGGTGGAAAAACACACGAGCAGGGATAAAAAAAGGTAGCGCGACATGGGCACTCTCCGACCTGAGATGCCGGGGATTATGCCAGTGAGGACAGGTGAAACGGTGAACTGCTTTTGCGTTGGCGCAGAACATTTTCAATCCGTTGCAACGCAGCGCTTTCGATACTGTCAACATGACCTAGCGGCGGTGTCAGCAGAGGTCTAGTATGAGCCGCATTCACGTCAGCCAGGAGGTAAACCATGTCGGCCACCAAGAAGCCTGTAAATACTCCGTTGCACTTACTCCAACAACTTTCGGGCAGCCTGCTCGAGCATTTGGAAACCGCTTGTTCCCAAGCCTTGGCTGATGCTGAAAAACTGCTCGCCAAACTGGAAAAGCAGCGCGGAAAAGCGCAAGAGAAACTGCACAAATCCCGTACCAAATTGCAGGACGCTGCGGCGGCCGGCAAAGCCAAGGCACAGGCCAAGGCGAAGGACGGCGTCAAGCAACTCGAAGACTTGCTCGATGCTTTGAAGGATCGTCAGTCCGAGACCCGCACCTACATTCTGCAACTCAAGCGTGATGCTCAAGAAAGCCTGAAACTGGCCCAGGGCGTCGGTCGCGTACAAGAGGCTGTCAGCAAGGCGTTGTCCCTGCGTTCGGCCAAACCTGCTGCGGCACCTGCCAAGAAAGCTGCTGCCAAACCGGCTGCCAAAGCACCGGCCAAAGCCGCCGCAAAACCTGCTGCGAAAAAACCAGTGGCGGCGAGCGCTGCAAAACCAGCGGCTAAAACGGCCGCTGCCAAACCTGCCGCTGCAAAAGCAGTTGCTGCCAAACCCGCTGTAGCGAAAACCGCAGCTGCAAAACCGGCTGCCAAACCTGCGGCTAAAACCGCCGCTGCGAAACCTGCTGCCAAGCCGGCCGCTAAGCCAGTCGCTGCTAAAACCGCTGCGAAACCAGCGGCCAAGCCTGCTGCCAAACCAGCCGCTAAAACCGCAGCTGCCAAGCCAGCCGTAAAACCGGCGGCAAAACCTGCTGCTAAACCGGCTACCGCAAGCGCTGCCAAACCTGCCGCGGCCAAACCCGCTGCCAAGCCAGCGGCCAAACCCGCTGCCAAGCCAGCGGCTAAACCTGCTGCTGCAAAACCAGCGGTGAAAAAACCAGTCGCCGCTAAACCGGCTGCCGCGCCAGCCGCCAAGCCTGCCACCCCGGCTGCCGCAGCATCGCCTGCTCCAGCCAGCACCTCGACAACGACCGCTGCGCCAGCTTCGGCCGCTGCATCGAGCACCACCCCAACCAGCGCTTCCTAAGTGCCGGTTACCGCGACGCGCAGCTGAAGCAGCGCGTCGCGGTCCAGGTTGGCGGCGCCTGCCGCCACACCTTCCAGCCAGGCCGATCGTTCGGTCACCTCATCTTGCGGCCACTCCAGGGCCGTGCGTTCCAGTTGCATCAGCAAATGCCGTTCGGATTCCAACTCAAGGGTTTTGATTTGCTCGCGCAACGCATTGAGCTCTGGGTCGTCAGCGGCGGCGATTTTCCATTGCGTGCGTAATGCCCGTAACGGCTGCACGACATTCACCTCCCAAGGCCCGGCCACCTGAAAAAGCGCCTGCAAGCGTTGCTCGGTGCAGCCCACAGTCCGTTGTTCCAGCCACAACCCGCACAGCAACAGGCAGACATTTGCCCCCGCCGATTGCAATTGCAGGCACACGCCTTCAACGCCGGGACGGGCGTAAGTGTTCAGGGAAAAGCTCCACAGGTCAGCAGACATAGTGCTACTCGCGCCAGTTGCGAGCGAAGCTGATAGACTCCGCCGCCATTATGATCCGAATTCAGAACCTGACTTTACAGCGTGGCCCGCAACGTCTGCTAGAAGACGCCGAGCTGACCCTGCACGCCGGCCACAAAGCCGGCCTCATCGGTGCCAACGGCGCCGGCAAATCGAGCCTGTTCGCCTTGCTTCTGGGCGACCTGCATCCGGATTCGGGTGACTGCTTGCTGCCGGGCGACTGGCGCATCGCCCACATGCGCCAGGAGATCGACACCCTCGATCGCATCGCGGTCGACTACGTGCTCGATGGCGACCTGCGCCTGCGTGAGGTGCAACGTGACCTCGCCGCCGCCGAAGCGGCCCACGACGGTGCCGCTCAGGCCCGCCTGCATGCCGAACTCGACAGCGCCGACGGTTACACCGCCGACGCCCGGGCGCGCAAGCTGCTGGCGGGGCTTGGGTTCACCAACGATCAGATGGATCGTCAGGTAGGAGATTTCTCCGGTGGCTGGCGGATGCGTCTGAACCTGGCGCAGGCATTGATGTGTCCGTCGGACCTGTTGCTGCTCGATGAGCCAACCAACCACTTGGACCTCGACGCCATCATCTGGCTCGAAGACTGGCTCAAAAGCTATCCCGGCACCTTGATGCTGATTTCCCACGACCGGGATTTTCTCGATGCCGTGGTCGATCACGTGGCCCACGTCGATCAGCGCAAAATCACCCTGTATCGCGGTGGCTACAGCGCCTTCGAACGCGCCCGTGCCGAACGTCTGGCTCAGCAACAGCAAGCCTACGAGAAGCAGCAGGCGCAACGTGCGCACATGGAAAGCTACATCGCCCGCTTCAAGGCCCAGGCCACCAAGGCCCGTCAGGCCCAGAGCCGGATCAAGGCGCTGGAGCGCATGGAAGAGCTGTCCGCCGCCCACGTCGATTCGCCGTTCGACTTCGTGTTCCGCGAGTCGCACAAGATTTCCAGTCCGTTGATTGATATCTCCGACGCGCGCCTGGGTTACGGCGAGCGCGCCGTGCTGGAGAAGGTCAAGCTGCAACTGACCCCTGGCGCGCGCATCGGTTTGCTCGGGCCAAACGGTGCGGGTAAATCGACCCTGATCAAAAACCTCGCCGGTGAACTCGAGCCGCTGTCCGGGCGCTTGACCCGTGGCGAGAACACCGTGGTCGGCTACTTTGCCCAGCATCAGCTCGACTCGCTGGACTCCAAGGCCAGCCCGTTGCTGCACATGCAGCGCCTGGCGCCGACCGAGCGCGAGCAGACCTTGCGCGACTTCCTCGGTGGTTTCGACTTCCGTGGGGCGCGCATCGATGAGCCGGTGCTGAACTTCTCCGGTGGCGAGAAGGCCCGCCTGGCGCTGGCGTTGATCGCCTGGGGCCGGCCGAACCTGTTGCTGCTCGACGAACCGACCAACCACCTGGACCTGGAAATGCGTCTGGCGCTGACCATGGCGTTGCAGGAATTCACCGGTGCGGTGCTGGTGGTCTCCCACGATCGTCATTTGCTCAAAAGCACCACTGATAATTTCTACCTGGTGGCGGACGGCAAGGTCGAAGAGTTCGACGGCGACCTTGAGGACTACACCCGTTGGTTGGTGGACTATCGCCAGCGCAATGCCCCGGTCAGCAATACCCCGGTGAACCCGGACAAAACCGACAAAAAGGCTCAGCGCCAAGCCGCCGCTGCGTTGCGTCAGCAACTGGCGCCGCACAAGCGTGAAGCCGACAAGCTCGAAGCCGAGCTGGGCAAGCTCCACGAGAAACTGGCGAAGATCGATGCCAGCCTCGGCGATAGCGACATCTACGAGCCGGCACGCAAGAACGAATTGCGTGATCTGCTGGCCGAACAGGCCAAGCTCAAGGTCCGTGAAGCCGAACTGGAAGAATCCTGGATGGAAGCCCTGGAACTGCTGGAAAGCATGCAGGCGGAGCTGGAGGCATTGTCCTGATGGACGCCTTCAAGCTGCCGCTGCCGGCGATGTGGGTCGAGCCGATCTGGCTCGGCGTGCAAATCCTGCTGATCCTGCTGGCGGGTTACCTCGCCCAGCGCTTCGTTGCCAAAGGCCTGACCCGACTGGGCGAGCGCTACCCGTTTCCGCCCCAACTGCTGATGCCGCTGCGCGGTGGTCTGCGCTGGCTGATCATGGGCAGCGCGTTGATCTTTGTGCTGGAACGACTCGGCGTGTCGGCCACGGTGCTCTGGACCGCGTTGTCCGGGTTCGTCGCGGTGGCGGCCGTGGCGTTCTTCGCCATGTGGAGCGTGCTCTCCAACCTGCTGTGCGCAATTCTGATCTTCACTGTTGGCCCGTTTCGCATCGGTGATGTGGTCGAACTGGTGGACACCCTCGACAAGCCGGGCGTCAAAGGCCGGGTCGTGGCGATCAATCTGCTGTTTACCACATTGATCGAAGCGGAAGAGGCGGGGACTGGCAGCGCGATGGTGCAAGTGCCTAACAGCCTGTTCTTCCAGCGCTCGGTTCGGCGCTGGCGCGGGTCGGATGTTTTCCCTTCGAGCGGGTTTGAGAAGTAAGTCTTCGTTGCTTGATAGACCGCTTTCGCGAGCAAGCCCGCTCCCACAATGGATCTCCAGTGCACACATTATTTGTGAACAACACTGGGCCACTGTGGGAGCGGGCTTGCTCGCGAAGGGGCCCTATAGCTGCAAACGCTGGTCGGCAGCCCCCTCTGCCCTGTAAAAAATCGGTAGTCATCGGCCCAAAGCCGCATTAGCTTAGACGTCTGTCACGAGTCTGAGTCGAGGTGTGCGATGGTGCTTCAAACATGGCTGGCGTTTTTTGCTGCCTGCTGGGTGATCAGTCTGTCTCCCGGTGCCGGCGCCATTGCGTCGATGTCCAGCGGCTTGCGTTACGGTTTCTGGCGCGGTTACTGGAATGCCCTGGGCCTGCAATTGGGTCTGGCGTTGCAGATTGCGATTGTGGCCGCCGGTGTCGGTGCGATCCTCGCGGCGTCGGCCACGGCGTTCTATGCGATCAAATGGTTTGGCGTGGCCTATCTGGTTTATCTCGCGGTCAAGCAATGGCGCGCGCTGCCCAGCGATATGAGCGACGACGCCTCCGTGCGACAGATCGGCAAGCCGCTGGCGCTGGTGTTCCGGGGTTTCCTGGTGAACGTCAGCAACCCCAAGGCGTTGGTGTTCATGTTGGCGGTGCTGCCGCAGTTCATTGACCCGCACGCACCGTTGGTGGCTCAGTACCTGATCCTTGGCGCGACCATGATCTGCGTCGACCTGATCGTCATGGCCGGTTACACCGGGCTGGCGTCCAAAGTGCTGCGCCTGCTGCGCACCCCGAAACAGCAGAAACGCATGAACCGCACGTTTGCCGGGCTGTTCATTGGCGCGGCGGCGTTCATGGCGACGTTGCGTAAAGCGGTGGTGTAATTCCATCAGGCATAAAAAAGGCGACCTTTTCAGGTCGCCTTATCGTTCCTACGCTCTGCGTGGGAATGCCTCAACGGACGCTCCGCGTTCGGCTCTGGATGGGACGCGGAGCGTCCCGGGCTGCATTCCCACGCGGAGCGTGGGAACGATCAGCTTCCAGGCTCAGCGCAGGATAACCGGCGCCGTATCCCGTGGCAGGTTGTTACGCTGCGGGGCTTGCCCCGGCTTCTCGTAACTGGGGCCGCCGAGCTGTTGGCTCAGCTGCCCGGCCACGTCTTCGCCCAACGCCTTGGACACATCACGCACTACCCGAGGGCGGTTCAGCGAAATCTTGATGTCCCGGCCATTCACCAGTTTGGTGTCCTGGCCTTCGCCCATCGCCGTGAAGGCCGAGGTGATTTCGAAGGTCTTGGTGTTGATCAGGCTGAAGTCCGCCACCAGGGTCAACGCCAGCACCGCTGAATAGCTGTCAGTGTTCGCCAGCTCGTTGGTGTCCTGGGTGAAGTCGATGTCCGACACCGTGCCGAACAACACGTAGTCCGCGCCTTTGAAGTTACCGGCCTTGATCCGCTTGATCACATCGTAGATGTCACCCTTGGACGCAGCGGTATACGGCGTGCCCTGCACCAGTTGGAACATGCCGGTGCGCAGGATTTCACCCTTGATGTCGCCGGTGAACTTACGCAGCTCGGTCTGTTCGATGTAGCTGGTCGTGGCCTCGTACTCGTTGTAGCTCGACGAACCGCTGGCGCTGTAGTAACCCTCGCGAAAATTGCTCTGCGCCGAAACGGTGTGGATGTATTGCTCCACGCGTTCCTGATAGGCCAGATCCGTGACTGCAACTTTCGGGGCCGCTTGCACGCTGAACGCGCAAGCCAGGGCCATCATGCCAATCCATGTGCGCATTGCTTAACGCTCCGTGGTTTTGCGGATCTCTTTTTCGTCCATCCACTCGGCCAGACCGCTTTCAACGTCGATCAGTTGCAGGCTGAATTTGTAGAAGACGTCTTTGTAGTCGGCGCTGCGCTTGACGATCGAGCTGATCGAACCTTCGATGCGGTACTTGGCCGCGATCATGTTGCCGGTCTTGGCCACAGTGCTTTTCTTGTACAGGCCGCTCTGGTTTTGCAGCTTGAGCTGGTCAACCTGGCTCTGCATCGCGGTGTTGTCGCTGGCGAAACGCGCGACACCGGTCTTCATCAATTGGGTCTTGATGCTGGTGGTGATTTCGCGGGTGTCGATGTACTCGCTGGTCTTGTTCTTAACGTCGTAGACCTGCACCACCGGGCGGCCCTGCATGATGCCGGACTGGGCCAGGGAGCGGGTCATGGACTCGGCGATCATCTGCAGGTCGGTGGAACCGAACTCGTTGGTCACGGTTTCCACAGCCTTGGTGTCACCGTAGCTGATGTTCTTGCTGCCCAGGGTCGGGGAGGTGTTGGCGCAGCCGCTGGCCAGGAGGGCGAGTACGGCGATGAACGAAAAGCGTGCAAACATGGGAATGCTCTCTAGAACTGAACGAATAGGGTCGGGTTAAGGCGTCTTGATTTCGAGACGGAAATCTACGGCTTTGGCGGTTGGCGCAATGGCCTGAATGAAGCTGGTCTGCGCGCCATACATCGTCATGCTTTTCCAGACTTCTTCGTCGGCCACCGGGAAACCTTCAGGGCCGAGCCAGGCGAAGCGGTAGTAGAACGTCTTGTTGCTGTTGAGGGTGTTGCTCAACTGCACATTGACCGTCATGAAGCCGTTTTCCCGGGCGACGCGCATGGCGCCGACCACGATGTTCTTCAGCGGGCCCATGGCCACGACTTTACTGGCAGCGCTGCCCGGCTCCGGCGGTGGCGGGGTGGCGCAGCCGCCCAGCAAGGCCAGGGCGACGACAGCGATAATTTTGAAGCGCATGCAAAGACTCCGTTCTTAAGGTTGTTTGAGGCTGGCCACGGCGGTCGGGCTGGCGCTCTGGATCACGTGTGCGGCCAGGCCGCTGGCGAATACCTGATTGCCCACGGCGCGCAGGCTGATGACCTGATAACGCTGATCCACAGTGATCTTGACCACTGAGCCGCCGACGGCGCTCGGCAGGGTGACTTGGTGCTCACCTTTCTTCAAGCGCAGACGCACCACTTGGGTGTTGTCCGGCAGGGTGCGCCACGTACGGGTATCGGCACCTTCCAGCACGGCTGAAGAAATACCGACCGCCAAACCTGCCAGCGGGTTGGTCTCGTTGATTTTCTTCTGCGCGATGCCTTTGGTGACGGCGCGCACGGTGGTGCGCAGGATGATGCCCGGCATGTCGTCACGCAGGGCGCGGCGGGACATGGCGGTGGTGCTGTTGAGCTGGGTCAGGTTCATCTGCTGACCGTCGACGCCGATCTGGGCGAAAGGCGCGGTCGAGGTGTCCGGCTTGATGATCGGGAACGACAGCGGAGTGATCACCAGATTGCCGCTGATCGGCAGTGGCAGTGGTACGCGGATCGAGTCCCGGGACGGCGCCAGGCCGCTTTGCACCACGATCAGAATGTCGCTGTCGTCGGTTTTGGCCGGTTTGTCGAGGTTGACCAGTGCCTGTTCCAGCAGCGGGGTGTTCGGGCGCAGTTCGACGGCTTTACGATAGCCCGGCGCGGCGAGGTCTTTTTCACCCAGGGCTTCGTAGACGAAACCGGCCAGGTAATGGCTGAACGCACTCTGGTAGCTGTTTTTCAGGCTGACCACGTCTGGCGCGTCGAGGCTGGCAACCGGGTAACCCTGCAAATCTTTGTACTGGGTCTTGATGCCTTCTTTCTCGGCCTCGTCTTCGCTCTTGAGGTATTCCTTGTCGCGCAGATCAGCAATGACCGCTTCACGCTCGTGGGTCTTCTTGATCGATATGCGCGCGCCGTCGAAGTCGTTCACCGCCAGCAGGTTGAGCGCCATTTGCGTGGTCAACATGACTTTTTCGTAGTCGTAGCCTTCGTAGCGACGGACCTTGTCGTTGACCAGGAAACTGCCGAACTGGGCCAGGTACTTATCGGTATCGAGCTTGACCGAGTCTTCCCACTTGCCGACCACCTGATCGGCACTGGTCCAGGCGTTCTGGCTACCGGACAGGTCGCCCTTGGCGCGCAGCAACTCACCCTTCTCGAAGTAATAGAGCAGGTCTTTGTCCGGGCCGGTGTTGTTCTTTTCCAGCAGGGTCAGCGCGGCGTCGACGTTGCCGGCGGCCAGTTGCTGGTTGGTTTGTGCGAGTTCGGTGTCGTAATTGCGAAAAGCCGAGCAGCCGGAGAGCAGAGTGACCGCACTGAGGGCGATCGAGGTAAGGGCGCGAGAGGCCATAGGGGTACTTCTTCCCTGAGTAAAAGCAGCCGCGCGTGCTGGTCGGGCTGTTGGGACCTATCAGCAGGGAGACTGGCGTCCTGCCAATTCCTCATAAAAGAGGAGCTTAAATGCCGTATCGCCGAGGCGAGGGCGCGGCATTATAGGCTCGGATGCTGGCTATGTAATGGCTTTTTAGTTACATATTTTCACGGAATGCCACTATTTGTTTCAGGGTGGATACTGCCGAGTTTGTGGCGTTGATGGATGCGCGGCCGCACAGCAAATACCGACAAAGCTTGAGTGAAAGTCATTGGAAGTGAACAATGTGTTACTTCGTATTTCCCCTTGAGATTCATTCATGATTGCCTCTTCCCGTTTTCTGGCGTGGCTAGTGCTGCCGGTGATTGCGTTCTGCAGCCTCAACGCGCTGGCCGACACTCCCGAAGGCGCGCCCAAAGCGCTGCATTTGCTCGACTCCATTGCCTCGGATTACCCGTCGGCCGTTGAAGGCGGGCAGGTTATTGATGAGGCGGAGTATCTCGAACAGCAAACATTTCTGGGGGGGCTGCAAGGCTTGATCGCCGAGTTGCCGGCCAGGCCCGAGCGTGCCGAACTGGAGCAAGGGGTCAATAACCTGCGCACCGCCATCGCGGCCCGCAAGGACAGCGCCGACGTCGCCCGTCAGGCCCGCCAGCTCGGGGCGAAACTGGCAGTCGCCTATGAAGTCAGCCAGGCTCCGGTGATTACCCCGGACCCGACTCGCGGTGCGCCGCTGTACGCCCAGCAATGCTCGGTGTGCCACGGCGACGCGGGGGCCGGTGACGGCCCGGCAGGCGTTGGCATGACACCGCCGCCGTCCAATCTGCGTGATGCGGCGCGGATGGATCGACTGAGCCTCTACGGGATCTACAGCACCTTGGGCCAAGGCGTCGAGGGCACCGACATGCCGTCCTTCGCCGATCAACTGGATGATCGTCAGCGTTGGGACCTGGCGACTTACATCGCCGGCTTCAGCGCCGACCCGGCCGCAGCCAAATCGGAAAAGACCTACAACATCGCCGACCTGGCCCGACAGACCCCGCTCGAAGTGCTGGCCGCCGAAGGCCCGCAAGCCCTGGCGATCTTCCGCGCGCAGCGGGCACAACCGCCGCAGGTCAAACGTGGCCCGGCGCAACTGCTCGACTACACTGCCGCGACCCTGGACAAAAGCATCGCCGCGTACCGTGCCGGCGAACACGATCAGGCCTATGACCTGTCGGTGGCGGCGTACCTGGAAGGTTTCGAACTGGTCGAAAGCTCTCTGGATAACGTCGACGCCAACGTGCGCAAAGACACCGAAAAATCTCTGATGGCTTACCGTCAGTCGTTGCAGGACGGCTTACCGGTGGCTCAGGTCGAGCAGCGTCTGGACGCGGCCAAGGCCAAACTGAAGGAATCCGCCGGGCTGTTGGGCAGCGATGGCTTGAGCTGGTCGCTGAGCTACATTTCCGGTCTGTTGATCCTGCTACGCGAAGGCCTGGAAGCGATTCTGGTGCTGGCGGCGATCCTCGCGTTCCTGCGCAATACCGGCCAGCAATCGGCGGTGCGCAGCGTTAACGTCGGTTGGGGCCTGGCGCTGCTGGCCGGTCTGGCGACTTGGGCGCTGGCGGCTTACGTGATCGATGTCAGCGGTGCCCAGCGCGAACTGCTGGAAGGCTGCACGGCGCTGTTCGCCAGCGTCATGGTGCTGTGGCTCGGCGTGTGGATGCACGACCGGCGTCACGCGGCGGCTTGGCAGGATTACATTAAGAGCAGCCTGGTGGGCGGCGGCGGACGGTTTGGTTTTGCGATCCTGGCGTTCTTCTCGGTGTATCGCGAACTGTTCGAAGTGATCCTGTTCTACGAAACCTTGTGGTTGCAGGCCGGTCCGGCCGGGCATAACGCGGTGTTGGCGGGCGGCGCGACGGCGCTGGTGTTGCTGGTGGGCCTGGCCTGGGTGATTCTGCGCGGCTCGGCGAAACTGCCGCTGGCGCTGTTCTTCGGGATCAACGCCGGGTTGCTGTGCGCGTTGTCGGTGGTGTTTGCCGGGCATGGCGTGAAGGCGTTGCAGGAAGCCGGGATCTTCGGCACCCGGCCGGTGCCGTTCTTTGACTTCGACTGGCTGGGGATTCACGCGGATGCGTATTCGCTGAGTGCGCAGGCGGTGGCGATCATTGCGATTGTCGTGCTGTATAGCCGTAGTCGCATGGCTGAGAAGCGTCGGGTGCAAGTCTCCTGAGCGAGTGATCCTTTAAAAGATCGCAGCCTTCGGCAGCTCCTACGGGTGTACGTTAATCCCCTGTAGGAGCTGGCGAAGCCTGCGATCTTTTGCTTTGAAGAGGTAAGAAAACATGCGTGTCTGGATCGATGCCGACGCCTGCCCCCGGGCAGCGAAGGATCTGGTGGTGAAGTTCGCCCTCAAGCGCCAGTTCGAAGTGGTGATGGTGGCGGGTCAGCCGCAGATCAAACCGGGCCTGGCCCTGGTGAAGTTGATCGTGGTGCCCAGCGGCCCGGACGCGGCCGACGATTACCTGGTGGAACACGCGGTGCCCGGCGAACTGGTGATTTGCAGCGATGTTCCGCTGGCGGATCGCTTGGTGAAGAAGGGCGTTGCGGCGCTCGATCCGCGCGGCAAAGAGTTCGACGCGCAAAACATGGGCGACCGGTTGGCGGTGCGTAATCTGTTCACCGACCTGCGCGAGCAGGGCCAGATGAGCGGCGGCCCCGCGCCGTTTGGCGAGCGGGAAAAACAGGCGTTTGCCAATGCGCTGGACCGGATTCTTACCCGGTTGACCCGCAAGGCCTGAAAAGATCGCAGCCTTCGGCAGCTCCTACAGGGTGTACGCCATCCAAATGTAGGAGCTGCCGAAGGCTGCGATCTTTTGATCTTGCTTCTAAGCGTCGTTTTCGTGAGTCAGCTCTAACACGCGGTCTACCAGTTTGTTAATCCCCGAAGCCGCCTCGCTAATCGTCTGCGCCAACATATAAGCCGGGGTACTGACCAGCTTGCGCGCCTTGTCCTCGACAATATCGCCCACCGCGCAGTCCGCGTGGGTCGCGCCCATCTTGTTCATCGCTGCGGCCGTTTCGGCGTCGTTGCCGATGGTGCAGGTCACGCCCGGGCCGTAGATCTTCGCCGCCAGCGCGGGCGAGATGCAGATCAATCCCACCGGTTTACCCGCTTCGGCAAAGGCTTCGGTCAGGGCCAGAACGTCCGGTTGCACCGAGCAAGCCGCGCCTTCAACGGCGAAGTTGGAGAGGTTCTTCGCCGCGCCAAACCCGCCGGGCACGATCAGCGCATCGAAGTCGTCGACGCTGGCCTCGCGGATGTCCTTGATGTTGCCCCGGGCGATGCGCGCCGACTCCACCAGGACGTTGCGCGACTCGGGCATTTCTTCGCCGCTCAGGTGGTTGATCACATGCAACTGCGCGATGTTCGGTGCAAAGCACTGCACCTGGGCGCCGCGTTGGTCCAGGCGCAGCAGGGTGATCACGCTTTCGTGGATCTCGGCGCCGTCGTACACGCCACAGCCGGAAAGGATCACTGCAATTTTTTTGCTCATGGGCTTTTCTCCAGATTCATGGCGTTAAATGTCCACTAATTTGTCACTCGTTGCCATAGGGTTAATTCGCGGCTACACCTAGGATCTGTCATCACGATTCCGTTCAGGGCGCGTCATGAACTTCATTCTGTATGCGGTGCCGTTTTTCTTTGTGCTGATTGCCGTCGAACTGCTGGCCGACCGTTGGCGCGGGGTCAGTAACTATCGTCTGGCCGATGCGATCAACAGCATGAGCACCGGCGTGTTGTCGACCACCACCGGCCTGCTGACCAAGGGCGTGGGGTTGTTGACGTATGCGTTTGCCCTGGAACATTTGGCGCTGTTCAAACTCTCGGGTGACAGCGTTTGGGTCTGGGTGTTCGCCTTCGTCCTCTACGACTTTTGCTATTACTGGCTGCACCGTATGGGCCATGAGCGCAACATCCTCTGGGCCGCGCACTCGGTGCATCACCAAAGCGAGGACTACAACCTCTCCACGGCCCTGCGCCAGACCAGCACCGGGTTTCTGCTGAGCTGGATCTTCTACCTGCCCATGGCCGTGCTCGGCGTGCCGTTGCTAGTGTTCGTCAGCGTCGCGGCGCTGAACCTGCTGTATCAATTCTGGGTACACACCAAGCACATTCCCAAGCTCGGCTGGTTCGAATGGTTTTTCGTCACGCCATCCAATCATCGGGCCCACCATGCGCAGAACGCTCTCTACATGGATCGCAACTACGGCGGCGTGTTCATTATTTGGGACCGTCTATTTGGCTCGTTCCAGGAAGAGGACGACAGCGAACCGGTGATTTTCGGCGTGACCACGCCGCTGGCGAGCTGGAACCCGTTGTGGGCGAATGTGCAGTTCTATGCGCAATTGTGGGATGACGCGAAGCGGGCGCAGAGCAAGTGGGACAAGCTGCGCATCTGGTTCATGCGCACCGGTTGGCGGCCGGCGGATGTCGCGGCCAAGTACCCGATGAATAAACCGGACCTGAGTCAGTTCCGCAAATTCGAGGTGCCGCTGGACGGCCGTCAGCAGATTTATGTGGCGTTGCAGTTCTGCGTCTACATCGCCCTGGGCAGCTATTTGATGAACCTGGAGCAAAGTCTGCCGACCGCCGCCCTGGTGTTGGGCTGGAGTGCGATGGCGCTGGGGTTGTTTAGCTTGGGCGTGGCCCTGGAGAATCGCCCGTGGGCGTTGAAGCTGGAGCTGGCGCGGCTGGCGTCGAACCTGCCGCTGGTGTGGCTGGCGCCAATGGTCGGGCTGTGGCCGGCCAGCGCGGTGGGCTGGGTCGGCCTGCTCAGTTACAGTTTGCTCAGCGGTATCGGTCTCTACTGCTGCAGAAACCGCTTCACTCGACTGGCGTCTTAGGCTCGGCGAGTTTGGCTTGTTCGGTTTTCAGGGCTTGCTCGTCGGCGTAGATCTTCTTCGCCAGGCGAGCATTCTTGAAGCGCCGGCGCAGCCACAGGACCAGGCCCAGCAACAGCAGCGCGCCAAGCACCCACAACTCGTATTTCTTGACGCTGCCGAGCAGGCCTTCCAGCACCGCGCCGAAGTGATAGGCCGCCGCCGCGAGGGCGCTGGCCCAGATCGCGGCACCAATCCCGTTCAGCAGCAGGTAGCGTCCCGGCGGATAACCCGACAGGCCGATCGCCACCGGCATCACCGTGCGCAGACCGTAGACAAAGCGGAAGCTCAGGACCCAGATGTCCGGGTGCTTGCGGATGTGTTCCAGCGCCCGGTCGCCCATCAATTGCCAGCGTGGTTTGCGCGCCAGTAATTTGCGGCCGTGCTTGCGCCCCAGGAAGTACCACAGCTGATCACCGGCATAACTGCCGAAGAACGCCACGACGACGACCAGATTGATGTCCATGTATCCGCGAAACGCGAGGAAGCCCGCGAGCACCAGGATGGTTTCGCCTTCGAAGAACGTGCCGAGAAAAAGGGCAAAGTAGCCGAAGTCATGCAGAAATTGTTGGAGCATTGTCTGGGTGCTGGCGAAATGAACGCGCAGCCTAACCCTTCAGGCACATTCAGGAAAGTGTCCAAATGTGTCTCGACGTGAACAATTCCTACACGGACAATGGAATGCGGCTACGTGACGCAGGGCAAACTACAACTGTCATCTGTTCGTCATAATGGCCGCTTATAACTGTCACGCTCGCCTGCCAGCGCGGGCTCAGGAGTCTGCCGTGAGCTTTACCCCCGCCAACCGTTTGTTCCCCGCCACCCGCCTGCGTCGCAACCGTCGTGATGAATTTTCGCGTCGACTGGTCCGTGAAAACGTTTTGACCGTCGATGACCTGATCCTCCCGGTGTTCGTGCTGGACGGTGAAAACCGTCGCGAAGCGGTGGCGTCGATGCCGGGCGTTGAGCGCTTGACCATTGATCTGTTGCTGATCGAGGCAGCCAAGTGGGTAGAGCTGGGGATTCCGGCGCTGGCATTGTTCCCGGTGACGCCGCCAGAGCTCAAATCGCTGGACGCCGCCGAAGCCTGGAACCCGAACGGCATCGCCCAGCGCGCCACCCGTGCCCTGCGTGATCGTTTCCCGGAGCTGGGCGTCATCACTGACGTGGCCCTGGACCCGTTCACCACCCACGGCCAGGACGGCATCCTCGACGAAGAAGGCTATGTGCAGAACGACATCACCGTCGACGCACTGGTCAAGCAGGCCCTGTCCCACGCCGCAGCCGGCGCCCAGGTGGTGGCCCCGTCGGACATGATGGACGGTCGCATCCAGGCGATTCGCGAAGGCCTTGAGCTGGCCGATCACGTCAATGTGCGGATCATGGCTTACTCGGCGAAGTACGCCAGCGCCTATTACGGCCCGTTCCGCGATGCGGTCGGTTCGGCGCTGAACCTGGGCAAGGCCAACAAGGCCTCCTATCAGATGGACCCGGCCAACGGCAACGAAGCCCTGCACGAAGTGGCGGCGGACTTGTCAGAAGGCGCAGACATGGTCATGGTCAAACCAGGCATGCCGTATCTGGACATCCTTTACCGGGTCAAAGAAGAATTCAAAGTGCCGACGTTTGTTTACCAAGTCAGCGGCGAATACGCCATGCACATGGCGGCAATCCAGAATGGCTGGTTGAGCGAAGGGGTTATTCTCGAATCCCTGACCGCTTTTAAACGTGCAGGCGCAGATGGCATCCTGACTTACTTTGCCGTACGCGCCGCCCAATTGTTACGAGAGCAAAAATAGCCCTCCCAGGAACAGTCGATGAATACCGAAGGACTCTCTGAAGTTGCTGTAAAGGAAGCTCAACCCGTGGTGGAGCAAATCGACGAAACGCCGCCGGATGTGGAGCCCGCTCCCGTCGTGGTGGTGGCTGAGCCCGCGGTTGCGGCGCCGGCAGCGATTGCCATTCCCGGCCTGGATGACAGCAGCCTGTACATCCATCGCGAGCTCTCGCAACTGCAGTTCAACATCCGCGTACTGGAACAGGCGCTGGATGAGTCCTACCCGTTGCTGGAGCGGCTGAAATTCCTGCTGATCTTCTCCAGCAACCTGGACGAGTTCTTCGAGATTCGCGTGGCGGGCCTGAAGAAGCAGATCACCTTCGCCCGTGAACAGGCCGGCGCCGATGGCCTGCAACCGCATCAGGCGTTGGCCCGCATCAGCGAACTGGTGCACGGTCACGTTGACCGCCAGTACGCGATCCTCAACGACATTCTGTTGCCGGAACTGGAGAAACATCAGGTCCGCTTCATCCGTCGTCGGCACTGGACCACCAAGATCAAAACCTGGGTGCGCCGTTATTTCCGCGACGAGATCGCGCCGATCATCACTCCGATCGGCCTCGACCCGACGCACCCGTTCCCGTTGCTGGTGAACAAGAGCCTGAACTTTATCGTCGAGCTGGAAGGCATCGATGCCTTCGGTCGCGATTCCGGCCTGGCGATCATCCCGGCACCGCGTCTGCTGCCACGGGTGATCAAGGTTCCGGAAGAAGTCGGCGGCCCTGGCGACAACTATGTGTTCCTGTCGTCGATGATCCACGCCCACGCCGATGACCTGTTCCAGGGCATGAAGGTCAAGGGCTGCTACCAGTTCCGCCTGACCCGAAACGCCGACCTGGCGGTCGATACCGAAGACGTGGAAGACTTGGCCCGCGCCCTGCGCGGCGAGTTGTTCTCCCGTCGCTACGGTGATGCGGTGCGTCTGGAAGTGGCCGACACCTGCCCGAAACACCTGTCCGACTACTTGCTCAAGCAGTTCAACCTGCATGAGACCGAGTTGTATCAGGTCAATGGCCCGGTCAACCTGACTCGCCTGTTCAGCATCACCGGCCTGGACAGTCAGCGTGCGCTGCAATACCTGCCGTTCACGCCGCAGATCCCGAAACTGCTGCAAAACAGCGAGAACATTTTCAGCGTGATCAGCAAGCAGGACATCCTGCTGCTGCACCCGTTCGAGTCGTTCACCCCGGTGGTCGATTTGCTGCGTCAGGCAGCGAAAGATCCGCATGTGTTGGCGGTGCGCCAGACCCTGTACCGCTCCGGCGCCAACTCGGAAATCGTCGATGCGCTGGTGGATGCCGCGCGTAACGGCAAGGAAGTCACGGCGGTGATCGAGTTGCGGGCACGGTTCGACGAAGAGTCCAACCTGCAACTGGCCAGCCGACTGCAAGCGGCCGGTGCGGTGGTGATTTACGGCGTGGTCGGTTTCAAGACCCACGCCAAAATGATGCTGATCCTGCGGCGCGAGGCTGGCGAAATCGTCCGTTACGCGCACTTGGGCACCGGCAACTACCACGCGGCCAACGCCCGTCTGTACACCGACTACAGCTTGCTGACCTCGGATGACGCGTTGTGCGAAGACGTCGGCAAACTGTTCAGCCAGTTGATCGGCATGGGTAAGACCCTGCGCATGAAGAAACTGCTGCACGCGCCGTTCACGCTGAAGAAGGGCATGCTCGACATGATTGCCCGGGAGACGCAGTTCGCGCTGGACGGCAAACCGGCGCACATCATTGCCAAGTTCAACTCGCTGACCGATCCGAAGATCATCCGCGCGCTGTACAAGGCCAGTCAGTCCGGGGTGCGCATCGATCTGGTGGTGCGTGGCATGTGCTGCCTGCGTCCGGGCATTGCCGGGGTTTCGCACAACATCCATGTGCGCTCGATCATCGGCCGCTTCCTGGAGCACACCCGGGTTTTCTACTTCCTCAATGGCGGCGAAGAGCAGATGTTCCTCTCCAGTGCCGACTGGATGGAGCGCAACCTCGACAAGCGCGTCGAGACTTGCTTCCCGGTGGAAGGCAAGAAGCTGATCATGCGGGTCAAGAAAGAGCTGGAGCTTTATCTCACCGATAACACCCACAGCTGGAGCCTGCAGTCGGACGGTCGCTACATCCGCAACACCCCAACCGGCAACCAGAACCCGCGCAGCGCCCAGGCCACGTTGCTTGAGCGGTTGGGCAGCCCGATCCTCGCGGTGCGTTAACTTTCACGCGGCATAAAAAAATGGCGATCCCTCGGGATCGCCATTTTTTGTTTCACCACCGTCCCCCGTAGGAGCTGCCGAAGGCTGCGATCTTTTGATCTTGATCTTTAAAAGCAAGATCAAAAGATCGCAGCCTTCGGCAGCTCCTACGGGATAGTGCGCAATTAGCGCACGTTAAGGGTGAACCCGACGCGAGTCAGCCATTCCGCTTCCAGGGCAAAGTCAGCCTGGGTCAGTTGGTTTTCGTCCAGCCAGTTTTCCGGGAACAGCACATCCAGGCTGTCGCCATTGGCCCGGAGCACCACCTGGGGCATTTCCTGGGTGCCGCGAATGTGGTGGAACAGGATCGCAAAGCGCAGCAGCACGCACAGGCGAATCAACTTGCTGCCATCACTGCCGAACTCGGCGAATTTGTCCTTGGGGATGTTGCGTCGGTGGCCGCGCACCAGCAGCGCGAGCATTTGCTGGTCTTCCCGAGAGAAACCCGCCAGGTCCGAGTGCTCGATCAGGTAGGCGCCGTGCTTGTGGTAGTGATAGTGGGCGATGTCCAGGCCGACTTCATGGACCTTGGCGGCCCAGCCCAGCAGTTCGCGCCAGACGCCGTCGTCCAGGTCCCAGTCGGCGGCCACTTGATCGAAGGCATGCAAGGCTTTGCGTTCAACCCGCGCCGCTTGTTCCAGATCGACGTGATAACGCTCCATCAACGAGCTGAGGGTGCGCTCACGGACGTCTTCGTGATGATGGCGGCCCAGCAGGTCGTAGAGCACGCCTTCACGCAGGGCGCCTTCGCAGTGGTCCATGCGTTGCAGTTCGAGGGCATCGAAGATTGCTTCAAGAATCGCCAGGCCCGCCGGGAAAATCGCCCGACGGTCAGGCTTGATGCCTTCAAAGTCGATTTTCTCGGCATCCCCCAGTTTGAACAGCTTGCGCTTGAGCCAGGCCAGGCCTTCGGCGTTCACTTCGCCGGTGCTGTGACCGCCGGCCTTCAGCGCCAGACCGATGGCGCGGATGGTGCCCGAGGAGCCGATGGCTTCATCCCAGGTCAGGCGATGCAGGGCGTGCTCGATGCTCATGATCTCCAGCCGCGCCGCCGTGTACGCCTGGGCGTAACGGGCCGGGGTGACCTTGCCATCCTTGAAATAGCGCTGGGTATAGCTGACGCAGCCCATTTGCAGGCTTTCGCGCAGCAACGGTTCGAAGCGCTGGCCAATGATGAATTCGGTACTGCCGCCGCCGATGTCGGCCACCAGGCGTTTGCCCGGGGTGTCGGCGAGGGTGTGGGACACGCCGAGGTAGATCAGGCGTGCTTCTTCACGGCCGGAGATGACCTCCACCGGGTGGCCGAGGATTTCTTCGGCGCGGTGGATGAATTCGGCGCGGTTGCGGGCTTCGCGCAGGGCGTTGGTGCCGACGATCCGCACGGCGCCGGGCGGCATGCCGTTGATCAGTTGGGCAAAGCGCTTGAGGCAATCGAGCCCGCGCTGCATGGATTCTTCGTTGAGCTGGCGCTCGTCGTCGATGCCGGCGGCCAGTTGGACCTTTTCGCCGAGGCGCTCAAGAATGCGGATTTCGCCGTTCTGGGCCTTGGCCACGACCATGTGAAAGCTGTTGGAGCCCAGGTCGATTGCGGCGATCAGGGACAGATTCTTGGCTTGGGATTGCGGCATGGTCTGGGGGTCTCAGTCGATAACCTCGACATCGTGCCACGATCAAACGCTGCCGCCAACGCGCAGAGCTCAAAGCCTTGATCCAACACAGGAAAGTCAGTGACCTCACGGACGCCTTCGCGGGCAAGCCTTGCTCCTACAGGTGGCGGATGCACGCATTTCCCGCGTACGGCACCTGCTTGTAGGAGCAAGGCTTGCCCGCGATGGCGTCATCACAGGCGCCAAAACCCCCTCAGCCCGCCGCCTCAACGGTGCCAATAAAATTCGCCAACTCCACCGTCTGCGGATTGGCGAACAAAACCTTCGGGTCCCCCACCTCATGCACTTTGCCCTGGTGCATGAACACCAACTTATCCCCCACCTCCCGGGCGAAGCGCATTTCGTGGGTGACCATGATCAGCGTCATGCCTTCCTTGGCCAGTTGCCGGACCACGCTCAGCACCTCGTTGACCAATTCCGGGTCCAGCGCCGAGGTGATCTCGTCGCACAGCAACACCTTGGGCGACATCGCCAGTGCCCGGGCAATCGCCACCCGCTGCTGCTGGCCGCCAGACAAACGATCAGGGAACGCATCAAATTTTTCCCCCAGACCGACCCGTTCCAGCATCTGCCGCGCCAGTTCTTTGGCTTTCGCCTTGGGCACTTTCTGCACCACTTGCGGCGCCAGCATCACGTTTTCACCGACGGTCAGGTGCGGGAACAGGTTGAACTGCTGGAACACCATCCCGACTTTCTGCCGCAAGCTGCGCAGGTCGGCGCGGGCGGCGTCGAGGTATTCGCCATCGACTTCGATCACGCCATCGTTGATCGACTCCAAACCATTCAAGGTGCGCAGCAGCGTGGACTTGCCCGAGCCGCTGCGGCCGATGATCGCCACGACCTGGCCTTCTTCAACGGTCAGGTCGATGCCTTTGAGCACATGGTGATCGCCGTAATATTTATGCAGGGCCGAAATTCTAAGCAGAGGCATGCAGTCTCCTTTCCAGGTAGCGCGCACTGAGGGACAAGGGGTAGCAGAGCAGGAAGTAACCGAGGGCGACGAGGCCGTAGACCATGAACGGCTCGAAAGTCGCGTTGGCGAGCATCCCGCCGGTCTTGGTCAGTTCGGTAAAACCGATGATCGAGGTGACGGCGGTGCCTTTGACCACTTGCACCGAGAAGCCCACGGTCGGCGCCACGGCAATGCGCAGGGCTTGCGGCAGGATCACGTAGCGCAATTGCTCCAGCGGGTTGAGCGCCAGGCTCGACGAGGCTTCCCACTGGCCGTTGGGGATCGAATCGACGCAACCGCGCCAGATCTCCGCCAGGTAAGCGCTGGTGAACAGCGTCAGCGCCACGGCGGCCGCCATCCACGGTGAAATCTCCACCCCGGCCAGCGCCACGCCGAAGAACACCAAAAACAACTGCATCAACAGCGGCGTGCCCTGGAACAATTCGATGTAGGTGCGGGCGACGTTGCGCGGCAGGGCTTTTTTTGAAATGCGCATGACCATGATCAACAAACCGATCAAGCCCCCGCCGATAAACGCCACCAGCGACAGCGCCAGCGTCCATTGCAGGCCCGTGAGCAGGTTGCGCACGATGTCCCAGAAAGTGAAATCGCTCATTGGCTGCTCCGAGATATGTAGCGCCGGCCGATCCAGTTCAGCAGTTGGCGGATCAGCAGCGCCATGCACAGGTAGATCAGCGTGGTCAGGGCGTAGGTTTCAAAGGCACGGAAGTTGCGCGACTGAATGAAGTTGGCGGCGAAGCTCAACTCTTCGGTGGCAATCTGCGAGCAGACCGCCGAGCCGAGCATAACGATGATGATCTGGCTGCTCAGCGCCGGCCAAACCTTGCCCAGCGCCGGCAGCAGCACCACATGGCGAAACGCTTCGAAACGGGTCATCGCCAACGCGGCGGCGGCTTCCAGTTGACCCCGAGGGATCGCTTGAATGCCGGCGCGGATGATCTCGGTCGAATAGGCGCCGAGGTTGATCACCATCGCCAGCACCGCCGCTTGCCATTCGGAAATCTGCACGCCCAGTGACGGCAGGCCGAAGAAGATGAAAAACAACTGCACCAGGAACGGCGTGTTGCGGATCAACTCGACGTAAACGCCGAAGATCGCCGAGAACGGGCGGATGTTCCACGCCCGCACCAGTGCCCCGACGATGCCCAGTGCCACGCCGAGTACAGCGCCGATAGCCGTCAGCTCAAGGGTGAACAGCGCGCCGCGCAGCAACAGGTCGGTGTTTTGCACCACCGGCATAAAGTCGAACTGATAAGCCATAGTGAGTCTCCCGGCAGGCGATCAGAGATCGGCCGGCAGCGGTTCTTTCAGCCAGGTCAGGGCGTTCTTCTCCAGCGAACCGTCGGTCTTGGCGGTGGCGATGATCTGGTTGACCTTCTCCAGCAGCGCCGGCTCGTTTTTGTTCACGCCGACGTAGACGGGCGAATCCTTGAGTTTCACTTTCAGCGCGGGTACGCGTTTCGGGTTCTTCTCGCTGATCGCCACCATCACCACGTTGCCGCTGGCGATCAGGTCCACCTGGCCGGCGAGGTAGGCGGCGATGGTCGAGTTGTTGTCCTCGAAGCGCTTGATGGTCACGCCTTCGGGGGCGACTTTGGTCAGCTCGATGTCTTCGATGGCGCCACGGGTGACGCTGATGGTTTTGCCCTTGAGGTCGTCCAGGGTCTTGATCGGGGCGTCCGGCGGGCCGAACACGGCGAGGTAGAACGGCGCGTAGGCGCTGGAGAAGTCGATGACTTTCTCGCGCTCGGCGTTCTTGCCAAGGCTGGAAATCACCAGATCGACCTTGCCGGTGGTCAGGAACGGGATGCGGTTGGTGCTGTTGACCGGGGTCAGTTCGAGTTTGACCTTGAGCTGGTCGGCCAGCAGCTTAGCGGTGTCGATATCGAGGCCACGAGGCTTCATGTCCGGGCCGACCGAACCGAACGGCGGGAAGTCCTGGGGCACGGCGACCTTGAGGGTGCCGCGCTTGACCACATCCTCCAGACCGTCGGCGTGGGCGGGTGCCTGGCTCAGCATCAGGCTGGCAAACAGTGCGGCGAGGAGGGCGCTGTAACGCTGGGTCATGGCAAATCTCCGAATCGGCGAGAAGTAATTTCTGCGATTCGACAGAGCACGGGCCATGCCAACATTGGGTTTTAGCGGGGCAGGCCACGGTTTCACTGGATTGTATCGGTCTTACTGGTCTGAACAGTCAGGTCGGGTTTCGCACCTCGATAGCGCATCGCCCAAGATCCCCGTACCCCGGTGGGGCACGACTTGCCGGGCGCGGCGAATAGCTTTACAACTAGCCGCTCATTGGCCTGGTTCGTCTGAAAAACCATGAACTCGATCTCTCGCGCCGTACCTGAAGTGGCGCTGCAAGCCATCCGCAAATTGATTAACGAACAGGGCTTCGGGCCGGGCGACGCCTTGCCCTCGCAACGGGACCTGGCGGTGCAATTGGGGGTCAGCCGGGCGTCGCTGCGCGAGGCGTTGTCGTCCCTGAGTGCGCTGGGGGTGATCAGCATCCAGCCGGGCAAGGGCGTTTTCGTGCAGTCGCCGGTGGATTTGCCCCGGGGTGATGCAGCGGCGAGTTGGCCTTTTGCGGCCCAGGCTTCGCCGCTCGACATCTTCCAGCTGCGCTATGCCCTGGAAGGTTTTGCCGCCGGGCTGGCCGCCGTGACCCTGAGCACCGATGAACTCGACATTCTGGAAGACAACGTCGCGGCCATGCGCAACGAATTGAAGGCTGGCGACTTCGATGCGGCAGCGCGGCTGGACTTCGACTTTCACCGGCGCATCCTGCTGGCCAGTGGTAATCAGGCGATGTTGAGCATTTTGACGGCCCGCTCCGACATCTTTCTGGAGAGCCAGAAGCTACCGTTCATCCGGGCCGAGCGGGCGATGGAAACCTGGCAGGAACACCGCAAGATCCTTCGTGCACTGGCGCGCCGGGCGTCCGGGGCGGCGCAGAAAGCGATGCAGGAACATGTTCGCAACGCGGCACTGCGCACCGGAATCGCCTTCGTCGCTCCCGCCACCTCATGACTTGAGCTATACCCAAACTCATCAGCCACCATAGCGAGACTCAATCATCTGCACCTTCCTGAACGAGGGAAGGGCGGCTATGATGGGCCACGTTTTTTTGCTTACAACCTGGAGACTTCCATGAGCAGCGATCTTATCAAACACGTTAGCGACGCTAGCTTCGAGGCCGACGTACTCAAGGCCGAAGGCGCTGTACTGGTCGACTACTGGGCTGAATGGTGCGGCCCTTGCAAAATGATCGCTCCTGTTCTGGACGAAATTGCTGAAACCTACAAAGGCAAGCTGACCATTGCCAAACTGAACATCGACGAAAACCAGGAAACCCCGGCCAAGCACGGCGTGCGTGGTATCCCGACCCTGATGCTGTTCAAGAACGGCAACGTTGAAGCAACCAAGGTTGGCGCACTGTCCAAGTCGCAACTGGCTGCATTCCTCGACGCCAACATCTAAGTCGGCGACGTTGTATAGAAAAGCCCCGCAAATTGCGGGGCTTTTTGCGTATTCAGGGCTAGACGCTCCGAAACTCAGGTGGTACATTCGGCCCCGCACTGGTTTCTCCACTGCCCCCTGCTAGCCGTCGCCGACGCACTCCTTTTCGAATAAGTACGCGATCCTGTCGCCTTCTCTGCGGCGCGGCCTCATTAAGCCAAAAGCTTAATTTCCCCCCCCTCCATAAATGATTACGTCATTCCTATATGAATCTGACTGAACTCAAGCAAAAGCCGATTACCGAACTGCTCGAATTGGCCGAACAGATGGGCATAGAAAATATGGCCCGTTCGCGCAAGCAGGACGTGATTTTCTCCCTGCTCAAAAAGCACGCGAAAAGCGGCGAGGAAATCTCCGGTGATGGCGTGCTGGAGATTCTCCAGGACGGCTTCGGCTTCCTGCGCTCCGCTGACGCTTCCTATCTCGCCGGCCCGGACGACATCTACGTCTCGCCGAGCCAGATCCGCCGTTTCAACTTGCGCACCGGTGACACCATCGTTGGCAAGATCCGCCCTCCAAAGGAAGGCGAGCGTTATTTCGCGCTGCTCAAGGTTGATACGATCAACTACGATCGTCCCGAGAACGCGAAAAACAAGATTCTCTTCGAGAACCTGACCCCGCTGTTCCCGACCGTGCGCATGAAGATGGAAGCCGGCAACGGTTCCACCGAAGACTTGACCGGTCGTGTTATCGACCTGTGCGCCCCGATCGGTAAAGGCCAGCGCGGTCTGATCGTTGCACCGCCGAAAGCCGGTAAAACGATCATGCTGCAAAACATCGCAGCCAACATCGCGCGTAACAACCCGGAAGTTCACCTGATCGTATTGCTGATCGACGAACGTCCGGAAGAAGTAACCGAAATGCAGCGCACCGTGCGCGGCGAAGTGGTTGCCTCGACGTTCGATGAGCCGCCAACCCGCCACGTGCAGGTTGCCGAAATGGTGATCGAGAAGGCCAAGCGCCTGGTCGAACACAAAAAAGACGTGGTGATCCTGCTCGACTCCATCACCCGTCTGGCCCGCGCCTACAACACCGTGATCCCGAGCTCCGGCAAGGTACTCACCGGTGGTGTCGATGCCCACGCCCTGGAGAAACCGAAACGTTTCTTCGGCGCGGCACGGAACATCGAAGAAGGCGGCTCGCTGACCATCATCGCCACCGCGCTGGTTGAAACCGGCTCGAAGATGGACGAAGTGATCTACGAAGAATTCAAAGGCACGGGCAACATGGAACTGCCTCTGGATCGCCGTATCGCTGAAAAACGCGTCTTCCCGGCCATCAACATCAACCGTTCCGGCACCCGCCGCGAAGAGTTGCTGACGGCCGACGACGAGTTGCAGCGCATGTGGATTCTGCGCAAGCTGCTGCACCCGATGGATGAAATCGCTGCCATCGAGTTCCTGGTCGACAAGCTGAAAACGACCAAGACCAACGACGAGTTCTTCTTGTCGATGAAGCGTAAGTAAGACGGTTTTTCAAACCGCTAAAAATGGCGTCCTTCGGGGCGCCATTTTTTTTGCAAAAAAAAGGGGAGGTTTGCGACGGAGATTGGTCAGTACAGAAACGAAAGGGACATGCGACCCCCCAAACTTTTAACTGACTGGCCTTACTGTTTATGAGCTCTCTCGCTTATCGAAGGGATATCGACGGCTTGCGTGCAATCGCCGTGATTGCCGTGGTGTTGTTTCATTTTGGTGTTCCCGGGTTTACCGGCGGTTTCGTCGGCGTGGACATCTTTTTTGTGATTTCCGGTTACCTGATCACTTCGATCATCTGGAACCAGCGTCAGGCCCGGCGTTTCAGCTTTGTCGACTTCTGGGCCCGGCGCGCACGGCGGATTCTGCCGGCGCTGTTTGTCATGATCCTCGCGGTGCTGGCGGTAGGCTGGTTCCTGCTGGCGCCCAAGGATTACGAGGAGCTGGGGCGCTCGGTGCGTTACCAGGTGATGTTCGTGTCCAACCTCCTGTTTATGCGTCAGGACGGTTACTTCGATGTGGCCTCCGACCTCAAGCCGTTGTTGCACACCTGGTCGCTGGCGGTCGAAGAGCAGTTCTACATTGTCTTCCCGCTGTTGCTGACGGTGCTGTCGAGTCGCCTCAAGCACTGGCGCCTGGCGCTATTCGGGGTGTTGCTGGTGTCATTCGGGCTCAGCGTCTGGGCCGTGGCCCATCACCCGGAAAAAGCTTTTTTCCTGTTGCCGATGCGCGCCTGGGAGTTATTGGCCGGCGCGATGCTGGCGGTTGCGCCAAGAAGTCAGTGGCGCTTGACCCCGGCCAGCGCTCAAGCGGTCAGCCTCGGCGGGTTCGGGCTGATTGGGCTGGCAGTGTTCGGCTATGACAGAAGCACGCCGTTTCCCGGGGCTGCGGCGCTGTTGCCGACACTTGGCGTGGTCGCGCTGATCTGGGCCAACGGCCATCGGCAGACCCTGGTCGGTGGGTTGCTCGCCAGCCGCGTGTTGGTGGGGCTCGGGTTGATTTCCTACTCCTGGTACTTGTGGCATTGGCCGGTGTTTGTCTTCGCCAGTTACGCCAGCGTTGATGAGACGGGGCCTGTGGGAATCGCCGGGTTGATTCTGCTGACGCTGGTGCTCGGTTACCTGTCGTGGCGGTTCGTCGAAGTGCCGTTCCGCGAGCGGCGGCTGTTGGCCGGGCAGCGGCAGATTTTGCTGGCGGCGGGTTGTGGTGTCTTGGTGTTGGGCCTGGCCGGCCAAGCGTTGCGCTGGACCGATGGCTTGCCTTCGCGCTTGCCTGCCCAAGCCTTGCAGTACGCCAAAGGCAAGGAGTGGCGACCGGAATTGATGCGCTGCCTGGCCGACGACAAAACCCCTGACGATAAGCTCTTTTGTCACTACGGGGCGCCGACGTCGATTCCTGCCAAAGCGCTGGTGTGGGGCGACAGCCATGCCACGGCGCTGATTCCGATGTTTGAGGATGGCGCGCAAAAGCATGGCGTCAGCGTGATCCTCGCCAGTTCCCCGGGCTGCATTCCGGTGCAAGGGCTGGAGCACGATCAGACCTGTGCCCGGTTCAATCAAAGGGTCGAGCAGGCCTTGAAACCACAGTCGGTGGGCGATGTGGTGCTGGTGGCGCGCTGGAGCCTGTACCTCTATGGCGATGTGAAAGGCGATCTCGGGCATGCGTTGAAAGATCCCCGTGGCCGTTATGAGCGCACCAACGCCGAGCAGCAACTGGCCGAAGGCTTACAGGCGACAGTCCACAAACTTCGGGGCGGCGGGCATCGGGTCTGGCTGGTCAAGGAAGTGCCGCTGCAGCCGTTCAGCCCGCCGTATCGCCTGACTCGATTGGCGATGCTGCATCGCCCGACGGCGGATGTCGGCATGGACGTCGCGCAACACTTCAAGCGCCAGGCCTTTATCAGCCAGTTGTTCGCGCAAATCGCCGCGAGCGATTCCGGGGTGGCGGTGGTCGACCCGGCGCCGCGCCTGTGTGATGCGTCGGGCCTGTGCCATGTCGAGCGCGACGGGCATTCGCTGTACACCGACGACAATCACCTCTCGGAAGTCGGTGCGCGGTGGGTGGCGCCGGTGCTTGAGCCGCTGTTCCAGCGCCTGCAAGCCCACACAACCCTGGGCAATGGCAATGTGAATGCGGCCAAGTGAGCAGCGATAAGCTGCCAGCGGCCGGCAGAGCAGGTAGGATGTACGCCTATTTTACGGGTGCCATCATCAATGAAATTCAAGGATCTTCGGGATTTCGTGCAGCAGCTTGAGCAGCGCGGAGAGTTGAAACGCATCCATGTCCCTGTCTCTCCAGTGCTGGAGATGACCGAGGTTTGTGATCGCACGCTGCGGGCCAAGGGCCCGGCGCTGCTGTTCGAGAACCCGACCGGCTACGACATCCCGGTGCTCGGCAATCTGTTCGGCACCCCCGAGCGGGTCGCCATGGGCATGGGCGCCGAGGCGGTCAGCGAGCTGCGCGAAATCGGCAAGCTGCTGGCGTTCCTCAAGGAACCCGAGCCGCCGAAGGGCTTGAAGGATGCCTGGTCCAAGTTGCCGATCTTCCGCAAGATCATCGCCATGGCGCCGAAAGTCGTCAAAGACGCGGTGTGCCAGGAAGTAGTCATCGAAGGCGACGACGTCGATCTGGCGATGCTGCCGGTGCAGACCTGCTGGCCCGGCGACGTCGGCCCGTTGATCACCTGGGGCCTGACCGTCACCAAAGGCCCGAACAAGGATCGCCAGAACCTCGGCATCTACCGTCAGCAAGTGATTGGCCGCAACAAGGTCATCATGCGCTGGCTGAGCCACCGTGGCGGCGCGCTGGATTATCGCGAGTGGTGCGAGAAGCACCCCGGCCAGCCATTCCCGGTATCCGTAGCCCTGGGCGCGGACCCGGCGACGATCCTCGGCGCGGTGACCCCGGTGCCGGACAGCCTGTCCGAATACGCCTTCGCCGGTCTGTTGCGTGGCAACCGCACCGAACTGGTGAAGTGCCGTGGCAATGACCTGCAAGTGCCGGCCACCGCCGAGATCATCCTGGAAGGCGTGATCCATCCGGGCGAAATGGCCGATGAAGGCCCCTATGGCGACCACACCGGTTATTACAACGAAGTGGACAGCTTCCCGGTGTTCACCGTCGAGCGCATCACCCACCGGATCAAACCGATCTACCACAGCACCTACACCGGCCGTCCGCCGGATGAGCCGGCAATTCTCGGCGTGGCGCTGAACGAAGTGTTCGTGCCGATCCTGCAGAAGCAGTTCCCGGAGATCACCGACTTCTACCTGCCGCCCGAAGGCTGCTCGTACCGCATGGCCATCGTGACCATGAAGAAGTCGTATCCCGGCCATGCCAAGCGGGTAATGCTCGGTGTCTGGTCGTTTTTGCGACAGTTCATGTACACCAAGTTCGTTATCGTCTGTGACGACGATATCAACGCGCGCGACTGGAACGACGTGATCTGGGCCATCACCACGCGCATGGACCCCAAGCGCGACACGGTGATGATTGACAACACGCCGATCGACTACCTCGACTTCGCCTCGCCGGTGTCCGGCCTGGGGTCGAAGATGGGGCTCGATGCCACGCATAAATGGCCCGGCGAAACCACTCGCGAGTGGGGTCGGGTGATCGTCAAGGATGAAGCCGTGACCAAACGGATCGATGCCATCTGGAATCAGTTAGGAATAGATTGATGCGTGTAACCTTGCAGCCCTCCGGAGCAGTGCTTGAGATATTGCCCGGCGAGCGGATTCTCGATGGCGCGCGGCGGCTGGGCTATGAATGCCCGCAAAGCTGCCGTAATGGCAATTGCCACGTCTGTGCGGCGTTGCTGGTGGAAGGCCGGGTCGAACAGGCCGGCGATGTGCGCGATCACGGCGAGTTCTACACTTGCATAGCAGAGCCGCTGGAAGACTGCATCGTGCTGTGGGATGGCGTGCTCGCGCTGGGAGAATTGCCGGTGCGCAGCCTGTCGTGTCAGGTCATTGAATGCAGGGACGTCGGCGGGGATACCTTTCGGGTTCACCTGCGGGCGCCGGCCGGCAAGCCGCCGCGCTATCACGCCGGGCAGTACTTGATGATCGAGCGCGAGAACGGCGAGAAATCGGCGTTTTCCCTGGCTTCGGCACCCCATGCCGGACGCGACCTGGAAATCCACGTGCTGGCGCGCGAAAGCAGTGCGCTAAGCCTGATCGAGCAGTTGCAACGCAACGCCATGGTGCGCATCGAGCTGCCGTTCGGCGACACCCACCTGGCTGAACTGCCGGACGGTCCGCTGGTGCTGATCGCTGCCGGCACGGGCATGGGCCAGATCCACAGCCTGATCGAGCATTGCCGCGCCAGCGGTTTCAAACACCCGGTGCACCTGTATTGGGGCGTGCGCCGCCCCGAAGATTTTTATGACATCGAACATTGGGACGAATGGCTGAAACTGCCCAATCTGTTCCTGCATAAAGTCGTCAGCGATCAATGCGGCTGGGAAGGGCGTTGCGGGATGCTGCATGAGGCGGTGTGCGAGGACTTCGCTGACCTGAAGTCGTTGCATGTGTACGCCAGCGGCTCTCCGGCGATGGTCTACGGTACGCTGGACGCCTTGGTTAACGCCGGGATGGATGCGCATCAGATGCGCGCCGACGTCTTCGCTTACGCCCCTCGCGCTTAAATCGTTATAACTCCCTATATAGCCGATCGGTATTTATAGATTTATATAAATGCCGGTAGGTTATATGTCATTCAGGCAATAAGTTAAGAAATGTGCCATGGCACTTAAATTGCCTTAAAACATATGTGCCTTATTGTTACAGCGGTGCGTTCTATTAAGTAATTCTTTACCCGCGGGGAGCTGAACGCTATTCGCCATGAGTGTCATTGAATCTGCTTTGTTGAATCTGGCTTACCCTCCGCGGCTCGATCTGGGGCCGCAGCTTACGCACGAACAATTGCTCAGCTCGATGCAATCGACCATGGCGCGCCACAAGGGTGGGCCGGTCTGGCTGTTTGCGTACGGCTCGCTGATCTGGCGCCCGGAATGCCCGGCCGTGGAGCGGGTGCGCGGTCGAGTGCATGGCTACCATCGCGGTTTGTACCTGTGGTCCCACGAACATCGCGGCACCCCGGAAGTCCCGGGGCTGGTGTTTGGCCTGGATCGCGGCGGCTCTTGCAGCGGCTTTGCTTATCGCTTGCCCGAAGAACAACTCGAAGCGTCGCTGTATGCGTTGTGGCAGCGCGAGATGCCATTCCCGTCCTATCGCCCACACTGGCTCAACTGCCGTCTTGAAGATGGCAGCCAGGTGCAGGCATTGGGATTTGTGTTGGAGCGGCACCTGCCCAGCTATGCCGGCAACTTGCCGGATCACGTGCTGAGCCAGGTGTTTGAAAGCGCTTGCGGGCGTTACGGCACCACTCGCGATTATGTCGAGCAGACCGCCAACGCCCTGCGTAGCCACGCCATGCCAGACAAGAATCTGGAGGCGCGGCTCAAGCGCTGCAAATCAAAATCCGATCAGGCGATTGCTTCTTCGCGGGTCTGACTGGCGACTTGCTTGTGCCACAGGGTCGGTGCCAGGCACACCATCGCCAGGATGCACGCGCCGATCAGCAGCACGAAACCGCCGTCCCAGCCGAAGTGGTCCACGGTGTAGCCCATCGCTGCACTGGCCGCGACCGAACCCCCCAGGTAACCGAACAGACCGGTGAAGCCCGCCGCCGTACCGGCGGCTTTCTTCGGCGCCAGTTCCAGCGCTTGCAGGCCGATCAACATCACCGGGCCGTAGATCAGGAAGCCAATCGAGAACAGCGCGATCATGTCGACGGTCGGGTTGCCGGCCGGGTTCAGCCAGTAGACCAGCGTGGCCACGGTCACCAGCGCCATGAACACCATGCCGGTCAGGCCACGGTTGCCACGGAAGATCTTGTCCGACATCCAGCCGCACAGCAGCGTGCCCGGAATCCCCGCCCACTCGTAGAAGAAGTACGCCCAGGACGTCGTGTCGACGGTGAAGTGCTTGGCTTCTTTGAGGTAGGTAGGCGCCCAGTCCAGCACGCCGTAGCGCAGCAGGTAAACGAAGACGTTGGCCATGGCGATGTACCAGAGCATTTTGTTGCGCAGCACGTACTTGACGAAGATTTCCTTGGCGCTGAATTCGTCTTCGTGGCTGGCGTCGTAGCCTTCCGGGTAATCGTTCTTGTACTGCTCGATCGGCGGCAGGCCCACCGATTGCGGGGTGTCGCGCATGGTCACGAACGCAAACACCGCCACGCCCAGCGCCACGGCTGCCGGGACGTAGAACGCCGCGTGCCAGTCATTGAACAAGCCCATGCCCAGCAGGAACAGCGGGCCGATCAAACCGCCACCGACGTTGTGCGCCACGTTCCACACCGACACCACGCCGCCGCGTTCCTTCTGCGACCACCAGTGCACCATGGTCCGGCCACTCGGCGGCCAACCCATGCCCTGGGCCCAACCGTTGATGAACAACAGGATGAACATCATGGTCACGCTGGAGGTTGCCCAAGGCGCGAAACCGAAAATGAACATCACCCCGGCCGACACCAGTAAACCGAACGGCAGGAAGTAACGCGGGTTGGAACGGTCGGACACCAGCCCCATCAAGAACTTCGACAGCCCGTAGGCAATCGCGATGGCCGACATCGCCAGGCCCAGTTGACCACGGGTGTAACCCTCGTCGATCAGGTACGGCATGGCCAGGGAGAAGTTCTTGCGCAGCAGGTAATAACCGGCGTAGCCAAAGAAAATCCCGGCGAAGATCTGCCAGCGAAGGCGTCGGTAAGTGCTGTCTATTTTTTCTTCAGGCAGGGGCGCCTGATGTGCGGCAGGTCGAAAGAAAGCAAACATTCAAGAGCTCCAAATTTCTTGTTTTGACTGCGGATGCGAATGTTACAGTTTCGTTACCGAAAATAGCACCGGTTCGCATTGGCAAAACAGCGGAAATGTGCGGGATCGCGTGTTCCTTTATGAACATGTCGCTCAGGCGTAACTGTAGGGCGGTGTGGGAAAGGTTGCCTAAGCGCCTTTTTGCGGTTTTTCGCTCCGAAGTAGGACGTAGCTTTGGGAAATGTCCTGCGAGGAAAGCGGAAGTCATCACGTTCTGCGAATGGCTTTCGACCCTTAACCTTTGTCCTGTTGCCAGGTTTGGCATTTCGGTCGCGATGGGGTGGGGTTATGCGGTGGTGGGTATGTATCTTTTTGCTGGGTGTATGGGGATGTGCGCAGGCCAGTGAGGTGTTTCTGATCCCGGAGAGCAATCCAAAACCGGTTTATCCCAGGGCGCTGTACAGGGCCGGCGTTACCGGGGACGTTCGGGTCAGGTTCACGGCCAATGCCGATGGTTCGGTGAGCAAGATCAGCATTTTACAAAGTGACCATCCGGACCTGGCCGAGGCCGTCAGGGTCGCGATCGAGCAGTGGCGGTTCAAGCCATGGACGGTTGAGGGCGACAAACCCGCCGAACAGGACGTGGTGGCGCCAATGGTGTTTCGACTCGACCTGGACCTGCCGATTCATGCCAATGCGTGGCTGAAGACCCTGAAATGCCGCGAGGTTTATGGCAATGCCAGTCGGCACATGGAGTCCGCCTGGGTCGACGCGACCGTGTTCAATTACACCCGCGCTTATCTGTCGAACGTGTTTCACACCCAACAATTACCCAACGAGCAACGTTTGGCCCTGATCGCCAAGCTCAACAAACGCGTGCCCGGTATTGTCCGGCGTTGCGGCGGCAGTCCTTCGCTCAAGTACATGAGTTTGTTGCCGCAGGAGATTCAGAAATTGTTTTAGCGGGAGCGGTCCGGCCGGACGGGCCAGACCGTTTCACGGTTTCAGCGCACCTGCACCACCACTTTGCCGACCGCTTTGCGCTGGCCGAGGTCGTTGATTGCCTGCGCCGCATTGCTCAGCGGATACACCTGGGACACCAGTGGCTTCAACTTGCCTTCGGCGAACCAGCCAAACAATTGCTGGAAGTTCGCCGCGTTGTCCTGGGGCTGGCGCTGGGCGAAGGAGCCCCAGAACACGCCGACCACTGACGCGCCTTTGAGCAGGGCGAGGTTCACCGGGAACTCTGGAATGCGTCCGCTGGCGAAACCGACCACCAGCAAGCGACCGTTCCAGGCGATGGCGCGCACGGCCTGGTCGAACAGGTCGCCACCGACCGGGTCGTAGATCACGTCGGCACCGTGGCCGTCGGTCAGGCGTTTGATTTCGTCCTTGAGGCTGGTTTCGCTGTAGTTGATCAGTTCATCGGCACCGGCAGCCTTGGCCACGGCGAGTTTTTCCGCGCTGCTGGCAGCGGCGATCACCCGGGCGCCCATGGCTTTGCCGATTTCCACGGCGGCCAGGCCAACGCCGCCGGACGCACCGAGCACCAGCAGGGTTTCACCCGGTTGCAGGTTGGCCCGTTGCTTGAGGGCGTGCATCGAGGTGCCGTAGGTCATGCTGAACGCGGCGGCGGTGTTGAAATCCATCGACGGCGGGATTGGCAGTACGTTGTAGCCCGGCACGGCGACTTGCTCGGCAAAGCTGCCCCAACCGGTCAGGGCCATGACCCGGTCACCGACCTTGAGGTGGCTGACCTTTTCGCCCACCGCGCTGACCACGCCCGCCGCTTCGCCGCCCGGGGAAAACGGGAAGGGCGGCTTGAACTGGTATTTGCCCTCGATGATCAGCGTGTCCGGGAAATTGACCCCGGCGGCGTGCACGTCCAGCAGGATTTCGTTCTTCTTCGGGGCAGGACTGGCGACGTCTTCCAGCACCAGCGATTCGGCGGGGCCGAAGGCTTTGCATAGCACGGCTTTCATCAGGGCTATTCCTTTGGGAGTGATGGCCGATAAGTGTAGGTGTGTGAGTCATCGGGTCAACGAGCATGCCCGGCCCTGATAGTCCGCCATAAGCTTGTGCTTGCGCGGCGGGTCGTTATGCTAGGCCGCAAACCGGATAAGGAGCGAATTGTGAAAGCGTGGATCATGTTGATGCTGGCCCTGTCTCTGCCCATGGCAGCCATGGCCGAAGAAGCCGCTAAAGAAGGTGAGGCACCGAAAGTCAGCTACCTGACCCTGAGCCCGCCGTTTGTTGGCAACTATGGCCTGGACGGCACGCCGAAGTTGAAAGTCTTCAAGGCTGACGTGGCGTTGCGCGTGACCGGCGAAGAAGCGACCAAACTGGTGAAGGCCAATGAACCGTTGATTCGCAATCAACTGGTCGCATTGTTCACCCAGCAGACCACCGAGGCGATGAACAGCGTCGAGGGCAAGGAAAAGCTGCGTCAGGAAGCCCTGAAACAAACCCAGCAAGTGATGAACGACGAAACCGGCAAGCCAGTGGTTGAGGATCTGTTGTTCAACAACCTGATCATCCAGTAATCCTGGATGCGTAGGCGCAAAGCTTGCTCGCGATGACCTTCTCAAGAACGCCATCGCCAGCAAGCCGTACGCCATACATTCAAGACGCCAGGCTCTTGCGAAACCGCATCAGCGCAATCGCAAAGAACACCAGCCCAATGGCAGTCAGCGCCAGCAAGTCCGGCCAGACCACGCTCAGCCCGGCATCGCGAAACAGAATCGCGGCGCTAAGGCTGACAAAGTGTGTCGACGGCGAACCCTGCATCACCCATTGCAGCCATTGCGGCATGCTGTCCAGCGGCGTACTGCCACCGGATAGCAGCAACATCGGGATGATCACCGGAATCGCCAGCAGGCCGAACTGCGGGGTCGAGCGGGCCAGGGTTGCAAGAAAAATCCCCAACGCCGTACTGGCGAACAGATACACCGCCGTCACCAGCAAAAACAAAGCCATCGAGCCGGCCAGCGGCACGCCCAACGCACCTTTGACGATCACTTCCAAAGAAATCCAGGTGCACAGCACCACCACCAGCATGTTGCTCCAGACTTTCGCCAGCATGATTTCCAGCGCGGTCAGCGGCAGCACCAGCAAATGGTCGAGGGTGCCGTGTTCGCGCTCGCGCAGCAGTGCCGTGCCAGTGAGGATGATGGCTAGGATGGTGATGTTGTTGACGATCTGAATCACCGCCAGAAACCAGCCGCCCTCAAGGTTGGTATTGAACAGCGAACGCGTGGTCAGCAGCGCCGGCGCCTTGCTGGCCGGGTCGGTCTGGCCGCTGTAGGTCAGCAGTTCACGCTGGAAAATCCGCCCGATGTAACCCGCGCCCATGAACGCCTGGCTCATTGCCGTGGCATCGACGTTGACCTGCACCGCCGGTTGGCGCCCGGCGAGCAAATCGGTCTGGAAATTCGCCGGCACGTTGATCACGAAGGTGTACTGGCCGCTGTCCATGACCTGATCGAGTTGCCCGTATTGCAGCAGCACCGGGCGCTGGAACTCCGGTGGTTGCAGGGCCTGGGTCAGTTCCCGCGAGAGGTGGCTGTGATCTTCGTCGACGATGGCCACGCTGGCGTTGTGCACGCCGATGACGGAGCCGGCGGCCGGCATGTAGATCGCCACGGTAAAGGCGTAGAACAGAAACAGCAGCAACACACTGTCGTGGCGCAGGCTGGTCAGTTCCTTGAGGCCCAGCCGCAAGATATGCGCAAGCTTGTGCATCAGGCCTCCTGCTTTTTCAGCATGACCAGGCTCAGCCCGGTGAACCCGAGGAAGAACCCGAACAGCGCCAGGCATTGCGGCCATAACTGGCGCAGGTCCAGCGCTTTGGTGAAGGTGCCGACGGCGATGTCGAGGAAGTACCCGGCCGGGAACAGCATGCCCATCACCGCCGCTGCGCCATCCAGTGACGAGCGCGGCACGATCAGCCCGGAAAACTGGATGGTCGGCAGGCTGGTGATGATCATGGTGCCGAGGATCGCGGCGATCTGAGTGCGGGTGAACGCCGAAATCAGCAGGCCCATGCTGGTGGTGGCCAGCACGTACAGCAAGCCGCCGAAGGCCAGGGTCACGCCGCTGCCCTTGAACGGTACGCCAAACAACCAGCGGTTCATCGCCACCAGCACCGCCAGGTTCACCAGACTGATTGCCAGATACGGCGCTTGTTTGCCCAGCAGGAATTCCAGTCGGGTCAGCGGCGTGGCGTAAAAATTGGTGATCGAGCCCAACTCTTTCTCGCGCACGATTCCCAGCGCGGTGAGCATGGCCGGGATGAACGCGAGGATCAGCGCCATCACGCCCGGGCCGATGGCGTTAACGCTGACCACGTCCTGGTTGTAGCGGAATCGTGTTTCCAGTTTGGCCGCCGCTGGTCGATGAAGCGCGGGGCTGCTTTGCTCGGCCAACTGCTCGATGTTCGCTTGGTGCACCGCTTCCACATAGTTGCGGCTGGTCTCGGCGCGAAACGGCATGCCGCCATCCAGCCACGCCGCCACGGTGGGTTGGCGCCCGGCGTACAAGTCGCGGCCAAAGCCTGGGGGGATCTCCAGCGCCAGTTTGATTTCCGAGCGTTGAAGCCGCCGATGCAGTTCTTTGCTGTCGCGGATCGGTGCTTGTTCGGCGAAGTAGCGCGAGCTGCGGAAGGCTTCCAGATAGGTGCGGCTTTGCGGCGTCTGGTCTTGATCGAACACGGCGAAGGCGAGTTTTTCCACGTCCAGGGAAATCCCGTAGCCGAAGATCACCATCATGAAAATCGCCCCGAGCAGGGCGAACGCCATCCGCACTTTATCGCGCAGCAGTTCCTTGCCTTCGCGACTGGCCACCGCCACCAGGCGCCCGACGCTGAAACCGCGTTCCTTCATAGGCGTGGCGGGCGTGACCGGTGCGTCGGCGGACGCTTGCGGCGTGGGCGTTTCTGCCGGGCCTTGGGCCTGTTCCAGACAGGTGACAAACGCTGCTTCCAGGGTCTGGCCCTTGAACTGTTGTTGCAGCGCCGTCGGGGTGTCGCAGGCCAGCACCTTGCCAGCGTGCATCAGCGAAATGCGGTCGCAGCGCTGGGCTTCGTTCATGAAGTGGGTGGAGAGGAAAATCGTCACGCCTTGTTCGCGGGACAACTCGATCAGCAAGCGCCAGAAGTCATCCCGCGCGGCGGGATCGACGCCGGAGGTCGGTTCGTCGAGGATCAGCACTTCCGGGCGATGCAGCACCGCTACCGCCAGGGACAACCGTTGACGCAAACCCAGCGGCAGGGCGCCGGACTGTTGATCGGCGACGTTGACCAGGTTGAAGCGCTGGATCAGTTCGTCGATGCGTTGGGCGCTTTCAGCTTTAGGCAAATCGAACAGTCGCGCGTGCAAATCCAGGTTCTGCCGCACGCTCAACTCGCCATACAACGAGAAACTTTGCGACATGAAGCCGACCCGTTTGCGGGTGGCCAGGTCCTTGGCGTTGACCGGGTTGCCCAGCAGCGTGGCGCTGCCTTCGCTGGCCGGCATCAGCCCGGTGAGGACTTTCATGGTGGTGGTCTTGCCGCAGCCGTTGGAGCCGAGAAAACCGAAAATCTCCCCGCGACCGATGGCGAAGCTGACCTTGTCCACCGCTGTGAATTCGCCGAAACGCAGCGTCAGGTCGTGGGCTTCGATGGCGATGTCGGTGTTGGCAGCGGTTCGCGGTGGAATCACCAGTGGCTGGTTGTCGTGGCCGCTGTCGCCCTGAAAGTGGGTGAAGGCTTCGTCGAGTTTGCCGCTGGAGGTTACGGCGGCCAACTCGCGGCTCAGGCCCGTGGCGATCAGCTTGCCGCCGTCGAGCATCAGGCAATGTTCGAATTGCTCGGCTTCTTCCATGTACGCGGTGGCGACCAGCAGCGTCAGTTGCGGACGTTGGCGGCGCACATCGTCCACCAATTCCCAGAAGCGCCGACGGGACAAGGGATCGACGCCGGTGGTCGGTTCGTCGAGGATCAGCAAATCGGGTTCATGGATCAGCGCGCAGCAGAGCCCGAGCTTCTGCTTCATGCCGCCCGAAAGTTTGCCCGCCGGGCGGTCGGCAAAGCGCAGCAGATCGGTGGCCAGCAGCAGGCTGTGCATGCGCTGATTGCATTCAGCTTTCGACAGGCCGAACAGGGTGGCGAAAAAGTGGATGTTCTCGCTGATCGACAACTCGGGATACAGGTTGCCGCCCAAGCCCTGGGGCATGAAGGCGATTTTCGGATAAAGGCTGTTGCGATGGCGGCGATCCTGGATCGAGCCGCCCAACACTTCCAACTGACCTTGTTGCAGGGTTTTCACCCCGGCGATCAACCCCAGCAGGCTCGACTTGCCGGCGCCGTCCGGGCCGATCAAACCGCAGCGGGTGCCGGCGGGCAGGCTGAAGGTGATGTCGGTCAGGGCCTGCTGTTTGCCGTAGCGGTGATTAATGCCGGTGGCTTGCAGCGCCAGGTCGGTCATTGCAGGTTGGCCGGCCAGCTAATAGGCGCGGTGCGCACATAACCGGCGCCGGGCATACCGGGTTTGGCCTGGGGCAGGGCGCTTGGGTCGGTCAGGCGAAGTTTGACGCGGAACACCAGTTTCTGGCGTTCGTCGCGGGTCTCGACTTCTTTCGGCGTGAACTGCGATTTGCCGGCGACGAAGGTGATTTTGGCGGGCTGCGGGTGGTCGGGCAGGGCATCGAGCAGGATGCGTGCTTCATCGCCAACCGCCACGCGTCCGGTGACGGAGGCCGGGAGGTAGAGGTTCATGTATTGGTCGTTGGGGTCGATCAGCAGCAACACCCGTCCGCCCGCGCCGAGCACTTCGCCGGGCTCGGCCATGCGCAACTGGATCACGCCATCGATGGGTGCCCGCAGGCTGCTGTCGTCGATTTCGCTGGTCAGCATCGCGACTTGGGCCTGGGCCGCACCAATCGCCGCGCCGACCGCCGAAACCTGGGCCCGTGCCGCTGCGACTGCCGCACTGCCGGTGTCCAGGCGCGCTTGCTGTTGATCGATGATCTGGCCGCTGACGAAACCGTGCTTGAACAGTTCCTGGGAACGCTTGAGCTCTTGTTGGGCGAGCAGTTGTTCGCTTTGGCGCAGTTGCACATTGGCCTGGGCGGCGGAGAGGTTTTCCCGGGCGCGCAGCACCTCGGCTTCGGCCTGATTGCGCTGGGCTTCGAGGGTGCGAGTGTCCATGCGGGCAAGCAGTTGGCCCTTGCTGACCTTGTCGCCTTCATCCACCAGCACCTCGGCCAGGCGCCCCGGGGTTTTGCTGGCGATCTGCACTTCGGTGGCTTCGAGGCGACCGTTGCCGACATACAAGCCTTCGGGCAGACGGTCATGCATCGACTTCCAGTAACCGAATCCACCGGCGGCCAGCAGCAGAACCACTAACGAGCTGGCGAACAAAATCGAAGAGCGACTGTGTGTAGACATGCGGGCTTCCTGCGGCTGTTGCGTCCTAGTCTGGTGGATCAAGCGCCGGGGCGGGTTGATGCCAGTCAACATGCATAGAACTCTATGCGGGAGTCACCTGTAGGAGCTGCCGAAGGCTGCGATCTTTTGATCTTGATCTTCAGCGATGCTGGAATCGCCAAGATCAAAAGATCGCAGCCTTCGGCAGCTCCTACAGGGGGGCAAGCGTAACCCTATTGGGCAGGTAATAGAGGATGACTGGCCGGTTCTGCTATTTTTTTAGCGTAATTGCAGCACTGCGGCCCATTGCTCGGCGGTCACGGGCATCACCGACAGCCGCGAGCCTTTTTGCACCAGCGGCATCTCGGCCAGGGCCGTTTGCTGTTTCAGATAATCGAGCTTCAGGACTTTCGCGAAGGTTTCGACGTGGGCCACGTCGATGGCGCTCCAGGCGTTTTTCTCTGGGGTGGCCTTCGGGTCGAAGTAATGGCTCTCAGGTTCAAGGGCCGTCGGGTCCGGGTACGCCGCTTCGACAATCTTGCCAATCCCGGCAATGCCAGGCTCCGGGCAACTGGAGTGATAGAAGAAAAACTCATCGCCGACCGCCATCGCACGCAGGAAGTTGCGCGCCTGATAGTTGCGAACCCCGTCCCAGCGCGCCTGGCCAAGCCTGGCGAGGTCGCTGATCGAGAGTTCGTCTGGCTCGGATTTCATCAGCCAATAGGCCATGGGTTTTGCTCCTTGCGAGGTGATTGGGCAAGTTGTCGGGCGATTTTATGACAAACCGACGGTCGGTTGACGCCAGTGTTTGCGTGTCGGTTCACGTTGTCGCAAAATGCCGGCCTTCTAAGCTTGACGCTGCTGCACGGCCTACAACGGAAACCGCTGCTGTCATCGTGTTGATGTGCCTTTGGGGGGCAATCGATGAAACGCAAACCGGATTTACTATGGATTTTGGTTATTTTGTTTGGCCTCGGCGTCGTGACCACCGGCTATGCCCAAAGCCTGTGGAACAACAAGGCTGACGCACCGATCGAAATCGCACAGCAACAGCCGTCGGCCTTCAAGCGCTGACTTCCGGACGCCGCACCCGTAGGAGCAAAGCTTGCTCGCGATGACGGCGTCACATTCAACCTCCATGTACCGGACAGACCGCTATCGCGAGCAAGCTTTGCTCCTACAGTGCAGCGCTTGCGAAATACCACGCCTTGTCGGTCACCGTTCCTTGTAACGGCACATCCCAGCTCGCTTGAGCCAATCGTTCGACCTTCTGGCATTCATGGGCCAGCCCCAACAGCGTCGGCTTGCGCCAGGTTTTGCGTCGCGCCATATAGGCCAGGCTGCGGTCGTAGAAGCCGCCGCCCATTCCCAAGCGTCCACCGACATCGTCAAACCCGACCAATGGCAACAGCACCAGGTCCAGCGTCCAGACCTTGCGTTGCCGGGCGAGGTTGGCCCGAGGTTCGAGGATACGGAAACGGTTGGGCTTGAGCTTTTCCCCTGGGCGAATGCGCTGGAACACCATTTTGGTTCGCGGCCAGGCGCTGAGCACCGGCAGGTAGGTGTCTTTGCCCCGACGTTGCGCGGCACGCAGCAGCAGGCGCGGGTCGATTTCACCGTCGGTGGGCAGATAAAGGGAGATATGTTTGGCGCGGCGAAACTGCGGGTGCTGGGCCAATTGCTTATAGAGCCCGCGAGCGGCTTGGCGCTGCTGACTGGGTGTCAGTGCGCGGCGGGCCTTGCGCAGCATGCGTCGAAGTTGCGGGCGGGGAAGCAGCGCAGGTTCGGTCATGGATTCGGGCTTCGGCTGTGCGGGTACACAAAGCGTACCCGTAAAAAAGCCGATGCCGGTATTTAAACCGGCATCGGACTGGAATCAGGCTCCCCGGATGAACCGCTGCTGACTTAGCCCTTGAACCCGAAAGTTCAAGGTGGAAGAAGCAGTAGGCTTTAAGGCTTTCCGTCTAGCGGACATGCACACCAGCCCAACGTGCAACTTCCAGGGTAGTGCGAATCGGCTCAGGGACATCGTCAACTGGCAAGCACCCCAGGGAGTGACGCGAGTATACCCCAAGCATTCGCACGAATCAGCCCTTGGTGACGTCCGGATCAGTCGCCAGCACCAGATCGACGCGGTCCAGCAGGTCGCGAACCTGCTCACGGGTCGAACCGCTGGCCTGTACGTCCGGGCGTTCTTCCTTGTGCAACAGGTCGTGGGTGATGTTCAGCGCGGCCATCACGGCGATGCGGTCGGCGCCGATGACTTTGCCGCTGCTGCGGATTTCACGCATCTTGCCATCCAGGTAACGGGCGGCGCTCACCAGGTTGCTGCGCTCTTCCTGGGGGCAGATGATCGAATATTCTTTGTCGAGGATCTGCACGGTAACGCTATTGCTTGAACTCATGAGTCTTGCTCCAGGGCCTTGAGGCGCGAAATCATCGATTCGACCTTACGCCGGGCGATTTCGTTTTTTTCAATGAGGTGCGCGCGTTCCTCGCGCCAGGTCTTTTCCTGAGCTAATAGGAGTCCGTTTTGACTCTTTAGTTGCTCGACTCGGCTAATTAGTAATTCGAGTCTGGCCATCAGCGCTTGCAGATCGGTGTCTTCCATTGTGTCCACTGAATAGGTGTCTGATGGGTGGCAGGTTCTGTAGGAAACTGCCGACGCGTCGGGCGCACTAGTTTCATACAGCCCCAGGCGGGTGGACAGCCTTTAATAGTCTTGGCGAGTCTGTCGATGTAGGATACAAGGCCTTCATTCTAGACATAGCGCCGTCTGGCGCCTAGCTGCCCATGCCCATTCAGAATTCCCCGTACCAAGCCTTCGCCACCCTGCTGACTTCCAGCGGTCATAACGTCTCGCCTGCCGAACTGCATGGCCTGTTGCTCGGCCGCAGTTGCGCCGGCGCCGGTTTCGCAGCCGACAGCTGGCTGGCCGATGCCGCCGAACTGCTCGAAGGCGAGCCGCAAGACAACGTCCGCAACGCCCTGATCGGCCTGCAAGAGATGGTCAAGGGTGAGCTGACCGGCGACGACATGACCGTCGTCCTGTTGCTGCCCACCGACGATGCCCCGCTGGCCGACCGCGCCGCTGCGCTGGGCCAATGGTGCCAGGGCTTCCTCGCCGGTTTTGGCCTGACCTACCGCGACAACGCCCTGAGCACTGAAGCGACCGAGGTCCTGCAAGACCTGGCCGCCATCGCCCAGGTGCAAGACGCCCTGGAAGAGTCCGACGACGGCGAAAGCGACTACATGGAAGTCATGGAGTACCTGCGCGTCGCGCCGCTGCTGCTGTTCACTGAAACCAAAAAGCCTGCCGAGCCGGCTGCCGCCAAACCGTCGTTGCATTAATCGCCTGCCAGGGAACGCCATCTGCCCATGATTCATATCCCGAAATCGGAATACAGCCGTCGCCGCAAGGCCTTGATGGCGCAGATGGAACCCAACAGCATCGCGATCCTGCCCGCCGCCGCCGTGGCCATCCGCAACCGCGACGTCGAGCACGTCTACCGTCAGGACAGCGATTTCCAGTACCTCAGCGGTTTCCCCGAGCCTCAAGCCGTCATCGTGCTGATGCCCGGCCGTGAGCACGGCGAATACCTGCTGTTTTGCCGCGAGCGCAATGCCGAACGAGAACTGTGGGACGGCCTGCGCGCCGGCCAGGAAGGCGCGATCCGCGACTTCGGCGCCGACGACGCGTTCCCCATCACTGATATCGACGACATCCTGCCGGGCCTGATCGAAGGGCGCGACCGGGTGTATTCGGCCATGGGCAGCAACCCGGAATTCGATCGGCACCTGATGGACTGGATCAACGTGATCCGCTCTAAAGCGCACCTCGGCGCCCAGCCGCCGAACGAATTCGTTGCCCTGGATCATCTGCTGCACGACATGCGCCTGTATAAATCGGCGGCAGAAGTGAAGGTGATGCGCGAAGCCGCACGGATTTCCGCCCAGGCGCATATCCGCGCGATGCAGGCCAGCCGCGCCGGTTTGCATGAGTTCAGCCTGGAAGCCGAGCTCGATTACGAGTTCCGCAAGGGCGGGGCGAAGATGCCGGCGTATGGCTCGATCGTCGCGTCGGGGCGCAACAGCTGCATCCTGCATTACCAGGAGAATGACGCGGTGCTCAAGGACGGCGATCTGGTGCTGATCGATGCCGGTTGCGAGATCGACTGCTACGCCAGTGACATCACCCGCACCTGGCCGGTCAACGGCAAATATTCAGTCGAACAGAAGGCGATCTACGAGCTGGTGCTGGCCTCGCAAGAAGCCGCATTCGCCGAAATCGCCCCGAACAAACACTGGAATCAGGCCCACGAAGCCACGGTCCGGGTGATCACCGCCGGTCTGGTGAAGCTGGGCCTGTTGCAGGGCGACGTTGACGAGTTGATTGCCAGCGAAGCCTATAAAGCGTTTTACATGCACCGCGCCGGCCACTGGCTGGGCATGGATGTGCATGACGTCGGCGAGTACAAGGTCGGCGGCGAATGGCGCGTGCTGGAGGTCGGCATGGCGCTGACCGTGGAGCCGGGCATCTACATCGCCCCGGACAACCCGAACGTGGCGAAGAAATGGCGCGGCATTGGCGTGCGCATCGAGGACGACGTGGTAGTGACCAAAACCGGTTGTGAAATCTTGACCAACGGCGTGCCGAAAACGGTCGCCGACATCGAGGCCTTGATGGCCCAAGCGCGGACACAAGCGGCATGAGTCGAGTCAATCTGGCAATCATCGGTGGCGGTCTGGTCGGCGCGAGTCTGGCGTTGGCGTTGCAGGCCGGGGCCAAGGCCCGCGGCTGGAAGATCATCCTGATCGAACCGTTCGCCCCCGGTGACACCTATCAACCGAGCTACGACGCCCGTTCTTCGGCGCTGTCCTACGGTGCCAAGCAGATTTACCAACGGCTGGGCGTGTGGCAGGACATCTCCCGCCGCGCCGAGCCGATCAAGCAGATTCATGTGTCCGACCGTGGGCGTTTTTCCACGGCGCGACTGTCGGCGATGGAAGAGGGCGTTCCGGCGCTGGGTTACGTGGTGGAAAACGCCTGGCTCGGCCAATGCCTCTGGCAAGGTCTGGACAAGGAAGTGGTCACATGGCGCTGCCCGGCGGAAGTCACCCGCATGGAACCCCTGACCGACGGCTATCGCCTGACCCTCAACGACGAAACCACGCTGGAATGCGACCTCGCGGTGCTCGCCGATGGCGGCCGTTCCGGTCTGCGCGAGCAACTGGGGATCGGCATCAAGGCGCGTCCGTACAACCAGAGTGCGCTGATCGCCAACATCACCCCGAGCGAAGCCCACAACGGCATGGCGTTCGAGCGGTTCACCGATGAAGGCCCGATGGCTTTGCTGCCATTGCCGGACAACCGTTGCGCCTTGGTCTGGACGCGCTTGGGCATGGACGCGCAGCGGTTGGCGGCCCTCGATGAAAAGAGCTTCCTCAGCGAGTTGCAAGGCGTGTTCGGTTATCGTCTCGGCACGTTGAAACAGGTCGGTGCGCGGCATTTGTACCCGCTGACCCTGATCGAAGCCGAAGAGCAGGTGCGTCCGCATCTGGCGATCCTCGGCAACGCGGCCCACAGCCTGCACCCGATTGCGGGCCAGGGTTTCAACCTGTCGTTGCGCGATGCCCAGGCCCTGGCCGATGCGTTGCTGGCCAGCGAGACTGCGCCGGGCGACTTCGCCACATTGCAGGCCTATCGCGAACGCCAGCGCATGGACCAGAACCTCACCGTCGGCTTCTCCGATCAGGTCACCCGGTTGTTCGGCAGTACCCAGCCGCTGGTGTCCCTGGGCCGCAACATCGGCCTGCTCGGCCTCGACCTGTTGCCGCCGGCCAAACGCTGGTTCGCCCGCCAGGCCATGGGTTTGGGTACGCGTCCAGATGCTTAAGTGGCTGACCGCAAAATTCGGCAAGGCGCGGTTGATGCGCTGGGTCATGACCTTCTACCCGCCTTACATCGGCGCCGGGGTTCGGGTTCGGCACATCAGCGATGATTTTCGTGACATCCAGGTGTCCATGGGCCTGGGCTGGTACAACCGCAATTACGTCGGCACCCAGTTTGGCGGCAGCCTGTATTCGATGGTCGACCCGTTCTACATGCTGATGCTGATGGAAAACCTCGGGCACCGTTACATCGTCTGGGACAAAGCGGCCGACATCGACTTTATTTCGCCGGGCAAAGGCCCGGTGTTCGCGCGCTTCAGCATCGACGAGACCTTGCTCGACGAGATCCGCCGGCAGACGGCGAATGGCGACAAATACCTGCCGCAGTTGCAGGTCGATATTCACGACGGCGCCGGCACTTTGGTGGCGCGGGTCGAAAAAACCCTTTACGTGCGGCTCAAGCCGCAAGCGAGACAGGCTTAAAGCATGGACATGCGCGCAGATCTGCTGATTGTCGGGGCCGGAATGGTCGGCAGCGCCCTGGCGCTGGCGTTGCAGGACAGTGGGCTGGAAGTCCTGCTGCTGGACGGCAGCCCGATGAGCGTCAAACCCTTCGATGCACACGCGACGTTTGAGCCGCGAGTCAGTGCCTTGTCGGCCGCCAGTCAGCGCATCCTTGAACGCCTCGGTGTGTGGGAAGGCATCGCCAACCGGCGCAGCAGCCCGTACACCGACATGCAGGTCTGGGATGGCAGCGGCACCGGGCAAATCCACTTCTCGGCGGCCAGTGTGCACGCCGAGGTGCTGGGGCATATCGTCGAAAACCGCGTGGTTCAGGATGCTTTGCTCGACCGCTTGCACGACTGCGATCTCGGGATGCTGGCCAACGCACGCCTGGAACAGATGCGCCGCTCCGGCGATGACTGGCTGCTGACCCTGGCCGATGGCCGCACCTTGCGCGCGCCGCTGGTGATTGCGGCGGACGGCGCCAACTCGGCGGTGCGGCGCCTGACCGGTGTCGCGACCCGTGAGTGGGACTATATGCACCACGCGATCGTGACCAGCGTGCGCAGCTCCAAACCCCATCAGATGACCGCTTGGCAGCGCTTTACCGATAACGGGCCGCTGGCGTTTTTGCCCTTGGAGCGCGACGGTCAGCAGGATTGGTGTTCGATCGTCTGGTCCACCACGCCGAGCGAAGCCGAACGCTTGATGGCACTGGATGACGAAAGCTTCTGCCGCGAGCTCGAACGGGCCTTTGAGGGTCGTTTGGGCACAGTGATCAGCGCCGATCCACGCCTGTGCGTGCCGCTGCGTCAGCGCCATGCCAAGCGTTACGTGGCTGAAGGCCTGGCGCTGATCGGCGATGCGGCGCACACCATCCACCCGTTGGCCGGGCAGGGCGTGAACCTGGGCTTTCTCGATGCCGCCGTTCTGGCCGAAGTGCTGCTGCAGGCGGCTGAGCGCGGGGAGCGCCTGGCGGACGTGAAAGTCCTCAGCCGTTACGAGCGTCGGCGCATGCCGCATAACCTGGCGCTGATGGCGGCGATGGAGGGCTTTGAACGGTTGTTCCAGGCCGATCCGCTGCCGGTGCGCTGGTTGCGTAATGCCGGGTTGAAGATGGTCGAGAAAATGCCCGAGGCCAAGGCGTTGTTTGTGCGTGAAGCGCTGGGCTTGACCGGGGATTTACCGGCGCTGGCCAAGGCCTGAGCCTTTCGCTGGGGCTGATGGCAACCATCCCCCGTAGGAGCTGCCGAAGGCTGCGATCTTTTGATCTTGCTTTTTAAGATCAAGATCAAAAGATCGCAGCCTTCGGCAGCTCCTACGGGGCAGTGATGAGCCCCGCCATTTTTGAGTCATGCAACATCTGGTAACTCCTCCGCGAACTGTTCGATTGAGAAGGTAAATGTGAGTCCTTATCATTTGGCCTCATTTTTCAATCGAGAGACCGCTCCCATGTTGGCACCGAAGCGTCTATTGACCGCACTGGCCCTGACCCTGATCGGCAGCACCGCCGCCCAGGCCGCCGACGAGGTGGTGGTCTACTCCTCGCGTATCGACGAGCTGATCAAGCCAGTCTTCGATGCCTACACCGCGAAAACCGGTGTGCAGGTGAAATTCATCACCGACAAGGAAGCGCCGCTGATGCAGCGCATCAAGGCCGAAGGCGAAAACGCCACCGCCGACCTGCTGCTCACCGTCGATGCCGGCAACCTCTGGCAGGCCGAGCAGATGGGCATCCTCCAGCCGTTCACCTCCAAGACCATCGACACCAACATCCCGCTGCAATACCGCGCGTCTTCTCACGCCTGGACCGGCCTGAGCCTGCGGGCGCGGACCATTGCCTACTCCACTGCGCGAGTGAAACCGGGCGAATTGACGACTTATGAAGGTTTGGCCGACAAGCAGTGGGAAGGTCGCTTGTGCCTGCGCACGGCGAAGAAGGTCTACAACCAGTCGCTGACCGCCACCATGATCGAAGTCCACGGCGCCGATAAAACCGAGCAGATCCTCAAGGGTTGGGTAAGCAACCTGTCCACCGACGTGTTCTCCGATGACATCGCGGTGCTGGAAGCGATCAACGCCGGGCAGTGCGACGTCGGTATCGTCAACACCTACTACTACGGCCGTCTGCACAAACAGAAGCCGGATTTGGCGGTGAAGCTGTTCTGGCCGAACCAGGGTGACCGTGGGGTGCACGTCAACCTGTCGGGTATTGGCCTGACCAAACACGCACCACACCCGGAAGCGGCCAAGGCGTTGGTGGAGTGGATGACCACGCCTGAGGCGCAGAAGATCTTTGCGGATGTGAACCAGGAATTCCCGGCCAACCCGGCGGTTGCACCTTCGGCGGAAGTGGCGAGCTGGGGCAAGTTTGTCGCCGATACGTTGCCGGTCGAGATTGCCGGCAAGCGTCAGGCCGAAGCGATTCGGATGATGGACCGGGCGGGCTGGAACTGAGTCTGCCGCTTTAAAGATCAAAAGATCGCAGCCTTCGGCAGCTCCTACGGGGTGTACATCATCCCAATGTAGGCGCTGCCGAAGGCTGCGATCTTTTTTGCGGTTAACACCTATTCTGTTGATTCACCCCTGAGAGCTTCCCTTGGCCCACCCCGCCCAACGCCGTTGGTATCCCCTGGTCTTCGCCATCGCCGCGCTGGTCCTTTTGCCCCTGAGCGTGCTGTTTCTCTCCTGGCAAACCATCGATCAACAGATCTGGTCCCACCTCTGGGACACCCAGATGCCACGCCTGCTGGGCAACACCCTGACCCTGGTACTCGGCGTCGGTGTCGGCGTGACGCTGTTGGGCGTGAGCCTGGCCTGGCTCACCAGCCTCTGTGAATTCCCTGGCCGGCGCTGGCTCGACTGGGCGCTGATGCTGCCGTTCGCGATTCCCGCCTATGTATTGGCCTTCGTCTTTGTCGGCCTGCTGGACTTCGCCGGCCCCGTGCAAACCTTGCTGCGTGAATGGTTTGGCGCCGGGCTGCGATTGCCGCGAGTGCGCTCTACGGGGGGCGTGATCCTCGTGCTGGTGCTGGTGTTTTATCCCTACGTTTACCTGTTGGCGCGCACCGCGTTCCTGGCCCAAGGCAAAGGGCTGATGGAAGCCGCCCGGGTGCTCGGGCAATCGCCGTGGCAAGCGTTCTGGCGGGTGGCATTGCCCATGGCGCGGCCGGCCATCGGCGCCGGCGTGGCATTGGCGTTGATGGAAACCCTGGCGGACTTCGGCGCGGTGTCGGTGTTCAACTTCGACACCTTCACCACGGCGATCTACAAAACCTGGTACGGCTTTTTCAGCCTCTCGACCGCCGCGCAACTGGCGAGCCTGTTGCTGCTGGTGGTGATGGTCGTGCTCTACGGCGAGCGCCGGGCCCGGGGTGCGAATCGTGCGAGCAACGAGCGGCCACGGGTCAAGGCGCTGTATCACCTGCGCGGTTTCAAGGCGTTGGCGGCGATGAGTTGGTGCGGGCTGGTGTTTGCCTGTGCTTTTGTCATTCCGATGCTGCAACTGATTGTGTGGTTCTGGCAACGCGGGCGTTTCGATCTGGACGAGCGTTACGCCGGGCTGATCGTCCACACCTTGTACCTGGGCGGCATGGCGGCATTGATCACCGTCAGCGTGGCCTTGCTGCTGGCGTTTGCCCGACGTCTGGCGCCGACCCGGGTGATCCGTTCCGGGGTCAGCCTGGCCAACCTCGGCTACGCCTTGCCCGGTTCAGTGCTGGCGGTGTCGATCATGCTGGCGTTCAGTTACCTGGACCGCGAACTGGTGATCCCGCTGTCGAGTTGGCTCGGCGGCGCGGGCAAGCCGTTGCTGCTGGGCAGCCTGTCGGCGTTGTTGCTGGCGTATCTGGTGCGCTTTATTGCGGTGGCGTACGGGCCGTTGGAAAGCAGTCTGGCGCGAATACGGCCTTCTTTGCCCGAAGCAGCACGTAGTCTTGGGGTCAGTGGGCCACGACTGTTTTTCAAAGTGTATCTGCCACTTTTGCTCCCTGGCACCTTGAGCGCTGCGTTGCTGGTGTTCGTCGATGTGCTCAAGGAAATGCCCGCCACCCTGCTGATGCGCCCGTTTGGCTGGGACACGCTGGCCGTACGCATCTTTGAAATGACCAGTGAAGGCGAGTGGGCGAGAGCATCGCTGCCAGCGCTGACCCTGGTTTTGGTCGGGCTGTTACCGGTCATCGGATTGATTCGACGTTCGGCGCATCGAAACGCCTAGGTGCCAGTCCTACACCATGCGGCTACAATGCGCGGCATTCGGTGCGGTCCGTCTGACAGATCAGGTAGCTGAAATCGGCTGTAGGCCTTCTATTTCAAGGCTTTCAACCCGTGCAGTGCCTGTCCGCACCCTCGCCACGCCCGGAAGGAGAAACCCATGGGACAGCGTACGCCTCTGTATGACCTTCATCTCGCCCTCGGCGCGAAGATGGTCGATTTTGGCGGTTGGGATATGCCATTGCATTACGGCTCGCAAGTCGAGGAACACCATCAGGTGCGCCGCGATTGCGGGGTTTTCGATGTATCCCACATGACCGTGATCGATGTCAGCGGCCCCCAGGCCAAGGCCTGGCTCCAGCATTTACTGGCCAATGATGTCGAACGCCTGCACAGCCCCGGCCGTGCGCTCTACAGCACCATGCTCAACGAGCGTGGCGGCATCGTCGATGACATGATCGTCTACCGTCTCGAGGACGGTTATCGCCTGGTGGTCAACGCTTCTACCCGGGATCAGGACCTGGCCTGGATGCAGGCGCATCTTGATGGCTTCGACGTAAAACTCCTGGAGCGTTCCGAGTTGGCGATGCTGGCCATTCAAGGCCCGCAAGCCCGGCACAAGATTGCCGAGCTGGTCACCCAGTCTCGCGGCAACCTGATCCAGATCCTCAAGCCTTTCGAAGGTCAGCCCGACGGCGACTGGTTCATTGCCCGTACCGGTTACACCGGCGAGGATGGTCTGGAAATCGTTTTGCCCGCCAGTCAGGCGCCCGGTTTCTTCAACGATCTGGTCGGCGCGGGCATTTCCCCGATCGGCCTCGGCGCCCGGGACACCCTGCGGGTCGAAGCCGGGATGAACCTCTACGGTCAGGACATTCATCAAGATGTCTCACCGCTGGCCTCCAATATGGCCTGGAGCATTGCCTGGGAACCGGCCACTCGCCGGTTCATCGGTCGCACAGCGCTGGAAGCCGAGCGGGCCGGTGGGGTGAAGCACAAACTGGTCGGTCTGGTCCTTGAAGAGCGCGGGGTTTTGCGTGCGCATCAAGTCGTCCGTATCGCCAATGTTGGCGAAGGGGAGATCACCAGTGGTAGTTTCTCTCCTACGCTTAGCAAGTCGATTGCACTGGCGCGCGTGCCGATGGCGACTGCCGACCGCGCAGAAGTGGAAATCCGTGGCAAGTGGTACCCGGTCCGAGTGGTCAAACCGACCTTCGTCCGCCATGGCAAAACATTGATTTAACCCTTTTCTGGCGGGCAACGACCGCTGACATTTTTCTTGAGGACACAGAACATGAGCGATATCCCTGCCGACCTGCGTTTTGCCGAAAGTCACGAATGGGCCCGCCTGGAAGCCGACGGCACCGTCACCGTGGGCATCAGCGATCACGCTCAGGAAGCCTTGGGCGATGTGGTGTTCGTTGAGCTGACCGAAGTCGGCACCGTGTTTGCCGCCGCCGATCAAGCCGGTGTGGTTGAGTCGGTTAAAGCCGCCTCCGACATCTACTCCCCGATTGCCGGTGAAGTGATTGCGGTCAACGAAGACTTGAGCGCCAGCCCGGAGTCGCTCAACTCCGACCCGTACGGCGCGTGGATCTTCAAGCTCAAGCCAAGCAACGCGGCTGATCTGGAAAAACTGCTCGACGCCGCCGGCTACAAAGCCGCTATCGGCGAATAATCTTCGCCCCGCGTAGGAGCTGCCGAAGGCTGCGATCTTTTGACTTTCTAGATCAAAAGATCGCAGCCTTCGGCAGCTCCTACGCTTGTTTACGGCTTCAGTACGGCTTTGACCGCTGCCACCGATCGCTCGACGTCTGCCTTAGTCATCGACGTAAACATCGGCAACGACACAATCAGGCGACCCACGCGCTCCGCCACCGGGAACATGCCTTCCTTGAACCCGCGTTCGCGGTAAAGACTCAGCAGGTGAATCGGCGGGTAGTGATAACCGATGCCGACGCCCAAGGCCTGCATCTGCTCCATGAACGTGGCCCGTGCCGGTTGGCCGTCCTGGCGCTCAGGCAGCACCAGTTGGAACAAGTGCCAGTTGCTGTTCTCGAAATCCGCCGGCGGCAGTTGCGCGCCGTATTGCGCTTCGAAATCCTCACCAAAACACGCGAAATAATGCCGGGCCAGCTCGCGGCGATGGGCTGTGATCGCTTCGATGTGCGCGAACTGCCCCAGGCCAATGGCCGCCGCCACATCGGTCATGTTGAACTTGCCGCCCAGCACGTCCACATCCAGACCATCGAAACCATTGCGGGTAACGCCCTGCAAACGGTACTTCTCCGCCAGTCGCACCTCCTCCGGCGTGTTCAGCACCAGACAACCGCCCTCTGACGAGGTGACGTTTTTGTTCGCCTGAAAACTGAATGACACGAAGTCGCCGGTGGCGCCGATGCGTTGGCCGTTCCAGCTCGAACCCAAGGCTTGCGCGGCGTCTTCGACAATCCGCAGGCCGTGTTTTTTGGCGATTGCATACAACCGGCTCATATCAACCGGCAAACCGGCCAGGTACACCGGGATGATCGCCTTGGTGCGCGGGGTGATCGCGGCTTCCAGTTGATCGAGGTCGATATTGCGGGTGACCGGATCGATGTCGGCAAACACCGGCGTGGCGCCCACTTCCAGAATCACGTTGGCGGTGGCGACCCAGGAAATCGGCGTGGTGATCACCTCATCCCCCGGCCCGATGCCGGCGATGCGCAGGGCGATTTCCAAGGTGCAGGTGCCGGAATTGAACGTGCGCACCGGGCGCCCGCCGAAGAACTCCGAGAGTTGCGCTTCAAAGGCCTGGACCTTGGGGCCGCTGGTGATCCAGCCCGAACGCAATACATCACCGACCGCCGCAATCGTGGCTTCGTCGATGACGGGTTTGGAAAACGGCAGAAATGGCAGTTGGCTCATAAACAGTAGACACCCGATAGCGGACGTTAGGGAGACGGCGAACATGATGAGCCGGATCGAGCGGCGGCGCCACGCCATCCGCTCGGGTATCGACTGCTATGCTGGTTTGACCGTGTTGCATCGACGCTGAGCGCCAGTCAAGAGAGAGCCCGTCATGTCCCAGTTGCCGTCCTTGAGTCAGTTACGCGACCCCAATGCTTTCCTGCGCCGCCACTTGGGCCCCGATGCCGCCGAGCAGCAGGCGATGCTCGACAGCCTCGGCCTGGGTAGCCGGGTCGAGCTGATCGAGCAGACCGTACCGCCGGGCATTCGCCTCAACCGTGAACTGGACCTGCCGCCGGCCCTCGACGAGGAGGCTGCGCTGGCCAAGCTGCGCGGCTATGCCGAACAGAACCAGGTCTGGACCAGCCTGATCGGCATGGGCTATCACGGCACCCTGACGCCTACCGTTATCTTGCGCAACGTCCTGGAAAATCCCGGTTGGTACACCGCATACACGCCGTATCAGCCGGAGATTGCCCAGGGCCGGCTCGAAGCGTTGCTCAATTTCCAGCAACTGACCATCGACCTTACCGGCCTGGAATTGGCCAACGCCTCGCTGCTGGACGAAGCCACGGCGGCGGCGGAAGCCATGGCCCTGGCCAAGCGCGTAGCCAAGTCCAAGAGCAATCTGTTTTTCGTCGATGAGAACTGCCATCCACAGACCATTTCCGTGGTCCGCACCCGGGCCGAAGGCTTCGGTTTCGAGTTGATCGTCGACGCTGTGGATAACTTGAAGCAGCACCCGGTGTTCGGCGCGTTGCTGCAATACCCCGACACCCACGGCGAGATCCGCGATCTGCGGCCGTTGATCGATCACCTGCATGCCCAGCAGGCGTTGGCCTGTGTCGCGACCGATCTGCTGAGCCTGTTGTTGCTGACACCGCCGGGGGAATTGGGCGCCGACGTGGTGTTCGGTTCGTCCCAGCGCTTTGGCGTGCCCATGGGTTACGGCGGCCCGCATGCGGCTTTTTTTGCCAGTCGCGATGAGTACAAACGGGCGATTCCGGGGCGAATCATTGGCGTGTCAAAGGACGCTCGCGGCAACGTCGCCCTGCGCATGGCCCTGCAAACCCGCGAGCAACATATTCGCCGGGAGAAGGCCAACTCGAACATCTGCACCGCTCAGGTGTTGCTGGCCAATATCGCCAGTTTCTACGCGGTCTATCACGGGCCGGAAGGGCTGAAACGGATTGCCCAGCGTGTGCATCGGCTGACTTGCATCCTCGCCACCGGCCTGGAGCGCCACGGCATTACCCGCCTCAACAGGCATTTTTTCGACACCCTGACCCTGGAGGTCGGCGGCGCCCAGACCGCGATCATCGAAAGCGCCCAGGCCGCGCAGATCAATGTGCGCATTCTCGGGCGCGGGCAATTGGGCCTGAGCCTCGATGAAACCTGCGACGAAACCACGGTGACGAAGCTGTTTGATGTGTTCCTCGGTGCCGATCATGGGCTCAACGTCGACGAACTTGACGCCGAAACCCTGGTTTCCGGCATTCCCGAGGGCTTGCTGCGCACCACGCCTTACCTGCGTCACCCGGTGTTCAGCGCCCATCACAGCGAAACCGAGATGCTGCGCTACCTCAAGCAACTGGAGAACAAAGACCTGGCGCTGAACCAGTCAATGATCCCGCTGGGCTCCTGCACCATGAAACTCAACGCCACCAGCGAGATGATCCCCATCACCTGGCCGCAATTCGCCAACCTGCATCCGTTTGTTCCGAGGGAGCAGGCTGTGGGTTACGCGCTGATGATTGAGGAACTGGAGCGCTGGCTCTGCGCGATCACCGGTTTCGACGCGATCTGCATGCAGCCCAACTCCGGCGCCCAAGGCGAATACGCCGGGCTGCTGGCGATCCGCAAATACCACGAGAGTCGCCATCAGGGCGCTAGGGATATCTGTCTGATCCCGTCCTCGGCCCACGGCACCAACCCGGCCTCGGCGCAAATGTCCGGGATGCGGGTGGTGATCGTCGAGTGCGATGAGGCGGGTAACGTCGATCTGGAGGACCTGAAAGACAAAGCCTCAGCGGCGGGGGACAAACTCGCTTGCCTCATGGCGACGTATCCCTCGACCCACGGTGTGTATGAGGAAGGCATCAGCGAGATCTGTGAAGTTATCCACAACCACGGCGGTCAGGTTTACATGGATGGCGCCAACCTCAACGCCCAGGTCGGTTTGGCGCGGCCGGCGGACATCGGCGCCGACGTGTCCCATATGAACCTGCACAAAACCTTTTGCATTCCCCACGGTGGTGGCGGACCGGGCATGGGGCCGATTGGCGTGCGCGCGCACTTGGCGCCGTTCGTGGCCAATCACCCGGTGGTGCCGATCGACGGGCCGCAACCACAGAACGGCGCGGTCAGTGCCGCGCCGTGGGGCAGTGCGAGCATTCTGCCGATCAGTTGGATGTACGTCGCCATGATGGGGCCGCAACTCGCGGATGCCAGTGAAGTGGCGATCCTGGCGGCGAATTACCTGGCGCAGCATTTGTCCGGTGCCTTCCCTGTGCTCTACACCGGGCGTAACGAGCGGGTGGCCCATGAATGCATTCTGGATCTGCGGCCGCTCAAGGCGTTGACTGGCATCAGCGAAGAGGACGTGGCCAAGCGTCTGATGGATTACGGCTTCCATGCGCCGACCATGTCCTTTCCGGTGCCGGGAACCTTGATGGTCGAACCGACCGAGAGTGAATCCAAGGCTGAACTGGACCGGTTTATCGGCGCGATGCTGAGCATCCGCGCCGAAATCACCGAAGTGCAAAACGGTAACTGGGACGCCGAGGACAACCCGTTGAAGCGCGCCCCGCATACCCTGGCCGATATCACCGGGGTCTGGGAGCGGCCCTACAGCATTGAGCAAGCGGTGACGCCGGATGCACACACCAAGGCGCACAAGTATTGGCCAGCGGTGAACCGGGTGGATAACGTCTACGGCGACCGCAATCTGTTCTGCGCTTGCGTTCCGGTGGATGATTACCGCTGAGCAAGATCAAAAGATCGCAGCCTTCGGCAGCTCCTACAGAGCAATGCAATCCCATGTAGGAGCTGCCGAAGGCTGCGATCTTTGCTTTTGGGTTTTGGCATCGGCAGCTATAGGAAAGTGCAGTGCAGTTTTCCCGGCCCATAAAAAATGCCGCTCAGATGAGCGGCATTTTTCACATCGGTAAAGCTTAGTCCGAAGCGACGGCATTCTTCGCCAGGATCGCATTCGCCAGTTCCATGTCCGTGGCTTGCAGGCCCGGGTTGTCGGCGCGGACTTTCTGCATCGCGGCTTCCAGGTAAGGGCCACGGATGCCGCCGTCACTGGCGACAAAGCTGCCGGCATCGTCCTGGGCCGCGACGATCAGCTTGTGATCCTTGAAGGTCAGGTAGGTCGAACCGGTGGTGGCACCGGACGAAATGACGTTACGCCAAAAGCTGTCGGCCATCGCTGAACCAACGGGCAGGGACAGCAAGGCAAGGGTAGCGACAGCAAGTTTGAGACGCATGATGGGTGACTCCACTGAGTTAACTACGGGGTTTGATCGCCATTTACCCAATCGAGTTCCATGACCGCTCAGTCCGCCGGTTCCACCAGCAGAATCGCCCCTTGCTGGCTGATCACCCGCACCCGGCTGCCCAGCGCGGCGTCCGGCCCGCGAGCCATCCACACGCCATCGGCGACCTTGATCTTGCCCCGGCCATCGATAATCGCTTCATGCACCACAAAGGTTTTGCCGATCAGTTCCTGGCCTCGAAGATTCAGGTTGGGCTGGTCGCTCTGCCTCACGGCGCTGCGCTGGCGTCGCCACCAGTACAGAGCGGTGGCAATCGACAGCAGGCCGAACAGCAAAAACTGCATTTCCCAGGACAGGCCGGGCAGCACAAAGGTCAGCACGCCAACCGCTGCCGCCGCCAAGCCAATCCACAGCAGATAGCCACCGGCGCCGAACACTTCAAGAATCAGCAGCACTGTGCCGAGCCCCAGCCAGTCCCAGAACGACAAATGTTGCAGGAATGCCCACATGGCGCGCCTCAGGCTTTCTTGTTATCGAAGGTGGCCTTGACGATTTCGCCGATGCCGCCGACCGCGCCGATCATCGAACTGGCCTCCAGCGGCATCAGGATCACTTTGCTGTTGTTGGCCGAGGCCAGTTTGCCCAGCGCATCGATGTATTTTTGCGCGACGAAGTAGTTCACCGCCTGCACGTTGCCGTTGGCGATGGCTTCAGACACCACTTTGGTGGCCTGGGCTTCGGCCTCGGCCTGACGCTCCCGGGCTTCGGATTCGAGGAACGCCGCCTGACGGCCACCTTCGGCTTCGAGGATCTGCGCCTGTTTCTTGCCTTCGGCGGTCAGGATCGCGGCGGCTCGCAGGCCTTCGGCTTCGAGGATTTGCGCACGCTTGATCCGCTCGGCTTTCATCTGGCCAGACATCGCGGCCATCAAATCTGCCGGCGGGCTGATGTCCTTGATTTCGATCCGGGTGATCTTGATGCCCCACGGCGCCGTGGCTTCATCCACCGTGCGCAGGAGTTTTTCGTTGATACCGTCACGCTGGCTGAGCATCGCGTCCAGCTCCATCGAACCGAGTACGGTACGGATATTGGTTTGCAGCAGGTTGCGAATGGCGTGTTCGAGGTTGTTCACCTCGTAGGCGGCCTGGGCCGTGTTGACCACCTGGAAGAAGCACACGGCGTCGATCTGCACCGTGGCGTTGTCGGCGGTGATGACTTCCTGGGGCGGAATATCCAGCACGCTTTCCATGACATTCATCTTGCGACCAATGCGGTCCACGATCGGAATGATGATGTTCAGCCCGGGCTTGAGGGTGTTGGTGTAACGGCCGAAACGCTCGACCGTCCACTGGTAACCCTGGGGCACCACCTTGAAACCCATGAACAGAATGGCGACGACCAGGCCGACGAAGAGTAAAAGCACACTACCGATCTGCATAACGATTCCCTGTTGAAGTGTGGATCAATGAAATGGCGATGTTTCTGAGTGTAAGGGCAAAAGCCTCACAGGGCTGTACCTGGGAAATCTCATCCATCGCAAAATGTAACCATGTCTGGCAAACGGTTGAATGAATCAGCTATTTTGAAAGCCTGATTGAGGAAGAAAACATGATCACGCAAGAGAAAACGCTGTGCTATCTGGAGTCGCATATACCTGAAATGGCGGCGTCGGCCGTTACTCAGGCGTATTGGCAAGCGCTGGCGTCCGGCAACGCTGTACTGGAAAGTGAAAATGGTGCGCTTTATGAGATTTCCCCGGATGGCTCTCGGAAAAAACTGAAAAACATTGCAGCTCCAACCACCGTCGTCCGCGGTGAAAAGCGGCGCTTGAAATGACAGCAGTACCCCGGATGCGCATGTTCGCTGGACCGAATGGCTCCGGTAAAAGCACTATCAAGTCAGTCATAGGGCCTGAGCTTCTTGGGATCTATATCAATCCGGATGAGATTGAGAAGGACATCCGTGATACCGGCTTTCTTGATCTGAAAAAGTATGGTGTGAGTGACACCGGTCAGGCGCTATTGAGCTTTTTCAGTCAATCGACATTGCTGGAGAACGCAGGCTTGGTGATCGAGTCTCAACAGGTCCGGCTAAATCACGATGTAGTGGATTTTTCCGGGATTACGGTCAACTCCTACTACGCCTCTGTGGTATCGGATTTCCTGCGGCACAAGCTCTTGGACAGAGGCGCGTCGTTTACCTTCGAAACTGTCATGTCCTCCCCCGATAAAGTGGCGCTGCTGTGTAAGGCTCAAGAAAAAGGTTTTCGAACCTATCTCTACTTTGTGGCCACGGATGATCCACTAATCAATATTTCCCGCGTTCAAAACAGGGTTCGTCTTGGCGGTCATCCTGTGCCGGAAGATAAGATTGTTAGCCGTTATGCCCGCTCTCTCGATCTGCTTCTTGACGCCATTCGCTTTAGCGATCGTGCCTACATCTTCGATAACTCCAGCCACGAAAGTACCTGGTTGGCGGAAGTCACCAATGGCGAGGATCTGGAGTTGAGAACAGAGCAAATCCCAGCCTGGTTCAAGTTGGCAATCTGGGACAAGCTCTGAGTCGATAGACTTACTTTTGCTCACTCTGCGGCGTCACCCGCAACACCTCCTCAATCGTGGTCAGCCCCGCCGCGACTTTCTGCGCTCCCGACAACCGCAAGCTGCGCATGCCTTCCTTGAACGCCTGACGCCGAACCGCCAGCAAGTCGGTGTCGGGGGTGATCAGCGCTTTGACGCTGTCGGTCAGTTGCATGATTTCGTAGACCCCGGCGCGGCCGCGATAGCCGGTGTCGCGGCATTCCAGGCAACCGATGGCGCGTTGGGCGTTGGTCGGCAGCGGTGCTTGCCAGGGGCGGGTCAGGGTTTGCCAATCGTCTTCGCCCAGGGTCAGCGGCGCCTTGCAATGCGGGCACAAGGTGCGCACCAGCCGTTGGGCCATGACCCCGAGCACCGTAGCTTTGATCAGGTAATGCGGCACGCCGAGTTCCAGCAAACGGCTGATGGCGCTCGGTGCGTCGTTGGTGTGCAGGGTCGAGAGCACGAGGTGGCCGGTGAGCGCAGCCTGGATCGCCATTTCGGCGGTTTCGAGGTCGCGGATCTCGCCGATCATGATGATGTCCGGGTCTTGCCGCATCAGCGCGCGCACGCCGGCAGCGAAGGTCAGGTCGATGTTGTGCTGGACCTGCATCTGGTTGAAGGCTGGCTCGACCATTTCAATCGGGTCTTCGATGGTGCAGAGATTGACCTCTGAGGTCGCCAGTTTTTTCAGCGTTGTATAGAGCGTGGTGGTCTTGCCCGAACCGGTCGGCCCGGTCACCAGGATGATGCCGTTGGGCTGGCGGGTCATGTCCTGCCAGCGGCGCAGGTCATCGGTGGAGAAGCCCAGTTGATCGAAGTCCTTGAGCAGCACTTCCGGGTCGAAGATCCGCATGACCATTTTTTCGCCGAACGCCGTGGGCAAGGTCGATAGCCGCAGTTCGACTTCGCCGCCGTCCGGGGTCTTGGTCTTGACCCGGCCATCCTGGGGTTTGCGTTTTTCCGCGACGTTCATCCGGCCCAGGCTTTTCAGGCGGCTGACGATGGCCATGGTCACCTGGGGCGGGAATTGATAGACGTTGTGCAGCACGCCGTCGATGCGAAACCGCACGGTGCCTTGCTCGCGCCTGGGTTCGATGTGGATATCACTGGCGCGCTGCTGGAACGCGTACTGGAACAGCCAATCGACGATGTTGACGATGTGCGCGTCGTTGGCGTCCGGCTCCTGGTCGCTGGCGCCGAGGTTGAGCAGTTGTTCGAAGTTACCGAGGGTGCTGGTCTGTTGATCGGCGTTAGTCGCGCCGGTCACCGATTTGGCCAAGCGGAAAAACTCCACGCTGAAGCGCTGGATGTCCGCCGGGTTGGCCACCACGCGTTTGATCGGCAGCTTCAGCACGTGGGTCAGGTCGGCTTCCCAGCCTGTGACGTAGGGCTGGGCGCTGGCCACGGTCACGGCGTCGCGATCGATGGAAACCGCGAGAATCTTGTGGCGCTGGGCGAAGGCGTAGGACATCAGCGGCGTGATGGCCGCGACGTTGATCTTCAGTGGATCGATGCGCAAATAAGGCTGGCCGGCCTGTTGCGACAGCCACAGGGTCAGGCTTTCCAGGTCGAGGTGTTTGCCGGGACGGCTGAGGTCGTCGAGGTGCTGTCCGGCAATAAACTCCAGCGGGTGCAACTGGCCATTGGCGGCATGCCGGCGTCGGGCGTTGAGCGCGAGTTCGGCCGAATCCTGATTGATAAAGCCCTGGGCGACCAGTTCTCGCAGCAAATCATTGAGATCCAGCCAGCGGTCCTGAGTGGCAAGTTGAACGGACATGCGGGTTCCTTATGAACATTCCTGCAAACAGCGATCTAGACCGCAGTGTGCAAAGGATAGTCGCGGACCCGCAGACCGTTGGGCCACTACCCGACGAAGCCGTTTCCAGTTCTTTCAGCCCACTGCCTGTGCCTGTTCATCCCACGTCGCATCGGCACTTTGCAGGTTCACCGAGCAGACGCTGATCAGGTTACGCAGTTTTTCCGCGATCACTTCGGCACGGTGCCAGCTCAGGCCGTCGATCACGATATCGACCGACAGCAAATCGTCCATGCGCTGCACGTTGACTTGCTCCGGAGTCAAAAACTGCAAGGCGAACAGGTTGAGTGCGCGGCACAGCACATCCGGTTCGGCTTCGGCCAGCAGTTGGTACTGCACGCGGCAATGGGCATTGCTGACATTCCACACATCGGCGCGGGTCGGCGGGGTGTTTACGGCTTCAAGGTGCGGCATGGTCGGTCTCCAAAATCATTGGAGGAATTTTTACATTCGGCGCCGGGCATTTCTTGGCTATGATCGGGCGTAATGGCGATTTATCGAATCGTTTGATCCAACAAGTCATCAACCAAAGGTTTTTTTATGCACGCCGAGCTGGATGGCTACGACCGCAAGATTCTCGCGTTGCTGCAAGAGGACGCTTCGCTTTCCAGTGCGCAGATCGCCGAGCAGGTCGGGCTGTCGCAGTCGCCGTGCTGGCGGCGGATTCAGCGGATGAAGGAGGAGGGGATCATTCGCGGTCAGGTGACGTTACTCGATCGCAAGAAAATCGGCCTGAACACGCAGATCTTTGCCGAGATCAAACTCAACGCCCACGGGCGTTCGAACTTCACCGAGTTCACCGAGGCGATTCGCGGTTTTCCCGAAGTGCTGGAGTGTTATGTGCTGATGGGGTCGGTGGATTTTTTGCTGCGGATTGTGACGGCGGACATCGAGGCGTATGAGCGGTTTTTCTTCGAGAAGCTGTCGATGGTGCCGGGGATTCAGGAAGTGAACTCGATCGTGGCGCTGTCGGAGATCAAGTCCACGACGAGTTTGCCGGTGTTGCGGTAAAGCAAAAGATCGCAGCCTTCGGCAGCTCCTACAGGGGAATGTGTACACCCGTAGGAGCTGCCGAAGGCTGCGATCTTTTGGCGGTATTACATACGCAACAACATTCTCCAGTTACGGTTCTGATACACCGCAATGGCTTACGGCAGCTCCTGCAGGGGAATGTGTACACCCGTAGGAGCTGCCGAAGGCTGCGATCTTTTGGCGGTATTACATACGCAGCAACATTCTCCAGGCACGGTTCTGATACACCGCAATGGCTTACGGCAGCTCCTACAGGGGAATGTGTACACCCGTAGGAGCTGCCGAAGGCTGCGATCTTTTGGTGGTATTACATACGCAACAACATTTTCCAGGCACGGTTCTGATACACGGCAATCGCCTGCTGCTTACGCGCATCCAGGCTTTCGTCGGTGATCGGCTCGTTGGCCAGTTGCGCCAGTTTGTTCAGCTCGCCATACAGGCGATCCATTTCCGGAATGTCCAGCACACCACGGGCATGGTGCATCCAGGCCTGGATGCGTTCGATGCGCGGCAGTTGCTCGGCCAAGTCTTCTGGCTGTTGCTGATAACGCTGCAATTGCAGGGACGTGGCTTCCTCGCCCAGCAGGCGCGGCAACCAGTTGGCCAATTGTGCAGCGCCTTGACGATTGCCACGCACGTTACGATCGGCCGCCCAGGTGCGCGCCAACAACCAGCGCGACGTGTTCAGCGAGAACAAGCCCCAGCGCGGATCTTCCAGTTCTTCGAGGAACTGCTCCGGCGCAGCTTTACGCACGTCTTCGTCGTCCAGGCCGGCCTGAACCAGTGGACGCCAGTCTTCCAGCAAGGCGTCGAGGGCCACGCGCAGATCGTGAGTCGACTGACGCGGTGCGGCTTGACCGAGGCTGCTGAGCAGTGCGCGCAGTTCACCGAGGTTTTCGACCCAGTCCTGCAGCAAACGCCAGTGGCCATTGAAGCGATACTGCTCAGCCAGACGCTGGCTGCTGCCGAGCAAATGCCAGCTCAGGGCGGCGAACGCGTCGTCCAGCGGCATTTCGGCGGTGATCTGCGGCGCCGGCAGGCTCAGGGAGTAGCTGTTGGCGTCGTACAAACGATAACCGCGCTCGGCCTTGCTGATGTCACACGGCATCAGGGGCAGGGTCGCGGCCAGTTCGGCGGCCAGTTCCAGCAGCGCGGCAGGTTCGCCTTCGCGCAATTCCAGTTCCAGTTCGCAGATTTCTTCTTTCTGCTTGCCGACCACCACGTGACCGAAGTCCAGCGCCGCTTCGATGACCACTTTGGTCTTGCCACGGCCCCAGGCGATTTCCGCGCGTTCACGCACGAAATCGGTGGTGAAGATTGCTTTCAGGGTTTTCTTGTCCAGCTCGGCCAGTTCTTCAGGCCAGCATTCGCCGTCAAGTTTTTTCACGTCGAGCTTGGCTTTGGGCAGGTTCCAGTCGTACTCGTTACGCTCGGACAGACCGGCGATGCTCTGGCCGCGAGTCTTGAGGGTCTGGATGACTTCTTCGCCGTCCTTGCGCAGGCGCAGGGCAACCTTGGCGCGGGCCAGGTCGCGCTCTGGCGTGTCGAAGTATTGGTTCATCAACTCACGGCGTTCCCAGCCACTTTTGTTGCGTTTTTTCAGGAGCGGGTGCTCGCGCAGGGCGGCGAGGGTTTCGCGGCTGACGCGGAGTTTGATTTCGGTTTCTTTCTGCATGGCCGGAAAATCCAGGATCGGGAGCGCAGCCGGGGGAATGTGTGGCTGCCAAGGTCGTGCAGTGTACAGGACTGGACGTTCCTACGTGCCTTGGCGGTTTATTCCTGTCGCAGGATGGTTCTATGATGGGCTTCACATCGGGAGTTGGGAGTCAGCGATGCCTTTGCCGTCCATGAAAGATCAGTTCGCTGCGCTGATCGCCGCACCGTCCGTCAGCTGTACCCAGCCGAGCCTGGATCAAACCAATCGCCCCGTCATCGATTTGCTGGCGACCTGGCTCGGTGATTTGGGTTTTGCCTGCGATATTCAGCAGGTCAGCCCCGGCAAATTCAACTTGCTCGCCAGTTTTGGTTCCGGCCCCGGTGGCCTGGTGCTGGCCGGGCACAGCGACACCGTGCCGTTCGATGGCGCGTTGTGGCAGACCGATCCGTTGAAACTGACGGAAGTCGACGGCCGCTGGGTCGGCCTCGGCAGTTGTGACATGAAGGGCTTTTTCGCCCTGGCCATCGAAGCGGTCATCCCGTTGCTCGACCAACCGTTCAAGCAACCATTGATGATCCTCGCCACTTGCGATGAAGAAAGCTCCATGTCCGGGGCTCGGGCCTTGGCCGCCGCCGGGCGTCCGTTGGGGCGGGCGGCGGTGATTGGCGAGCCGACCGGCCTCAAGCCGATCCGCCTGCACAAAGGCGTGATGATGGAGCGTATCGATATTCTCGGGCGCAGCGGCCATTCCTCCGACCCGAGCCTGGGCCACAGCGCTCTCGAAGCCATGCACGATGCCATCGGCGAACTGCGCGGCTTGCGTCTGTCGTGGCAGCGCGAATTCCGTAATCCACAGTTTGGCGTGCCGACGCCGACCATGAACTTCGGCTGCATCCACGGCGGCGACAATCCCAACCGCATCTGCGGCCAATGCTCGCTGGAATTCGACCTGCGACCGTTGCCGGGCATGGACCCGAATGCCCTGCGCGCCGCGATTTTGCAGAAGCTCAATCCGATTGCCGAACGGCATCAGGTGAAGATCGATTACGCGCCGCTGTTCCCGGAAGTGCCGCCGTTCGAGCAAGCCGAAGACGCAGAATTGGTCCGGGTCGCGGAAAAGCTCACCGGCCATCGTGCCGAAGCAGTAGCGTTCGGCACCGAAGCGCCTTATCTTCAGCGTCTTGGCTGCGAAACACTGGTCCTCGGCCCGGGCGACATCGCCTGCGCTCACCAACCGGGGGAATACCTCGAAATGTCACGTTTGCAGCCTACCGTGCATCTATTACGACAACTGATTGAACATTACTGCCTGACGCCGGCCCAAACCACGATGCCCGTGGGTTGAAATACAACCCCCGTAGGAGCTGCCGAAGGCTGCGATCTTTTGATCCTGATCTGAAAAACAAGATCAAAAGATCGCAGCCTTCGGCAGCTCCTACGGGGTGTAAATTGCCGGTGTCCAAAACCGTACTTATGAGGAGAGCTCGCGTGTCGCCAAGCCTGTTCCGACGATAACCACCAGCCCGTTGTGCGTTTCCAGTTTCGCCCATTTTTTGGCTGCTATTTATTACAGGCCCAGGTTCATGCCCGACTACGTTAATTGGCTTCGTCACGCGTCCCCTTACATCAACGCCCACCGCGATTGCACCTTCGTCGTCATGCTGCCCGGCGACGGCGTGGAGCATCCGAACTTCGGCAATATCGTCCACGACCTGGTGCTGTTGCACAGCCTGGGCGTGCGACTGGTGCTGGTTCACGGTTCCCGTCCGCAAATCGAAACCCGTCTCGCCGCTCGCGGCCTGATCCCGCATTACCACCACGGCATGCGCATCACCGATGCCGCGACCCTGGAGTGCGTGATCGATGCGGTCGGCCAACTGCGCATCGCCATCGAAGCGCGGCTGTCCATGGACATGGCCTCGTCGCCGATGCAGGGCTCGCGCTTGCGCGTGGCCAGCGGCAACCTGGTGACGGCGCGGCCGATCGGCGTGCTCGAAGGCGTCGACTATCATCACACTGGCGAAGTGCGTCGGGTCGACCGCAAGGGCATCAACCGGTTGCTGGACGAGCGCTCCATCGTGCTGCTGTCGCCGCTGGGTTACTCGCCGACCGGTGAAATCTTCAACCTCGCCTGTGAAGACGTCGCCACCCGCGCGGCCATCGACCTGGGCGCGGACAAACTGCTGCTGTTCGGCGCCGACCTCGGCTTGATCGATGAACACGGTCGTCTGGTTCGCGAGTTGCGTCCGCAACAAGTCCCGGCGCATCTGCAACGCCTGGGCAGCAACTATCAGGCCGAGCTATTGGATGCAGCGGCGGAAGCCTGCCGTGGCGGCGTGGCCCGCAGCCATATCGTCAGCTACGCCGAGGACGGTGCGCTGCTGACCGAGCTGTTCACCCGTGGCGGTGGCGGTACGCTGGTGGCCCAGGAGCAATTCGAACTGGTGCGCGAAGCGGCGATTGAAGACGTCGGCGGTTTGCTGGACTTGATCAGCCCGCTGGAAGAGCAGGGGATTCTGGTACGGCGTTCGCGGGAAGTGCTGGAGCGCGAGATCGAGCAGTTCAGCGTGGTCGAGCGCGAAGGGATGATCATTGCGTGTGCGGCGCTGTATCAGATTGCCGATTCGGATGCCGGGGAACTGGCCTGTCTGGCGGTGAACCCGGAGTATCGCCATGGCGGTCGCGGCGATGAATTGCTCGAGCGCATTGAAACCCGCGCCCGGGCGCTGGGGCTGAAAACCTTGTTCGTGCTGACGACCCGGACCGCTCACTGGTTCCGCGAGCGCGGCTTCGAGCCAAGCAGCGTCGAGCGCCTGCCGTCGGCGCGGGCGTCGCTGTACAACTATCAGCGTAATTCGAAGATCTTCGAAAAAACCCTCTGACCCCATCGCCCCCGTAGGAGCTGCCGAAGGCTGCGATCTTTTGATTTTGGCGATTATGAAATCGCAAGAAGATCAAAAGATCGCAGCCTTCGGCAGCTCCTACGAGGGGGTGTGTTTATTCCTGTACGAACTTCGCGCTCACATACGGCGAGTAATCCGGCAGCACTGTTTCTACCTTGCCTTGCTCCTTCAAGAACTTCGCCGTTTCACCAATCGCCTTGGCCGTGCCGCCATCCAGCAGCGCGGTGCCTTGTTGCGCCTTGGCGTCCGGGAAGGTTGAGCCGGCCAGCAACTCCGGCACATCGGCGGCATTGGCACCGGTCAGTTTGGCGATTTTCTGCACAGGCACAGAATCGGCCGTCCAGCTGTCTTTATGGGCGGCATAGTCGGCGAACGAGTCCAGGGTGACCTTGGCGAATCGGGCCACCACGTCTGGATGCTTCTCGGCGTAATCCTTGCGGGCGACCCAGACCTCAAAGGTCGGCGCACCCCATTGGCCAACCTGTGCGGCGTCGGTCAACGTCTTGCCAGTCTTGCGAATTTCCCCCAGGGCCGGCGACCAGACAAACGCACCATCGATGTCACCACGCTTCCAGGCGGCGGCGATTTCTGCCGGTTGCAGGTTGACCACTTTGACTTGCGAGGTGTTCAGGCCCCAATGCTTCAAGGCGCCGAGCAGGCTGTAATGGGAGGTCGAAACGAAAGGCGTGGCGATGGTTTTACCGATCAGATCTTCCGGTTTATTGATGCCGCTGCCGTTGCGCACCACCAAGGCTTCGGCGGCGTTGATTTGCGCGGAAACAATGAACGCCACGATCGGCAGGTTGCGCGAGGCGGCTGCGGCCAGTGGGCTGGAACCCAGGTTGCCGATCTGCACGTCGCCGGAAGCAATGGCGGTTACTACTTCCGGACCACTATTAAAACGACGCCAGTCAATTTTCTGGCCGAGGGTTTTCTCGTACAGTCCATCGGCTTGCGGGACTTTGCTTGGGTCGATACCGGTTTGATAGCCCACGGTGAGGTTGGCGGCTTGGGCGCCACAGGAAATTAATATCGATATACAAACTGTAACAATTTGACTGGATAGTGCGCGTTTGGCCATGATGGCGTCGCCTTTTCGATAGGGATTGACGTATGGAAGATGCGTCAAAGCTAATCGATCTAAAAAAAGGCTAATAAATACCATTTAGTAATTAGCTTATGAGCCGATACCTGATGTCCCGGCTCGGTTTTGCAGTGATGAGCTATATTCCATTGCGGTATGAAAAAGAATGAAATAATTCTTTTTGGGTTTATGAGAAATTCATTACCCTGCAGGGACCAAATCACTGTGGTTAGACCTTGGTCGTAGACACACAAGGTTACGATTGACTTGTCAGTCACGGTCTGGCGCTAATCGCGCATCTTAGGATTCAGGGCATTCGACCCCGGACCAGGAACACAAGAATTAGAAACGAGAGGAGCGAAACATGAATAAGTCCACCTTGGCCCTGGCTGTGGCCGTAGGGGTTTTGGCGCAGCAGGCAGGCGCCGCCGGTTTTATCGAAGACAGCAAGGCTACCTTGGGTCTGCGTAACTTCTACATCAACAACGATAACCGTGACAGCGCTGCTGGCTCGGCTGCCAACCAAAAGGCTGGCGTTCAGAGCAAAAACGAAGAATGGGGCCAAGGCTTTGACCTGCGCTTCATCTCCGGCTACACCCAAGGCACTGTTGGCTTTGGTGTTGATGCCATCGGCCTGTTGGGCATCAAGCTGGATTCGGGCGGCGGCACCAACGGCGCTACCGCTACTTCTTACGGCGGCACGGTTTTCCCAAGCAAGTCCAACGGCGAAGCGGTTGATGACTTCTCCAGCCTGGGCCTGACTGCCAAAGCCAAGATCTCCAAGACCGAACTGAAGCTGGGTACCTTGCAGCCTAAGAACCCGGTTATCGTGACCAACGACGGTCGTCTGCTGCCGCAGACCTGGCAGGGTGGCCAGATCACTTCCAACGACATCACAGACTTGACGTTGGTTGGCGGTAAGATCGAACAGGTTAAAGGTCGTAACTCCAGCAACAACGAGCAACTGTCGATCTCGGGTGCCAACAGCCCTACTTCGACCGGTCGCGACAGCAACAACTTCATCTATGCCGGCGGCGACTACAAGATCACCAAAGATCTGACCGCTCAGTACTACTACGGCAAGCTGGAAGACTTCTACAAACAGAACTTCCTGGGCCTGGTGCACAACTGGTCCATCGGTCCTGGCGTCCTGAAATCTGACTTGCGTTACTTCAACAGCAAGGACGACGGTGCCAACGGCAACGACAAGAACTACTTCACCACCGGTTACTACGGCGGCACGGTCACCAAGGGTAAAGTCGACAACAACCTGTACAGCGGCCTGTTCCTGTACTCGGTTGCCGGTCACACCTTCGGTGGCGGTTACCAGGTCAGCAATGGCGACAGCGACTTCCCGTGGCTGAACCAGGGTGACGGCTCGTCGAACGGCACCATCACCGACATGCAGATCCAGAAGTTCGGCCGTGCCGGCGAACGTACCTGGCAAGGTCGCTACTCGTTTGACTTCGCCAAGGTTGGCCTGCCAGGCGCGACTGCCGGCATCGTCTACCTGCGTGGCGATAACATTGATAACGCTGCCGGTGACAAGACCGAGTGGGAACGCGACCTGACCCTGGCTTACGTTGTGCCAGAAGGTACGTTGAAAAACCTGGGCTTCATGTGGAAAAACGCCATGTGGCGTAACAACATCCCAGGCCAGCGCGACCAAGACGAAAACCGTCTGATCGTCAGCTACTCGATCCCGCTGTTGTAACAGCGCGCTCTTGTAAGCCTGCGTTAAAAAAAGCCCCGCCCGGCACCTCGCCGGGCGGGGCTTTTGCGTTTCAGAGCAGAGTCACCCCCGTAATCCCGCCCCGAAACATTCCCTCTTTTGCAGCAACTCAAGGCCTTCTCGAACCTTGTGGGCGATGTTCGTCCCGATGGCTGCAGAGGTCCAGTGAACAGATGTTTAATATTCTTTTGTGATCTAAATAAATCGATATTTATTCTTTTTAATATCTAGGAAACGCAGGCACAGTTGAGCTCATCAAGCACTCACCAGGAGCAGCACCATGAGCCTCAGACTTGGCGACATCGCCCCCGACTTTGAACAGGATTCCAGCGCCGGCACCATCCGTTTCCACGAATGGCTGGGCGATAGCTGGGGCGTGCTGTTTTCCCATCCGGCGGACTTTACCCCGGTGTGCACCACCGAACTGGGCTTTACCGCCAAGCTCAAGGACGAATTCGCCCAGCGCGGCGTCAAAGCCATCGCCCTGTCCGTGGACCCGGTGGACTCGCACCACAAGTGGATCGAGGACATCAACGAAACCCAGAACACAATCGTCAACTTCCCGATCCTGGCTGACGCCGATCGCAAGGTTTCTGACCTGTACGACCTGATTCACCCGAACGCCAGCGACACCCTCACCGTGCGCTCGCTGTTCGTGATCGACCCGAACAAGAAGGTGCGGCTGACCATCACTTACCCGGCCAGCACCGGTCGCAACTTCCATGAAATCCTGCGGGTGATCGACTCGCTGCAACTCACCGACAACTACAAAGTGGCCACTCCGGCCAACTGGCAGGACGGTGATGAAGTGGTGATCGTGCCGTCGCTCAAGGACGAAGACGAAATCAAGAAGCGCTTTCCCAAAGGTTATCGCGCGGTGAAACCGTACCTGCGCCTGACGCCGCAGCCGAATCGTTGAAGATCAAAAGATCGCAGCTTGGGGCGGCTCCTACATGGATTGACGTACACCCGTAGGAGCTGCCGAAGGCTGCGATCTTTTTCAGGCATCCACAAAGCAGGGGATTTCAGGCCGTTTTTAACGGCCTATTTTTTTGTCCGGGAAAAGATGATTCACATAGATCTGTAAGGAATAACTAAATGAATAAATATGATTTATGGATATATAAATCACCTGTTAAGGTCACTTCCATCGAAGCGAGATCGCGCACTGCGAATCGCCAACACCGTTCAAGGAATCGCCTGAATGCTGGTCGTCTCACTCGGTGGCAGCCCTAGCCAACGCTCTCGTTCCGGGGTGTTGCTGGAGCGTTCTCAACGCTGGTTGCAGGAACAAGGTGTGGAAGTAGTGAGTTACCAGGTACGGGACTTCCCGGCCGAAGACTTGCTGCACGCACGCTTCGACAGCCCGAAGGTGATCGACCTGTTGCAACAGATTGCCAACGCCGATGGGCTGTTGATCGCCACGCCGGTCTACAAAGCGTCGTTCTCCGGCGCCTTGAAAACCGTGCTGGATCTGCTGCCCGAACGCGCCCTGGCCCACAAAGTGGTATTGCCAATGGCCACCGGCGGCAGCATCGCCCACATGCTGGCGGTGGATTACGCGCTCAAACCGGTGCTCTCGGCATTGAAAGCCCAGGAAATGCTCCACGGGATTTTCGCCGTGGACAGCCAGATCGCTTATGGCGAAGGCAGTGCCCAGGCGCAATTGGCGCCGGAGCTGGAACAACGACTGAATGAATCCCTGGAGCTGTTTTTCAGCGCCATGGCGCGACGGCCGAAGCCGATCGATCCGAACCTGCTAAACGAACGTTTATTGAGTGCACGCTGGAGCATTTAAGCCGGCACTTGAGCCACACCTGAATTTGAAGTCCTCACCTTACTCAGCCGCTAACGGCCAAGCAGGTGCAGCCAAAACCCAACAGCAAATAGGAGAGCGCTATGCGCACTGTCATTTTGCGTCGTGGTCTGGTCGCTCTGTTTGTGGCGGCTGTGTCCTTCGGCGTTATTTCTCAAGCACAAGCCGAGACACTGCGAATCGGTTATCAAAAGTACGGCACCCTGGTGCTGCTCAAGGCCAAAGGCACGCTGGAAAAACGCCTCGCCGCCCAAGGCGTGGATGTGCAATGGACTGAGTTCCCTGGCGGGCCGCAGTTGCTGGAAGGCCTGAACGTCGGCTCCATCGACTTCGGCGTCACCGGCGAAACCCCGCCCGTGTTTGCCCAGGCGGCCGGCGCCGATCTGCTCTACGTCGCCTACGAACCGCCAGCGCCCCACAGCGAAGCGATCCTGGTGCCGAAGGACTCACCGATCAAATCGGTGCAGGACCTCAAAGGCAAGAAAGTCGTCCTGAACAAAGGCTCCAACGTTCACTACCTGCTGGTCCGCGCGCTGGAAGACACCGGCCTCAAGTACACCGACATCCAGACCGTATTCCTGCCACCCGCCGATGCCCGCGCCGCGTTCGAGCGCGGCAGTGTCGATGCCTGGGTCATTTGGGACCCGTACCAGGCCGCTGCCGAACAGCAACTGCAAGCACGCACCCTGCGTGATGGCCAAGGCATCGTCGACAACCATCAGTTCTACCTGGCGACCAAGCCTTACGCACAGAAAAATCCCGAGGTGATCAAGACCCTCGTTGAAGAAGTGCGCGCCGTCGGCGAGTGGTCCAAGGCCAACCCGGACGACGTGACCAAACAAGTGTCGCCACTGCTTGGCCTGTCGCCGGAGATCACCCTGACGTCGGTGAAACGCCAGGGCTACGGCGCGTTGTTCCTGACCCCGGAAGTGGTCGCCGCCCAACAGAAAATCGCCGACAGCTTCTACCAGCTCAAGCTGATTCCCAAGCCCCTGAGCATCAAAGACGTGATCTGGACACCACCGGCAGCCGTTGCCAACGCGCAGTAATTCGAATTCCCAAGGAGACCACTCCATGAGCCTCAATATTTTCTGGTTCCTGCCTACCCACGGCGACGGCCATTACCTTGGCACCGCCGAAGGCGCTCGCGCCGTTGACCACGGTTACCTGCAACAGATCGCCCAAGCGGCGGATCGCCTGGGCTTCGGCGGGGTGTTGATCCCCACCGGTCGCTCCTGCGAAGACTCGTGGCTGGTGGCTGCGTCGCTGATTCCGGTGACCCAGCGTTTGAAATTCCTCGTCGCCCTGCGCCCCGGGATCATTTCCCCGACGGTGGCGGCGCGGCAAGCGGCGACCCTGGATCGCTTGTCCGGCGGTCGTGCGTTGTTCAATTTGGTCACCGGTGGCGATCCCGATGAATTGGCCGGCGACGGTTTGTTCCTCAGCCACGAGGAGCGCTATCAAGCCTCGGTAGAGTTCACCCGCATCTGGCGCCGGGTGCTGGAAGGCGAAACCGTCGATTACGACGGTCAGCACATCAGCGTGAAAGGCGCGAAGTTGCTCTATCCGCCGATCCAGCAACCGCGTCCGCCGCTGTACTTCGGCGGTTCGTCGGAAGCGGCGCAGGATTTGGCCGCTGAACAGGTCGAGATGGTGCTGACCTGGGGCGAACCGCCGGCCGCTGTCGCCGAGAAGATTGAACAAGTGCGCGCCAAAGCGGCGAAGCTCGGGCGTACCGTGCGTTTCGGCATTCGCTTGCATGTGATCGTTCGTGAAACCAACGAAGAGGCATGGGCCGCAGCGGATCGGCTGATCTCCCACGTGGACGACGAGACCATCGCCCGGGCCCAGGCGTCCCTGTCGCGTTTCGATTCGGTCGGCCAGCAACGCATGGCCGCACTGCACGGTGGCAGTCGCGACAACCTGGAAGTCAGCCCGAACCTGTGGGCCGGTGTCGGCCTGGTGCGTGGCGGTGCCGGTACGGCGCTGGTGGGCGACGGTCCGACCGTGGCCGCGCGCATGAAGGAATACGCCGACCTGGGCATCGACACGTTCATCTTCTCCGGTTATCCACACCTGGAAGAGGCGTATCGCGTCGCCGAGTTGCTGTTCCCGCACATTGATGTGCAGCGCCCGGAACTGCCGCAAGGCGCCAACTACGTCAGCCCGTTTGGCGAGATGGTGGCCAACGACATCCTTCCCAAAGCCGCGTCCCAGAGCTGAGGCGCTGCCATGAAAAGAATTATCCACAACCTCGCACCGTGGGCGTTGCCGGTGTTGCTGCTGGCGGTGTGGCAGTTGTCGGTGTCGGCGGGCTGGTTGTCGACACGGATTCTGCCGGCGCCCATCGCGGTGATCGAAGCCGGCGTCAGCCTGGTACGCAGCGGTGAAATCTGGACTCACCTGGCCATCAGCGGCTGGCGTGCAGCGCTGGGTTTCACCATTGGCGGCGGCATCGGTCTGGCGTTGGGTTTCATCACCGGTCTGTCGAAGTGGGGCGAACGCCTGCTCGACAGTTCGGTGCAGATGATCCGCAACGTGCCGCATCTGGCGCTGATTCCGCTGGTGATCCTGTGGTTTGGCATCGATGAGTCGGCGAAGATTTTCCTGGTGGCGCTGGGCACGCTGTTCCCGATCTACCTCAATACCTATCACGGCATCCGCAACGTCGATCCGGCGCTGGTGGAGATGGCGCGCAGTTATGGCTTGTCCGGCTTCAGCCTGTTCCGTCAGGTGATCCTGCCGGGCGCGTTGCCGTCGATTCTGGTCGGTGTGCGGTTTGCCCTGGGATTCATGTGGCTGACGCTGATCGTGGCCGAAACCATTTCCGCCAGCTCCGGCATTGGCTACCTGGCGATGAATGCCCGGGAGTTCTTGCAGACCGACGTGGTCGTGCTGGCGATTCTGTTGTACGCGGTGCTCGGCAAACTGGCCGACCTCGCGGCCCGTGGGCTTGAGCGTGTCTGGCTGCGCTGGCATCCGGCCTATCAAGTGAACAAGGGAGGTGCCGCATGACGGCTCAACAACCTCCACGCCTGCTGCGCGGGATTCCGCTGGCAGTGCGCAAGCTGCAAAAGACCTTTGGTTCGCGGCAAGTGCTGCGGGGAATCGATCTGCACATTCCGGCCGGGCAGTTCGTTGCCGTGGTCGGTCGCAGCGGCTGTGGAAAAAGCACCTTGCTGCGCTTGCTGGCCGGTCTCGACCAACCCACGGGCGGCGAATTGCTCGCCGGTTCTGCGCCGCTGAGTGAGGCCCGGGAAGACACGCTACTGATGTTCCAGGAAGCGCGCCTGCTGCCGTGGAAAAAGGTGATCGACAACGTCGGCCTCGGGCTCAAGGGCAACTGGCGGCCGCAAGCCCTGGAAGCACTGGAGTCGGTGGGGCTGGCGGATCGCGCCAATGAGTGGCCAGCCGCGTTATCCGGTGGGCAGAAGCAACGTGTGGCCCTGGCCCGCGCGCTCATCCATCAACCGCGCTTGCTGTTGTTGGACGAGCCTTTGGGCGCGCTGGATGCCCTGACCCGAATTGAAATGCAGCAACTGATCGAACGGCTCTGGCAAAAGCACGGTTTCACCGTGTTGCTGGTGACCCACGACGTCAGTGAAGCGGTAGCGATTGCCGACCGGGTGATCCTGATCGAAGAGGGCGAAGTCGGCCTCGACCTGTTGGTGGAACTGCCGCGCCCCCGGGTTCGTGGCTCCCATCGGCTGGCGGCGCTGGAAACCGAAGTCCTCAACCGCGTGCTGTCTCTGCCGGGCGAACCGCCGGAACCGGAACCTGTTTCACCATTGCCTACGCAACTGCGTTGGGCGCAATAACTTACGCCTCACCTCAACTGACAGGAATCAAATCATGACTATTAAAGCCATCAACGTTCGTAACCAGTTCAAAGGCTCGATCAAGGAAATCGTGCTGGGTGACGTGCTGTCGGAAATCGACGTTCAGACCGCGTCCGGCATCGTCACTTCGGTGATCACTACCCGTTCGGTGAAGGAGCTGGAATTGGTGGTCGGCAGCGAAGTGATCGCCTTTGTGAAATCCACCGAGGTGTCGATCGCCAAGTTGTAAGCGTGGGCATTGCGAACAACTCCGGAGGGTGTGAGCCCTTTGGGGGTTTTTTTGAAGATCAAAAGATCGCAGCCTTCGGCAGCTCCTACAGGGGAATGCGTACCCCCGTAGGAGCTGCCGAAGGCTGCGATCTTTTAAAGCACGACGCGTTTGGGCAGATACGGCGGCAGATAAAGCCCCAGATACGCATCAAACACCCGCATCCCTTCTTCGGCCATGCGCGATGTGATTTGCCCATGCAACTGAATCGAGCGCGCATACACTCGGTCCCCCAGCTCCATGGCCAAGGCAAACACATCCACATCGGTCGGCAACCTCGGCAGTTCGAAATGATGATCGAACAGCTTGTGCATCAGGTCGCCGAGTTCGATGTCGTGCTGGCGGTCGGCCTGGGTGACTTCAGTCAATCCGTGCTGGGCGAGGATCAGTTGGCGGGCGGCGGCGTCTTCGTCGTAGATGTCGAGCATGCGTTGTTCCACCAGCCGCGACAGGTCACGCCAGCCGTTGAGGGCCGCGTGGTCGATCGGCGCTTGCAGGCAGGCACGGAACGCGGCGTGGACGTCGGCGGTCAGGGCTTCGAGCAGGGCCGGGACGCTGGCGAAGAAGTGGTAGACCGAGGACGGCGGAATTTCCGCACGCTCGGCGACGCTGTAGATCGACAGGCTGGCCACGCCCTCGGCGGCCAGCAGCGTGCGGGCGGCATCGAGGATCGAATCGATCCGCGCCTGGCTGCGTGCGCGGGGTTTGCGGATGGGGGCGGGGCGGGTCATTGGCGTCTCCTGCGGGGCAGGGGGGCATTGTACGAGCAGGGTTTGATGTTGTCTTGTAGGACGCCTTCGCGGGCAAGCCTCGCTCCTACGGGTCATGCGCCAATTTGAAAATGGCGCACAACCCGTAGGAGCGAGGCTTGCCCGCGAACCGCCGAAGGCGGCCATAAAAAAAACGCCGTCAGCTTTATCAGCTGACGGCGTTTCTTTTTTACTGCACCCGCTTAAACGGTATGCAGGTACCAGTTGTACTCAAGGTCGGAGATGGAGTGTTCAAACTCTTCCAGCTCGCTTTCCTTACAGGCCACAAAGATATCGATGTATTTCGGATCGATGTACTTGGCCATGACTTCGCTGTCGTCCAGCTCACGCAATGCATCGCGCAGGTTGTTCGGCAGGCTTTGCTCGTTCTGCTCGTAGGAGTTGCCTTCCACGGGCGCGCCCGGCTCGATCTTGTTGGTCAGGCCGTGGTGCACGCCTGCCAGAACCGAGGCCATCAGCAGGTACGGGTTGGCATCGGCACCGGCAACGCGGTGTTCGATACGCACGGCATCGGACGAGCCGGTCGGGACGCGAATCGCCACGGTACGGTTGTCCAGGCCCCAGCACGGCGAGTTCGGCACGTAGAACTGTGCGCCGAAACGGCGGTAGGAGTTGACGTTCGGGCAGAGGAACGCCATCTGCGCCGGTAGGGTCTCGAGCACACCGCCGATCGCGTGACGCAGTGCGGCGTTCTGCTCGGGATCCTCGCTGGCAAAAATGTTTTTGCCTTCTTTATCAAGAATCGAGATGTGGACGTGCAGCCCGTTACCCGCCTGGCCTGGGTAAGGCTTGGCCATGAAGGTGGTGTCCATTTCATGGTCGTAGGCGATGTTCTTGATCAGGCGCTTGAGCAGTACCGCGTAGTCGCAGGCCTTGATCGGGTCGGCCACGTGGTGCAGGTTCACTTCGAACTGCGCCGGGGCACTTTCCTTGACGATGGCGTCGGCCGGGATGCCTTGCTCTTTGGCACCTTCCAGAATGTCCTGGAGGCAATCGACGTATTCGTCGAGGTCGTCGATCAGGTAGACCTGTGTCGAATGCGGGCGTTTGCCGGAGATCGGCGAGCGCGGCGGTTGTGGGCGACCGTTCACGTTCTCCTGGTCGATCAGGTAGAACTCCAGTTCGAACGCGGCGCAGATCGTCAGACCCAGGTCGTCGAACTTGGTCACGACTTGTCGCAAGACTTCGCGAGGATCGGCGAAGAAAGGTTCACCTTCGATTTCGTGCATGGTCATTAACAGTTGCGCGGTAGGGCGCTTCTGCCAAGGCTCATTGCACAGGGTGTCGGGGATTGGATAGCAGATTCGGTCAGCATCGCCGATGTCCAGACCCAGGCCGGTGCTTTCCACCGTCGAGCCATTGATATCCAGAGCAAATAGAGAGGCCGGCAGGTTGATGCCTTTCTCGTAAACCTTGTGGAGGCTGGTGCGTTCAATGCGCTTGCCGCGCACCACACCATTCATATCCGCAATCAGAAGGTCAACGTACAGAACCTCAGGATGTTCCTTAAGGAACGCGTTCGCTTCGTTAAGCTGAACGGCACGCGGGGGTACCGACATGATGCAACACCTTTGTTGTTAAAAATATCAATCATTGATCTCTTCGGGTTTCAGTCAACCCGAACGGCATGCCGAAGTCAAGCGAGGCCTTTTTTGCCCTAAAAAAGCGCTCGCAGGGCTTTTTTGAGGCACTTTGGGGCGTTTTTATGCCATTGGACGCTTTGGCGCCCGCGGGCTTGAGCGGGCCGTGTTGTATTTTTTACGGGGGTGTTGTGTAAAAAAATGAACAAGGCTAAGCTCGATTCAAACCCATAACAGCAATAATACCGGGGTGCTTCATGTCTCGCCTGCCGTTAATCGGCGTCACCGTCTGCTCTAGCCAGATCGGTCTGCATGCTTATCACATCAGTGGCGACAATTACGTACATGCCATGGCATCCATTGCCAAAGGCCTGCCGTTGAATCATTTGTCCCCGGCGGAATCGCTGGCCCCGTCCGATATTCTGGACGGTCTGGACCGCATTCTCTTTACCGGCTCTGCATCCAATATAGAACCGTTTTCCCTTGGCAGCCCAGCCAATACGCCGGGCCCTGCTCATGATTCTGCACGCACAACTACTCTATCGTTGAGCCTTTCCAGGGTGGCGACGGGTATTTGTGCCCGGCGATTGCAGTGGCAATCTGTATCACGCGGCGCCGACGCGTCAAACAACGCCTGACTTATAAGAGTCAGGAAACTCAGCCTAGAGGCATTTATGAGTAACAACCTCGACCAGCTCACCGATTGGTTGAAAGACCACAAGATCACAGAAGTCGAATGCATGATCGCCGACTTGACCGGGATCACCCGGGGCAAGATTTCGCCGACCAACAAGTTCATTGCCGAAAAAGGCATGCGCCTGCCCGAGAGCGTTCTGTTACAGACCGTGACCGGCGACTATGTCGAAGACGACATCTATTACGAACTGCTCGACCCGGCCGACATCGACATGATCTGCCGCCCCGACCAGAACGCGGTGTTCCTGGTGCCGTGGGCCATCGAGCCCACCGCCCAGGTCATCCACGACACCTACGACAAGCAGGGCAACCCGATCGAGCTGTCGCCGCGCAACGTGCTCAAGAAGGTTCTGAAGCTCTATTCTGACAAGGGCTGGCAGCCCATCGTGGCGCCGGAAATGGAGTTTTACCTGACCAAGCGCAGCGACGATCCGGACTATCCGTTGCAACCGCCAATTGGCCGTTCCGGCCGCCCGGAAATCGGTCGCCAGTCGTTCTCGATTGAAGCGGCGAACGAATTCGACCCGTTGTTCGAAGACGTCTACGACTGGTGCGAATTGCAGGAGCTGGACCTCGACACGCTGATCCACGAGGACGGCACGGCGCAGATGGAAATCAACTTCCGTCACGGCGATGCCCTGTCCCTGGCCGACCAGATCCTGGTGTTCAAGCGCACCATGCGCGAAGCCGCGCTCAAGCATGACGTGGCCGCGACCTTCATGGCCAAGCCCATGACCGGCGAGCCGGGCAGTGCGATGCACTTGCACCAGAGCATCATCGACATCGAAACCGGCAAGAACGTCTTCTCTAATGAAGACGGGACCATGAGCCAGTTGTTCCTGCACCACATCGGTGGCCTGCAGAAACTCATTCCGGAATTGCTCCCGCTGTTCGCGCCGAACGTGAACTCGTTCCGCCGCTTCCTGCCGGACACTTCGGCACCGGTGAACGTGGAGTGGGGCGAAGAGAACCGTACCGTGGGCCTGCGCGTGCCGGATGCCGGCCCGCAAAACCGTCGGGTGGAAAACCGCCTGCCGGGCGCCGACGCCAACCCGTACCTGGCGATTGCCGCGAGCCTGCTCTGCGGTTATGTCGGCATGGTCGAAGGCTTGAACCCGAGTGCGCCGGTAGTGGGGCGCGGCTATGAACGCCGCAACCTGCGCCTGCCGCTGACCATCGAAGACGCGCTGGAACGGATGGAAAATAGCGCGACCATCGAGAAATACCTGGGCAAGAAATTCATCACTGGCTACGTCGCGGTCAAGCGGGCCGAGCATGAAAACTTCAAGCGCGTCATCAGTTCGTGGGAGCGGGAATTCCTGCTGTTCGCCGTCTGATGCGCCGGGCGTCGCTGCTTCTGGCGGCGCTTTAACCCATAACAAGGAGAATTCGCATGACCAGCAATAACCCGCAAACCCGTGAATGGCAGGCCCTGAGCAACGATCATCACCTGGCCCCGTTCAGCGACTTCAAACAACTCAAAGAGAAAGGCCCGCGCATTATCACCAGCGCCAAGGGCGTTTACCTTTGGGACAGCGAAGGCAACAAGATCCTCGACGGCATGGCCGGCCTGTGGTGCGTAGCGATTGGTTACGGTCGCGATGAACTGGCCGACGCCGCCAGCAAGCAAATGCGCGAGCTGCCTTATTACAACCTGTTCTTCCAGACCGCTCACCCGCCTGTGCTGGAGCTGGCCAAAGCAATCGCCGACATCGCGCCGCAAGGCATGAACCACGTGTTCTTCACCGGTTCCGGCTCCGAAGGCAACGACACCATGCTGCGTATGGTTCGCCACTATTGGGCGATCAAAGGCCAGCCGAACAAGAAAGTCATCATCAGCCGCAAGAACGGTTATCACGGTTCCACCGTGGCTGGCGCGAGCCTGGGCGGCATGACTTATATGCACGAACAAGGCGACTTGCCGATCCCGGGCATCGTCCACATCGCCCAGCCGTACTGGTTCGGTGAAGGTGGCGACATGAGCCCGGAGGAGTTCGGTATCTGGGCCGCCAATCAACTGGAAGAGAAAATTCTGGAAATCGGCGTGGACAACGTCGGTGCCTTTATTGCCGAGCCGATCCAGGGTGCCGGTGGCGTGATCGTTCCGCCTGACAGCTACTGGCCGCGCATCAAGGAAATCCTCGCCAAGTACGACATCCTGTTCGTGGCGGACGAAGTGATCTGCGGTTTCGGCCGTACCGGTGAGTGGTTCGGTACCGATTACTACGACCTCAAGCCCGACATGATGACCATCGCCAAAGGCCTGACCTCCGGCTACATCCCGATGGGTGGCCTGATTGTGCGTGATGAAGTAGTGGCCGTGCTCAACGAGGGCGGCGATTTCAACCACGGTTTCACCTACTCCGGGCACCCGGTAGCCGCTGCGGTGGCCCTGGAAAATATCCGCATTCTGCGCGAAGAAAAAATTATCGAGCGCGTTCACGCAGAAACGGCACCTTATTTGCAAAAGCGTCTACGGGAACTGAACGATCACCCGTTGGTGGGGGAAGTGCGCGGCGTAGGCATGTTGGGGGCCATCGAACTGGTCCAGGACAAGGCCACGCGCAAACGTTACGAAGGCAAGGGCGTGGGCATGATTTGCCGCACCTTCTGCTTCGACAACGGCCTGATCATGCGCGCCGTGGGCGACACCATGATCATCTCGCCGCCGCTGGTGATTACCAAGGCCGAGATCGATGAGTTGGTGACCAAGGCACGCAAGTGTCTGGACCTGACCCTGAGTGCATTGCAGGCCTAAGTGCTAGGCTCTGGGCGGGGTGCGAAGACGGCACTTCGCCCGGTGCAAACAAAGGATGGGTCTTTCCTTGAAAGCCTGCCTTGTAACTTGCCAGACTACCGGTTGTTCGGATGCCCAGTAACAGGCCGCTGAGCACGTGGTTAAAAAGAAAAATTGGAGCATTACCCATGAAGGCATTAGGTATGAAGATAGCTGGCAAGACCCTCCTCGCCATGTCCCTGATGGGCGTGATGGCGGGTGCAGTACAGGCCGATGACAAGGTGCTGCACATCTACAACTGGTCCGATTACATCGCACCGGACACCATCGCGAACTTCGAGAAAGAGTCCGGGATCAAGGTGGTTTACGACGTTTTCGACAGTAACGAAACCCTGGAAGCCAAGTTGCTGGCAGGCAAGTCCGGCTACGACGTGGTCGTGCCGTCGAACAACTTCCTTGCCAAGCAAATCAAGGCCGGTGTTTACCAGGAGCTGGATAAGTCCAAGCTGTCCAACTACGGCAACCTGAACAAGTCGCTGCTTAAAGCGGTTTCGATCAGCGACCCGGACAACAAACACGCCTTCCCGTACATGTGGGGCTCGATCGGCATCGGTTACAACCCGGAGAAGGTCAAGGCTGCGCTGGGCGTCGACACCATCGATTCCTGGGACATTCTGTTCAAGCCTGAAAACATCGCCAAGCTCAAGAGCTGCGGTGTGAGCTTCCTCGATTCGCCGACCGAAATGCTCCCGGTCGCGCTGCACTACCTGGGCCTGCCTACCGACAGCCAGAAGAAAGAAGACATCAAGAAAGCTGAAGACCTGTTCCTCAAGATTCGTCCTTCGGTCACCTACTTCCACTCCTCCAAGTACATTTCCGACCTGGCCAACGGCAACATCTGCGTAGCCGTCGGTTACTCGGGTGACGTGCAACAAGCCAAGTCCCGTGCTGCCGAAGCCGGTGACAAGGTCAAAGTCAGCTACGCCATTCCGAAAGAAGGCGCTGGCAGCTTCTACGACATGGTCGCGATTCCGAAAGACGCGGAAAACGTCGACGGTGCCTACAAGTTCATGAACTACCTGTTGCAGCCGAAAGTGATGGCCGACATCACCAACGCCGTGCGTTTCCCTAACGGCAACGCCGAAGCCACCCAGTACGTGAACAAGGAAATCACCTCGGACCCGGGCATCTACCCGTCCGCCGAAGTGCAGGCCAAGCTGTATGCGATCGCTGATTTGCCAGCGGCCACCCAGCGTGACCTGACCCGTAGCTGGACCAAGATCAAATCCGGTAAATAAGCCGGTTTGAAGCGACAACCTGTTGCCGCCGCCTGCGCGGTGGCGGCAACAGGAACAATTAAATGACAGAAAGTTTTGCTGGAATGGTTTATCGAGGGTAAGTTGCGCGCCGGTTTTGTTGCCAGGCAGCCATGGCTGTCATGTAACGCGGGGCAACTTGGGCCCAACTAATTTTAGAGGACCTCCACTTGCCTATTTTTTCTTTGTTGCGCAATGCCTTGCTGGTCGGCGCCGGGCTGACGATTGCCGTCAGTGTCCAGGCTGCCCCCACGGTGCATATTTATAACTGGTCGGATTACATCGCCCCGAACACCCTGGCCGACTTCCAGAAAGCCACCGGCATCAAACCGGTGTACGACGTGTTCGATTCCAACGAAACCCTGGAAGGCAAGTTGCTGGCCGGGCGTACCGGGTATGACGTGGTCGTGCCGTCCAACCACTTCCTCGGCAAGCAGATCAAGGCTGGCGCGTTTCAGAAACTCGATCGCTCGCAACTGACCAACTACGCCAACCTAGACCCGGTGCTGCTCAAGCGTCTGGAACAGAATGACCCGGGCAACCAGTACGCCGTGCCGTACCTGTGGGGCACCAACGGCATCGGTTACAACGTCGACAAAATCAAAGAAGTGCTCGGCGTCGACAAGATCGACTCCTGGAGCGTGCTGTTCGAGCCGGAAAACATCAAGAAACTGCACAGCTGCGGCGTCGCGTTCCTCGATTCCGCCGATGAAATGATGCCGACGGTCCTCAACTACATGGGCCTGAACGCCAACAGCACCAACCCCGAAGACTACAAAAAGGCCGAAGCCAAGTTGCTCGCGGTGCGGCCTTACGTGACCTACTTCCATTCGTCCAAGTACATCTCGGACCTGGCCAACGGCGACATCTGCATCGCGATCGGTTTCTCCGGTGACATGTTCCAGGCCCGTAACCGCGCCGCCGAAGCCGGCAAAGGCGTGAACGTGGCGTACACCATTCCGAAAGAGGGCGGTGCGCTGTGGTTCGACATGCTGGCCATTCCGAAGGACTCGGCCAACGTCAAGGAAGCCCACGCCTTCATCAACTACTTGCTCAAATCCGAAGTAATTGCCCAGGTCAGTGATTCTGTCGGCTATGCCAACCCGAACCCCGGGTCGGACAAGTTGATGGAGCAGTCGATCCGCACCGACGCGTCGGTTTATCCGCCGCAAGCGGTCCTCGACAAGACCTACGTGTCGGTCGAGTTACCACCGAACATTCAACGTTTGATGACCCGCAGCTGGACCAAGGTCAAGTCGGGTAAATAGCTTCAAAGGCTCAAACTATCCAAGGTTGGCTCACCTTGAGCGAACTGCACTCTTTTTTTTCGGGAGTTTCGTAAATGGCAGTTGCCTCCGGCGCCTATAAGAAAGCCCTCGAGGGCGACCAATCACCGAAACAGGTGTTGGTCAAAATCGACCGGGTCACGAAGAAGTTCGACGAGACGATTGCCGTGGACGATGTGTCCCTGGAAATCAAGAAAGGCGAGATTTTCGCCCTGCTCGGCGGTTCGGGATCGGGCAAATCCACGTTGCTGCGCATGCTCGCCGGGTTCGAACGGCCGACGGAGGGGCGCATTTACCTCGACGGCGTCGACATCACCGAGATGCCGCCGTACGAGCGCCCGATCAACATGATGTTCCAGTCCTACGCCTTGTTCCCGCACATGACCGTGGCGCAGAACATCGCCTTCGGCTTGAAGCAGGACAAGATTCCATCGTCGGAAGTCGATGCCCGCGTGACCGAAATGCTCAAACTGGTGCAGATGAGCCAGTATGCCAAGCGCAAGCCGCATCAGTTGTCCGGCGGCCAGCGTCAGCGTGTGGCATTGGCCCGTTCGCTGGCCAAGCGGCCGAAGCTGTTGCTGCTCGACGAGCCGATGGGTGCACTGGATAAAAAACTCCGTTCGCAGATGCAACTGGAGCTGGTGGAGATCATCGAGCGCGTCGGCGTGACCTGCGTCATGGTGACCCACGACCAGGAAGAGGCCATGACCATGGCCGAGCGCATCGCGATCATGCACCTGGGCTGGATCGCCCAGATCGGCAGCCCGATCGACATCTACGAAACCCCGACCAGTCGCCTGGTCTGTGAATTCATCGGCAACGTCAACATCTTCGAAGGCGAAGTGATCGACGACGCCGAAGGCCACGCGACCATCACCTGCAAAGACCTGGACCGCCAGATCTACGTCGGCCACGGCATCAGCACTTCGGTGCAGGACAAGTCGGTCACCTACGCGATCCGCCCGGAAAAACTGCTGGTCACCGCCGAAATGCCGACCTGCGAGTACAACTGGTCCAGCGGCAAGGTGCACGACATCGCTTACCTCGGCGGCCATTCGGTGTTCTACGTCGAATTGCCGAGCGGCAAGCTTGTGCAGTCGTTCGTCGCCAACGCCGAGCGCCGTGGCCAGCGTCCGACCTGGGGCGACCAGGTCTACGTGTACTGGGAAGATGACAGCGGCGTGGTACTTCGCTCATGAACATGCGCAAATTCAAACGTCGCCTCAATCGAATAATTCCCGGTGGCCGCCAACTGGTCATCGGGGTTCCGTTTATCTGGCTGTTCATGTTCTTCATGCTGCCGTTCTTCATCGTCTTGAAGATCAGCTTCGCCGAAGCCGATGTGGCCATCCCGCCGTACACCGAGATCTACAGCTTCATCGACCAGAAGCTCCAGGTGCTGTTGAACCTGGGTAACTACGCGATGCTCGGCGACGACGAGTTGTACATCGCCGCCTACCTCGGCTCGTTGAAGATGGCGCTGATCAGCACCGTCCTCTGCCTGCTGATCGGCTACCCGATGGCCTACGCCATCGCCAGCGCCCGTAAAGAGCTGCAAACGGTGCTGGTGCTGCTGATCATGATGCCGACCTGGACCGCGATCCTGATCCGCGTTTACGCGTGGATGGGCATCCTCAGCAACAACGGCCTGCTCAACGGTTTCCTGATGAGCATGGGCTGGATCAACGAGCCGCTGCAGATCCTCAACACCAACCTCGCGGTGTACATCGGCGTTGTCTATTCGTACCTGCCGTTCATGATCCTGCCGCTCTACGCCAACCTGGTGAAGCACGACCACAGTCTGCTGGAAGCCGCATCCGACCTGGGCTCGAGCACCTTCAACAGCTTCTGGAAAATCACTATTCCGCTGTCCAAGAACGGCATCGTCGCCGGCTGCATGCTGGTGTTCATTCCGGTTGTGGGCGAGTTCGTGATCCCGGAACTGCTCGGCGGTCCGGAAACCCTGATGATCGGTAAAGTGCTGTGGCAAGAGTTCTTCAACAACCGTGACTGGCCGGTGGCGTCTGCCCTGGCGGTGGTGATGCTGGCGATCCTGATTGTGCCGATCATCCTGTTCAACCGCAGTCAGGCCAAGGAAATGGAGGGCAAAGAATGAAGAACTTCCGTTTCTCAAGCCTGATGCTGGTGCTGGGTTTGCTGTTCATCTACGCACCGATGCTGATCCTGGTGATCTACTCGTTCAACGCCTCGAAACTGGTGACGGTGTGGGGCGGCTGGTCGATCAAGTGGTACGTGGGCCTGCTCGACAACACCCAACTGATGGGCTCGGTGGTGCGTTCGCTGGAAATCGCCTGCTACACCGCGATTGCGGCGGTGGCGCTGGGCACACTGGCGGCGTTCGTCCTGACGCGGATCACCCGCTTCAAGGGCCGCACGCTGTTCGGTGGTTTGGTCACCGCGCCGTTGGTGATGCCGGAAGTGATCACCGGTCTGTCGCTGTTGCTGCTGTTCGTGGCCATGGCGCAGATGATCGGTTGGCCTCAGGAGCGTGGCATCGTCACGATCTGGATCGCCCACACGACGTTCTGTGCGGCGTATGTGGCGGTGGTGGTGTCGGCGCGTTTGCGTGAGCTGGACCTGTCCATCGAAGAAGCGGCCATGGACCTCGGCGCGCGGCCGTGGAAGGTGTTCTTCCTGATCACCATTCCAATGATCGCGCCGTCGCTGGCGGCGGGCGGGATGATGTCCTTCGCGCTGTCGCTGGACGATTTGGTGCTGGCGAGCTTCGTCTCCGGTCCGGGTTCGACGACCTTGCCGATGGAAGTGTTCTCGGCGGTGCGCCTGGGTGTGAAACCTGAGATCAACGCCGTGGCCAGCCTGATTCTGCTGGCGGTGTCGATCGTGACCTTCCTGGTCTGGTTCTTCAGCCGTCGCGCCGAAGAATCGCGCAAGAAGGCGATTCAGCAAGCCATTGAAGAAGGCGCTGCGGATTCGTGGAAGCAACCGGACGTGCGCCGGGCGCAGGCGCCGGAAGCTGCTTGATAGCGCTGTAGATCAAGAGATCGCAGCCTGCGGCAGCTCCTACAGGTTTTGAGTACATCCGCGAAATGGCGGGTGTACCGATTTCTGTAGGAGCTGCCGAAGGCTGCGATCTTTTGACTTTATGGATCAGGCCACCCAAGGGGATTGGCGGATGATCTCGACGAAGTTCATCGGCTTGAACCCTGGCTCGCTGTCCACCAGCACATCGGCGTTCACCGTGCCAAACGTGGTGTCCGGCTTGTGTTTGAAGCCATTGGCGAACGCACACAGGATGCATTCCTTGAACCCTTCACCGCGAGGGTGGGCATGCACGACCGCCTCACGCTGCTGCGTCGGGAACGCCGCGTAATCGATGCCCAACACATCCATCTCAACCCCCGCCGTCACCAGCGCCACATTCGGCCGCAGGTGTTGCGGCACGCCCGGGGTGGTGTGCAGCGCAATCGACAACCACACTTGCTCGATATCGTCGTCGCTCAGTCCGTAAGGCTTGAGGAAGGCTTTGGCGGCGTTGGCACTGTCGACTTCAAAACGCTCGTTATCGCTGCGCTGACCTTCCACCAGGCCCAGGTCGTGGAACATCGCGCCGACGTAGAGTAACTCCGGGTTGTAGGCCAGTTGCTTGCGTTCACCGCTCAAGGCGCCGAACAGAAACACCCGGCGTGAGTGGTGGTACAGCAGGTCGGATTCGACGTCGCGGATGTATTCGGTGGTGGCCTTGGCCAACGCGCTGTCGGGGATGTTGATACCGGCAATGGTGCTGCTCATGGTGCTGTCCTCATCGGGAACGCCGTGGCGGCGCTGATGGGTAAAGTCTGTTCCGGCACCCGGATCGGGACAATCGATCCATGGCTGCGATCCCGGCCAATGAGCAGGCATATCGCGCCAACCTCGCTTGTTGCGGCGGGATTGGCTAGGGTTGGAAGCTACGTGCGCTCCCACAGGTTTTGTGTTTGCCACAGGCAAGCGTTGATCCATTGAGGGCGTTTCGAACCATGCAAAAGACCGTCGCCATCGTGGTGTTCTCCGGCGTCCAGTCCCTGGACGTCACCGGGCCCATGGATGTGTTCGCCGAGGCCAATCGCTTCCTGGCGCCGCAGGATCACTATCGGCTGGAGGTGATCGGGGTCGAGCGCGGGATGATGCCGTGTTCCAACGGTTTGTCCTTGAACGCCCATCGGCATTTCAGCGAAGCGCTGGAAGCTTATGACTTGCTGCTGGTGGCCGGCGGGCCGCAGTTGCCGTTCATGGATTTCGGCGTGGCGTTCAATGCCTGGCTGCGGGATGCCTGCGCGCGGGCGCAGCGCTTTGGTTCGATTTGCAACGGTGCGTTCATGCTGGCCCGGGCGGGATTGCTCGACGGGCGGACCGTCACCACCCATTGGGGCGACGCAGCGGCGCTGGCGGCGTTGTGTCCGTCGACGCAGGTGGAGGCCGATCGTTTGTACGTGCAAGACGCCGAGTTGTACACCTCGGCCGGGGTCACGGCGGGGATCGATTTATCGCTGTATTTGCTGGGACGCGATCACGGCCCGGAAGTCGCGCTGAGCGTTGCCAAACGCCTGGTGGTGTTCACCCAGCGCTCGGGCGGGCAATCGCAGTTCAGCCCGTTCCTCACACCCCATGCCGAACCGACCTCGGCGGTGGCGCTGGTGCAGCTTTACGTGCTCGCCAACCTCACTGGTGATTTGGCCCTGTCTGACCTGGCCAACGCCGCCAACATGAGCTCGCGCAATTTTTCCCGGGTGTTCGCCAAGGAAGCGAAAGTGACCCCGGCGGAGTTCGTCGAGCGGGCGAGGGTGGATGCGGCGCGGGTGTTGCTGGAAAGCACCCGTTCACCGCTGAAGACCGTGGCGTATCAGTGCGGGTTTCGCGATGCCCAGCACATGCGCAGCGTGTTCAACCGCCGGTTGGGCGTGACGCCGCAGCAGTTCAGGCTGAACTTTGCGGCGATGGTTTGAGCCACCAATAACCCTGTCTTGCTTGGCCTTGCACCCACTGAAAATCTAATGTGGGGCTTGCTCGCGAAGAGGCCGTGTCAGTCGATGAAGAGGTTGACTGAACGACCGCTTTCGCGAGCAAGCCCGCTCCCACAGGGGGGGATATCTCATTTCTTCAGGCTGTCATACGCCTCAAGGGTGCGCAGCGAGTAGATGTACGCCGCCCCGGCATTCAGCGAGATCGCCGTCGCCAACGTCGCCGCGACTTCCTCGCGACTGGCGCCGGCCTTAATCGCCGCATCGGTATGCGCCGCGATACAGCCGTCACAACGGGTGGTGATCGCCACGGCGATGGAAATCAGTTCGCGGGTCTTGGCATCCAGCACATCGTTTTCCGCCGCCGCTTCGCCCAGGGCCATGTAGGCCTTGACCATTTTCGGGTTGCTCTTGCCCAGCGCGCCAAAGGCTTTCTGGATGGTGGGCAGCAGTTCGGACCAGTTATTGAACATTGCGTTAACTCCTAAGCAGGTTGGGTGTACTGTTTCGACACGCTCAGTCTTGCTCCTTGGCGCGGTTCGGGTTTGTTCGATCCGCTCAGTCATTTCCTCGATGCGCTCAAATGAATCCGATCGATAAACTCATCACCTTGGCCAACGTGCGCGGCAGCCTGGACTTGCGCTGCCAATTCCAGGGCGACTGGGCGCTGGCTCACGAGCAAGACGCGCTGGGGATGGCGCCCTATCACATCGTATTGGCGGGCGAATGCCGCGTGGAGTTTCCCGACGGCCAGCGCCTGCCCATGCGCGCCGGCGATATTTTGCTGCTGCCCGGCGGCACGCCCCACGTGATCCACAGCCCCGGCAAAACCGTCGCGCCCAGTGCGCAAAAAATCATCAGTGGCGGCGCCTTGCCGGTGCATCGCATCGGTGGGGCGAGCGCGGATCTGGACATGCTCTGCGGGACTTTTCACTACAACCGCGCCTCGCTGCTGTTTGCCGCGTTGCCCGCGTATCTGGTGATCCCCAGCGGCGCGCTGCCAGCCCATGGACCGTTACCGGCGCTGGTCGAAGTGTTGCGCGGGGAGGCGGAAGGCAATCAGGCCGGGGCGAAATTTTTGCTCGACGCGCTGTCCCAGGCGTTGTTCACCCTGATGCTGCGGGCGCATCTGGCGACGCTGGGGCCGGCCAGCGGCACCCTGGCGTTACTCGGCGACAAACGCCTGGGCCGCGCCTGGCAGGCGATGCTCGCGGACCCGGCTTATGAGTGGACCATCGAAGGTTTGGCCGAGACGGCGAACATGTCCCGGGCGACGTTTATGCGGGCGTTTGTCAAAGTGGCCGGGGTGTCGCCGTGGGTGTTGCTGACGCAGGTGCGGATGGAATTGGCGTTCAGCTTGCTTAGCCAGTCGCACCTGGGGTTGAGCGATATTGCCGTGCAGGTCGGGTATCAATCCCAGGCGGCGTTCAGCAAGAAATTCAAGGAGATTTATGGGGAGGCGCCGGGGCGGGTGCGGCGCGGGATTTAGGCATTCAAGATCAAAAGATCGCAGCCTTCGGCAGCTCCTACAGGGGGACGCGATCTCCTGTAGGAGCTGCCGAAGGCTGCGATCTTTTGACTTTAGGGCGAGGTCCGCGCCGGCAATAGCTTCAACGTACTGCGGGTGTTGGCCGTCACCTCTTCATCATTGAAATGCGCCTGCATGTACATCCCGTCGATATACGCCTCAGCCTGATCCTCATAGTGACTGTTAAACGGCACGCCACTCTGGCCGACCGGGTTGATGGTCAGACTGTGGGCCGGGTCGGCGAAGTCGATCAGGCGGCGGGTCGAGGGGCCGTAAGTCACCGGCCACGGCGCCGGGCCGATTTTGGCCGAGAGGTTGTTCGGCACTTCGTGGCTGCCCGGGGCGTCGAACGGGCCGACGTTGAAGATTCGGTCCAGCGGCTTCTGCATCCCCAGCGGATGCCCATGAGTCAGCGTGTGCGCCTTGCCCCACTGCCATTGGGCGAAATCGGCACCCAGCGTGGTTTTGAGGTGGGCAATGCTCGCCTGCCAAGCGACCTTCACGGTGTCAGCACGGGTTTCCCTGGCCGGGGTGTTGCGGTTGTCCCACCACGGCGAATCGGCGCTGGCAGCCAGGCGCGGCAACGCGGCATCGATCACCCGGGTCGAGAGCAGCGTTTCAAAAAAGTCGTTGCCCAACTCATCGCGCATCGTCGCGTCGGCCAGGTTGTAGAGAAACTGGTTGAACACCGTGGCGTTGATGGAATCCAGCGGGTAATCCCCCGGCCACTGAGCCAGTTGCTCCACCAGTTTGCGTTCGGCCGGGTCGCTCACCACGTCACGCAACACCGGCAGCAACGGTGCCAGCATGCGTGGTCCGTAAGCGGTGGTGGTGCCCAGTTGCAGCTTCTGGTTGGCGTCGTTGTCCCACTTCACGTTCTTGTCGCTGAGCTGGCGATTGAGTTGCTGACCACGATCCGCCAGGTTGTAGTAACCGGGGATTTCCATCCCGGTGGGCGAAACCGGCTGGAAGTTGGCCGAGACGATATAGCCCCGCGCCGGGTTCTCTTCCTGGGGGTTGGCGCTGAACGGGTAGAAGCCGTCCTTGTCCGCCTGATTGGTGCTGCCGTCGAGGATAAAGCCCGGTTTCACCCCGGCCGGTCGCTTGGGCAGCAAGGCCGAGGCCCACCAGCCGATATCACCCTTGGCGTTGGCGTAGACGATGTTCAGCCCCGGTGCCTGGACCTTGGCTGCGGCGGCGCGGGCCTTGGCCAGGGTGTCGGCGCGGTTGAGCTGATAGAACCCTTCAAGAATCGGGTTCGGCGTTTCGAGGAACGCCCACCACATCGCGATCGGTGTTTTGCCGGCGGCGGTGCCGAGCGCATCGTTGATAATCGGGCCGTGGGGCGATTGACGCAGCATCAGCGTCACTGGCGGCTGGCCCTTCACGGCGATCTGTTGCTGGGTGTTAAGCATGTCCACCCATTTGCCGCGATACCAGACTTGGTTCGGGTTGTCCGGGTTGACCTTCTCGGCGATCAGGTCCAGGTCGTCGTTCTGGAACATGGTCAGGCTCCAGCCGAAATCCAGGTTGTGGCCGAGGAAGGCAAACGGCACCAGCGCCTGATGATGACCGTACAACTCGAAACCCGGCGCCGACAGTTGCGCTTCGTACCACACCGATGGCACCGAGAAGCGAATGTGCGGGTCGCCGGCCAATAACGGCTTGCCGCTTTTACTGCGGTTGCCGGAAATGACCCAGGCGTTACTGCCCTCGAATTGCGGCAGGCCGTTATCGGCCAGGGCTTGTTCGCTGAGGCGGGCGAGGGTGTTGAGGTCTTGCCAGTCGCCGGCGGCCAGGGCCGGGGAGGGTTTGGCGTGTGCCTTGGCCAGCACGCCTTTGGGCTGCCAGTCGAGGTCGAAGATGTTCAGGTAATCGGGGCCGAGCTGATCGCGTACGTAGGTCAGCAACGGTTCGGTGCGAAACGCGGCGGCAAAGCTGTAGGCCATGTAGCCGGCGACGCTGATGCTGTCTTCGGCGGTGAAGCTGCGCTTGTGGATGCCCAGCACGTCAAACTCGATGGGCGCGGCGTGGGTGTCCTGATATTGGTTGATCCCGTCCAGATAGGCTTGCAGGGCCTTCCACGCCGGCGACTGACGATCAAGGGCGGCCACGTAGCTCTCGGCACGTTCGCGGATGCGCAGGCTGCGGAACAGTTTGTCGGTGTCCACCAGTTTCGGCCCGAGGACTTCGGCCAGTTCGCCACGGGCCAGGCGACGCATGACTTCCATCTGGAACAAGCGGTCCTGGGCGTGCACGTAGCCGAGGGCGCGGTAGAGGTCGGTTTCGTTGTCGGCGCGGATATGCGGCACGCCGCGCTCGTCGTAGCGTACGGTCACCGAACCTTGCAGGTTGTTCAGCGTCACCTGGCCCTGGCGCGTCGGCTGCTTGCTGTACACGTACCCGCCCACCCCGATGGCGAGCGCGACGATCAGCAAGGCAAGTACGGTCAGGACGCGTTTCATGGTGACTCCTTGTTCTTCTTCGATTGCCGCCCGTGTGGGCTGCAAACATGTAGCACAGACCTTCTGTGCCAGGCATCCACCGTCCTCGAATAGTCCGGAATGCCTTACTTCGCGTCCACCGGCCACGGGCAGTAGCACCCCACCGCCAGCGTGTGGGTGGCGTTCACCGTGCGGCCTTCGTTCAGGGCCTGGAGGATCGGCTCGATAAAGCTGTTGCTCGAATTACAGGTAAGGCCTTCGCTGTACGGGCCGAAATAGGCGAGTTTGCCGGCGCGGTCCCAGATCGCCACCGCCGGGCTGGCGGGGATCTGCTCGGAGCCGGGCAGGACGGTGATGGGTTTCAGGCTGCTCAGGGTGCTGGGCAACTGGCCGTGGCTGCCGGGTTTTTGTACCGCATAGAACTCGACGCCTTTGGGCACATATTGCTCGACCAGTTCAGTGAGGTGCTGTTGATTGCCGACGTTGCACGGGCAGGCGGGGTCCCAGAAATGCACGAGGCGGATGGCGCCGGGGCCGGCGAGGTCATCGGGCAGGCGCAGAGGGTCACCGGAAAACACCGCCGTGTGTTCGCTGAACGCCCGCAGGTAGCGGCCCTGAAACCAATCGTAAGCCGCCCACAACACGCCGGCACACACGAGGGCGAGCAGGCTGGCAAGCAATGGGGTGCGGTAGGCCGAACGCATGGGTTTCAATCCTCGAAGGTCGCCCAGCTTGCCATGCTTGCCGCTACAGATGAATATCGCAGGCCCATAAAGTCTGTTTCGCGTTCTGGAATAACCCATGCCTGCCACGTTCAACCCCGATCATTTACGCGCCAGCCTGCGGCCATTGGCCCAGTGGCAGCCGTTGTCGACGGAAGGCCTGGCCTATCAGGCGTTTTATGGGTTGGATTTTCCCGGTCGCACCCTGCGCCACGGCTTGGGGCGATTCCAGGTCGATGGCTATGACGTGGTCAGCCAGGTCTGGTGGCCGGAGCGGGTGAAGGCGACGTTGTTTCTGTTTCACGGTTTCTACGATCACACCGGGCTCTATCGGCACGTGATCGAGTGGGCGCTGGATCAGGGGTTTGCGGTGATCGCCTGCGATTTGCCGGGGCACGGCTTGTCCAGCGGCGAGCGCGCCAGCATCAAGGATTTCGCCGAGTATCAGGACACCCTGCAAGGCTTGTTCGTCGAGGCGCAGTCCCTGGACTTGCCGCAGCCGTGGCATTTGTGTGGGCAGAGCACCGGCGGGGCGATTGTGATCGATCATGTGCTCAACCAGGGCGCGAACAGCCCGGCCCAGGGCCAAGTGATTTTGTTGTCGCCGCTGGTGCGGCCGCGAGCGTGGGGCTGGTCGCAGTTGAGTTATTACCTGCTCAAACCGTTCGTCAAAGGCATCGCCCGGCGCTTCAGCGAAAACTCCAATGACCCGGCGTTCTTGCCGTTCCTGCAAGCCGACCCGTTGCAACCGCTGCGTTTGCCGACGGCCTGGGTGGGCGCGTTGGGGCGCTGGATCAAGCGCATCGAGGCGTCGGCGAACAGCCCACGCCGGCCGCTGATCGTGCAGGGGCAGGCAGACATGACAGTGGACTGGCAGCACAACCTTGAGGTGTTGAAAGCCAAGTTTGATCGGCCGCAGGTGTTGATGTTGCCGCAGGCGCGGCATCATCTGGCGAATGAGACGGTGGCGTTGCGGGAGGAGTATTTCGGGTTTTTGACCAAGCGGATCAAGGGCCGGAATCTCTAGCGTCTGTCGGGGCCTCTTCGCGGGCAAGCCTCGCTCCTGCATTTGGAATGCATGCCCCCTGTAGGAGCGAGGCTTGCCCGCGAAGGCGATCTATCAGGCGCTGAAAATCATTGGTTAAGGTTCGTCTGCCCCACCGCCAACCCCGCCCGAATCGCCGCCAGCGCCGCCTGGTAATACGCCTTGCCTTCCGCCGATTCGGCAAACGTGGCGAATTCTTCCAGTTCGGTATCCGACAAGTCGCGATAGACATAGAGCAGCGTGTTGTTGAGGTCGGCGCCGATCTGATCCATCAAGCGCTGGCGCTGACCATTCAACATGCCCGGCGCCTGACCGCCACCGAGCAAACCGGGGATCATCGAACTCAAGCTGTCCGCTGCGACGCCGGCAATCGCCAGGGTCACTTCAGCACCGGCCTCGCGGGCGGGCAGGGCCTGGGCCAGGTGGCCGATGATCAGCAGGCGGGTGTCGCTGGCTTCGATCTTGGGCAAGCCCTTGGCGTTTTTCGCCAGTTGGTCGCGGCGGGTGGCCAGCAATTCGGCGGCGACGATTTTCTTGCCCAGCGGGGTCTGGAAGAAGGTCAGGGCGGGTTGCGGATCGGCGAGGGTCTTGCGCAATTGTGCTTCGGCGCGCTGGTCCATGGCCTGAGGGGCGAAGCGCTGGTTGCTGTTGTTCACCAGGGCTTGAAACACGGCGGGCGGCAGGCTGTTCTGGTAACGCTGCTGGGCGGCCGAGAGGGCGTCGTTGAAATGCGCGCGTTGATCTGGCCAACCGGCGACCTTGTACAGCTGGTCGTGGCCGTCTGCCCAAGCGGGCAAAACACAGAACATCAACAGTGAAAAAAGCAAACGGCGCATAGGGACTCCTGTCGGCAGGCGACTATTCTCCGTGCGGTACAAGAACTTGTCGAGAATTCGTATCAGCCCGCCGCGCGGCTCTGTCGGATTTGCGGGCACAGGAATACTATGCGCGCCATGCAAATACCCTCTGATCACCCGCTGCTGTTACGTATCGTCGACGACTTGGCCGAGCGCGGCTGGTCGCGGCAGAATATTTTCCTGCCCCTGGGTCTGACCCGGGAACTGGCGGCTGAGTGCCGTAAACGTGCGGCCGAGGGTGAACTGGCGCCGGCGGCGGTGGGCCGTGGGCCGACTTCAGAGATTCGCGAAGGCATTCGTGGCGACCACATTCAGTGGCTCGAGCCCGGTGAAACCGAGGCCTGTGACAGCTACCTGAGCCTGATGGACAGCCTGCGCGAGGCGCTGAATCGCGGGTTGTTCCTGGGCCTGGAAGATTTCGAAAGCCACTTCGCCCTCTACCCGCCCGGTGCGTTCTACCTCAAGCACGTGGACCGTTTTCGCGACGATGACCGGCGCATGGTCTCGGCGGTGATCTACCTCAATGACGCCTGGCTGCCCGAGCACGGCGGCGAACTGCGCATGTACCTGGAGGGCGGCGTCGAACACAACGTGGTGCCTACCGGTGGTTGCCTGGTGGTGTTCCTGTCGGGTGAGGTGCCCCATGAAGTCCTGCCCGCGACCCGGGAGCGCCTGTCGTTGACGGGTTGGTTCCGCCGTCGCGGTAACGAGCCGTTCTGATCATGCAAAAGATTCTGGTGAGCCGCTGCCTGCTGGGCCATCGCGTGCGTTACGACGGTGGGGCGAGCGGGCCGTTTGATCTGCTGGAGCAATGGATCGCAGAAGGTCGGGTGGTGCCGTTGTGCCCGGAAGTGGCGGGCGGGTTGCCGACGCCGAGGGCTGCGGCGGAGATTGCGGGCGGGCAGGGTGGTGAAGTACTGGAGGGTCAGGCCTGCGTGATCACCACCGACGGTGAAGATGTCAGCACCGAGTTTCTTTCGGGGGCGTATCAGGCGTTGGAGTTGGTGCAAAAGCACGGCATCCGGATTGCGGTGTTGAAGGCCAACAGCCCATCTTGCGGGAATCTCCTGACTTATGACGGGACGTTCAGCGGCGTGAAAGTCACTGGCGAAGGGGTGACGGCGGCGTTGCTCAAACGTCATGGTGTGCAAGTGTTCAGCGAACTGGAATTACCGCAAGCGGCAGAAGCCTTGGCAACCCTGGACTAACGCCCCACACAAATCCCCTGTAGGAGCTGTCGAGTGAAACGAGGCTGCGATCAAAAGATCGCAGCCTCGTTTCACTCGACAGCTCCTACAAGGTTACTCGTCAGCCCGGAATCAGGGCTTGGGCTCCACGCCCGTATCCGCCCCAAACCACTTTTGCGTCAACGCTTCCAATCGTCCGTCGGCCTTGATCCGCTGCAACGCGTTGTCGAGGCTCGCCTGAAACGCCGGGTTACCTTTCTGGAACGGTATCGCCAGGCTCACGGGCTGGCTGGCTTTTGGCGTTTCTTCCTTGAGCGATTGCACCAGCAGCATCGAGCGCGGTGTTTCTTCTTTCTGCGCGATCAATTGCGCATCGGTGTGGCTGTAAGGTTCGCTGAAGTCGAAACGATCCTTCAGATCCGCGGTCATTGCTATGTGGTTGATGGCGACGTCGTACTTGCCGGTTTCAACGCCAGGCAGCAGGTCATCGGCTTCAGTGATCACGAAGTCGGCGCGCACATCCAATTCATTGGCCAGCAGTTGACCCAGTTCGACTTCAAACCCCGTGAGTTTGCCGTCGTCCTTGAAGTTGAACGGCGGTGTATTGGCTTCCAGGGCGATACGCAATTCGCCACGGTCGTTAACGTCATCAATCAGTTCGGCATGAGCCAAAGGACTCAAAAGGGGTAGCAGGCAGATCAGGCCAGGCAAAAAACGCATGGTCACTCCTTTGAATTCATTATCGCGTCGCTCTGGTTCAGGCGCGCTTTGCTATGGTTATCGAGTGCCTTCGACAACGAATGGCTGTGAAGTTGTCACAGTCACGCGGATTTTACGAAAAAACTGGAGAAGAGAATGAAAACGTTTATGTCACGAGCCGCTTTGGCTGGCCTGTTGATGGGTGTGTCGGTGCTGGCCAGCGCCGCGACCCCGGCGCCCAAAGGTGCAGAAGTGTTCATCGTATCTCCCGAAGACGGGGCCACTGTTTCCGAAACCTTCACCGTCAAATTCGGCGTCAAGGATGTCGCGCTGGCACCGGCCGGTGATGTGACCAAAAACACCGGTCACCACCACTTGCTGATTGATGTCGACAAACTGCCCGCCGCCGGCGCGCCGATTCCGCTGGACGCCAACCACATGCACTTCGGCAAGGCGCAGACCCAGGCCGAAATCAAACTGGCCCCCGGCAAGCACACCTTGCAACTGGAACTGGGTGACAGTGGGCACATGCCGTTCGATCCGCCGATCGTGTCGAAGAAGATCACCGTCAACGTTAAATAAAAAAAGGGAGCCCCGAAAGGGGCTCCCTTTTTTACTAGCTTCAAGCTGTAAGCCTCAAGTTAAAGCAAAAGCGGACTCAGCTTGCCGCTTGAAGCTTGAAGCTCACTGCTGTCTTAGAACAAGACCCGGCAACGAATGGTGCCGTTGATGTGCTGCAGTTTCTCTTGGGCGATTTCCGAGTAGTCGGCGTCGACGTCGATCACCACGTAACCGACTTTCTCGTTGGTCTGCAGGAACTGACCGGAGATGTTGATGCCGTTTTCGGCGAAGACCTTGTTGATCTCGCTCATCACACCCGGAATGTTTTCGTGGATGTGCAGCAGACGGTGCTTGCCAGGGTGAGCCGGCAGGGCCACTTCCGGGAAGTTCACCGACGATACGGATGTACCGTTGTCGCTGTACTTGACCAGTTTTTCCGCCACTTCCAGACCGATGTTGGCCTGCGCTTCAGCGGTGGAACCGCCGATGTGCGGGGTCAGGATCACATTGTCCAGGCCTCGCAGCGGGCTTTCGAATTCTTCGTCGTTGGAGCGTGGCTCCACCGGGAACACGTCGATGGCCGCGCCGATCAGGTGCTTGTCCTTGATCGCGTCCGCCAGGGCGTCCAGTTCGACCACGGTGCCGCGCGCGGCGTTGATCAGGATGCCGCCCTTCTTGATGGCGCGGATTTCCTTCTCGCCGATCATCCACTGGGTGGCGGCGGTTTCCGGAACGTGCAGGGTGACGATGTCGGACATGCCCAGCAGCTCGGTCAGGCTACCGACCTGAGTCGCGTTGCCCAATGGCAGCTTGGTCACGGTGTCGTAGAAATACACCTGCATGCCCAGGCCTTCGGCCAGGACCGACAGCTGAGTACCGATCGAGCCGTAACCGACGATGCCGAGCTTCTTGCCACGGATTTCGAAGGAGTTGGCCGCGCTCTTGATCCAGCCGCCACGGTGGCAGGAAGCGTTCTTCTCAGGGATGCCGCGCAGCAACAGGATCGCTTCGGCCAGCACCAGCTCGGCAACGGAGCGCGTGTTGGAGTACGGCGCGTTGAACACGGCGATACCGCGTTCGCGGGCGGCGTTCAGGTCAACCTGGTTGGTGCCGATGCAGAAACACCCTACAGCCACGAGCTTCTTCGCGTGATCGAAGACTTCTTCGGTCAGTTGAGTGCGAGAGCGAATGCCGATGAAGTGCGCATCAGCGATCTTTTCCTTCAACTGGGCTTCCGGCAGAGAACCCGTGAGGTACTCGATGCTGGTGTAGCCCGCCGACTTGAGAACGTCGACAGCCGATTGGTGGACGCCTTCGAGAAGAAGGAACTTGATCTTGCTCTTATCGAGAGAAGTCTTGCTCATCTGCGTAAACCTGTATCCCGGAGAAAAATGGCAGGGAAGGGCGCAGCCCAGAGCTGACCCGAACGGCAGGAACGCCGTTACCGCAGAATAGGCTTTGGGCACTACCCTGCGGGGTCGGTATGCTAGCATACGCACCCCGCTAAACACTCATTCCTGCGACGTGAAGCGTTCTCAGGATGACCATGAATTGTTCGAGAGTTCTGTCGATGACCAATCCTGCCCTGATTGAAGAGCTGAAGACCCTGGTTGAGCCTGGCAAGGTCCTGACCGACGCCGACTCCCTGAATGCTTACGGTAAGGATTGGACCAAGCATTTCGCCCCGGCCCCGACGGCCATCGTGTTCCCCAAGACCACCGAGCAGGTCCAGGCCATCGTGCGTTGGGCCAATGAGCACAAGGTCGCGCTGGTCCCGTCCGGCGGTCGCACCGGGCTGTCCGCCGCAGCCGTGGCCGCGAATGGCGAAGTGGTTGTCTCGTTCGACTACATGAACCAGATTCTTGAAGTGAACCTCACCGACCGCACGGCCGTTTGTCAGCCAGGCGTGGTCACCGAGCATTTGCAGAACGTCGCTGAAGAAAAGGGTTTGTACTACCCGGTGGACTTCGCGTCGGCAGGTTCGAGCCAGATTGGCGGCAATATCGGCACCAATGCCGGCGGGATCAAGGTGATTCGCTACGGCATGACCCGCAACTGGGTAGCCGGCATGAAAGTCGTTACCGGCAAGGGCGACGTGCTGGAACTGAACCGCGACCTGATCAAGAACGCCACCGGCTACGACATGCGTCAGCTGTTCATCGGCGCCGAAGGCACCCTCGGTTTTGTGGTCGAAGCGACCATGCGCCTGGACCGTGCGCCGAAAAACCTCACCGCGATGGTCCTCGGCACCGCCGATTTCGACTCGATCATGCCGGTATTGCACGCGTTCCAGAGCAAACTGGACCTGACCGCGTTCGAATTTTTCTCCGACAAAGCCCTGGCCAAGATCATGGGCCGCGGCGATGTGCCGGCGCCGTTCGAAACCGACTGCCCGTTCTACGCATTGCTGGAATTCGAAGCGACCACCGAAGAAGTGGCCAACCACGCCTTGGAAACCTTCGAACACTGCGTCGAGCAGGGCTGGGTGCTGGACGGCGTGATGAGCCAGAGCGAAACCCAGTTGCAGAACCTCTGGAAGTTGCGCGAATACATCTCCGAGACCATTTCCCACTGGACGCCGTACAAGAACGACATTTCGGTCACTGTGTCGAAAGTCCCGGCGTTCCTGAAGGAAATTGACGCGATCGTCGGCGAACACTACCCGGACTTCGAAATCGTCTGGTTCGGCCACATCGGCGACGGCAACCTGCACTTGAACATCCTCAAACCGGATAACCTGAGCAAGGACGAGTTCTTTGCCAAGTGCGCGACCGTGAACAAGTGGGTGTTCGAAACCGTTGAGAAGTACAACGGTTCGATCTCCGCCGAACACGGCGTGGGCATGACCAAACGTGACTACTTGACCTACAGCCGCTCGCCGGTCGAGATCGAGTACATGAAAGCCGTCAAGGCTGTGTTTGACCCGAACGGCATCATGAACCCAGGCAAGATCTTCGCGGTTTGATCTGCGACTTTAAGAACCTACGAGGCAGGAGTCGGTAATGAGCTATCAGCACCAGTATGTCGACGGTACGCGTATTCACTTCCCGCTGGGCAAAGTGGTGTGCATCGGCCGTAACTATGCCGAACACGCCAAGGAACTGGACAACCCGGTGCCTACCGAGCCGTTGCTGTTCATCAAGCCGGGCAGTTGCGTGGTGCCGCTGGAAGGCGGTTTTGCCATTCCGACCGAGCGCGGTTCGGTGCATTACGAAGCGGAAATTGCGGTGTTGATCGGCAAACCTTTGTCGACCAAACCGAGCCGTGAAGAAGTGCTCGACGCCATCTCCGGTTTCGCCCCGGCCCTGGACCTGACCCTGCGCGACAAGCAGGCCGAGCTGAAATCCAAGGGCCTGCCGTGGGAAATCGCCAAGTCCTTCGATGGCGCAGCGGTGCTTGCGCCGTTCGTGTCCGCCGGCGCCTTTGCCGACCTGACCGACATCGGCATTCGCCTGACCATCAACGGTGTCGTTCGTCAGGATGGCAACAGCAAGGACATGCTCAACCCGATCGTGCCGATGATTCAGTACATGGCCGGCTGCTTCTCGCTGCAGGCCGGTGACGTGATTCTGACCGGTACCCCGGTGGGCGTGGGTCCGTTGAATGTCGGTGACGACCTGGTGCTGGAATTGCCGGGCGCGAGCAGCTTCACCAGCAGCGTTCGCTAAAAAAGCAAAAGATCGCAGCCTTCGGCAATCTCTGTAGGAGCTGCCGCAGGCTGCGATCTTTTGATCTTGGCTCTCCATAAAGGGCTTTCCCGCCATTTCCCGTTTTTTTCACATCCTCTCTGGATAATTCCTCGGTTCCTGGCGTCTGAGCCTGCCCGTTTGTGCTATTACCCTTAGCCTGAATTTCTGGAACGCACCCCCTGATGGCCACGCAACCGCTCTCGACTTTGCAAACCCCTCGTCGTCCACGATTCCTGATGCGCTGGTATTACTGGCTATTACTGGCGGTTGCGGCGGGCTATGGCTTGGCGTTTGCGATGCATTGGGATGATCGCGGCGTGCTGTGGGTCAAAGAGCGCTTTGAAACCCCGGCCGAGCGTCAGGAAAGCATCTGGCTGCCGGATTACCGGGTGGTGATCGACGCCAAGTTGCTGCCGGGCATGGAAAAGGACGAAGCGTCGGACCTGTCCTACGACCCGCAGAGCAAAACCCTGTTCTCGGTCATGGGCAAGAACCCGTTCCTGGTCGAGCTGACCTTGCAGGGCGACGTGCTGCGCAAGATGCCGCTGGTGGGCTGGAGCAATCCGGAAGGTGTGACGGTGATGGGCAACGGTCTGTTGGCGATTGCCGACGAGCGCGAGCACATGCTGTCCATCGTCAAGGTTGATGCCGATACCCGCGAACTGCACCGCGACAACTTCCCGAAATACGATCTCGGCCCTTCGAAAGACCAGAACAAGGCCTTCGAAGCCGTCGCCTGGGACCCGCGCAATCAGCAATTGTTGCTGGGCGAAGAGCGCCCGCCGGCGCTGTTCAGCTGGAAAAGCGATGGCAGCCAGACCCTCAAGGGCGACAAGCAGAAACTGGTCAGCAACGAACTGGACATCCGCAACCTGTCAGCCCTGGCCATCGACCCGCGCACCGGCCACACCCTGGTGCTGTCCGCCGACTCGCATTTGCTGCTGGAGTTGGACGAGAAGGGCGAACAGGTCAGCTTCATGACCCTGCTGGGCGGCTTCAACGGTCTGAAGAAAACCATCCCCCGCGCCGAAGGCGTGACCATGGACGAAGCGGGCACGCTGTACATGGTCAGCGAGCCGAACCTGTTCTACCGCTTCGAAAAACAGAAATAACGCCCCCCGGTAGGAGCTGCCGAAGGCTGCGATCTTTTGATCTTGATCTTAAAAACAAGATCAAAAGATCGCAGCCTTCGGCAGCTCCTACACGGATCGAGTTCGCGGTTGTGGTCGTAGGCCACTGGCCATTAAGCTTGAATTCAGACGGTCGTGGTATTTCATCCGCCCGCCCTGTTTTCGAGCTTGCCTGAATGCGTCGACTTGCCCGCCCCAAACCCCTGATTCTGACCCTGTCGGTGATCGCGCTGATCGTATTGATCGCGGTCGGTCAGTACCTGCGTCTGTTTGAGCGCGCCTGGTTCAACCTTCAAGCGACATGGCTGCCGGCCAACACCCAATCCATTGGCCTGGACCAGTATCAAGTGGTGGTCGAGGGCCAAGTGATCGATGGTCTGCAGGATGACGTTTCGGCGCTGACCTACGATCCGGTGCGCAAAAGCCTGTTCACCGTGACCAACAAAAATGCCGAACTGATCGAGCTGTCGCTGGAGGGCAAGATCCTGCGGCGCGTGGCGTTGATCGGCTTCGGCGACCCGGAAGCGGTTGAGTTCATCAGCGCCGACACCTATGTGGTCACCGACGAGCGCCAGCAGCGGCTGATCAAGATTCATCTGGAAAAGGACACGACGTTCCTCGATGCGGCGGACGCCGAGCAGATTACCCTCGGTGTGCACGTGAGCGGCAACAAGGGTTTCGAAGGCCTGGCGTATGACTCGGTGGGCAAGCGCCTGTTTGTCGCCAAGGAGCGCGACCCGATGCTGATCTACGAAGTGCAGGGCTTTCCGCATTACAACCCGGAGAAATCCTATGCGGTGCACGTGGTCAACAACCCCAAGCGCGATGCCGGGATGTTTGTGCGGGACTTGTCGAGCCTGCAATACGACGAGCGCAGCGGCCACTTGATGGCGTTGTCGGATGAGTCGCGGCTGATTCTGGAACTGGATATCGACGGTCGGCCGTTGAGCACGATGTCGCTGAGCAAGGGCCGCCAGGGCCTGCAAAAGACTGTGCCGCAGGCCGAAGGGATCGCGATGGATGACGACGGCACGTTGTACCTGGTGAGCGAACCGAACCTGTTCTACACCTTCAAAAAACCAGCGCAAAACTAACCAGCACCCCAAAACAAACTGTAGGAGCGAAGCTTGCTCGCGAAGAGGCCATAACAGTCGACTGAGATGTTGAATGTTATGGCCTCTTCGCGAGCAAGCTTCGCTCCTACAGGGGCAGCGGTGTGTCAGGCCTTGAGGGTTTTCACGCCTTCACTGGTGCCCAGCAACAGCACATCCGCCGGACGCGCGGCGAACAAACCGTTGGTGACCACGCCGACGATTGCGTTGATCTGCGTCTCCAGCTCCACTGGGTTGGTGATCTGCATGTTGAACACGTCGAGGATGATGTTGCCGTTGTCGGTCAGCACGCCTTCGCGGTAAACCGGGTCGCCGCCCAGTTTGACCAGCTCGCGGGCCACGTGGCTGCGGGCCATCGGGATCACTTCCACCGGCAGCGGGAATGCGCCCAACACCGGCACCAGTTTGCTGCCGTCGGCGATGCAGATGAAGGTCTTGGCCACGGCCGCGACAATCTTCTCGCGGGTCAGGGCTGCGCCGCCGCCCTTGATCAGGTTCAGGTGCTCGTCGCTTTCATCGGCGCCGTCGACGTAGAACTCCAGGTCGCTGACGGTGTTCAGCTCATACACCGGAATGCCGTGGCCCTTGAGGCGGGCGGCGGTGGCTTCGGAGCTGGCGACGGCGCCATCGAACGCGCCCTTGTGCTTGGCCAGTGCATCAATGAAGCAATTGGCGGTGGAGCCGGTGCCGACACCGACGACGCTCTTGTCGTCGAGTTTCGGGAGGATGAAGTCGACGGCGGCCTGGGCCACTGCCTGTTTGAGTTGATCCTGAGTCATGCGGGCTCCGAAGCGGGCAAGGGGGGAACGGAAGGCCGGCATTATAGGCTTCGGGGCGGGGAAGGTCATTGCCCGATTGGCAGGTCAAAAGATCGCAGCCTGCGGCAGCTCCTACAGGGGGACGGGATCATTCTGTAGGAGCTGCCGCAGGCTGCGATCTTTTCCAGCGGGCCTAAAACCACCTGTTTAGTGTGGTCGCCCGGCCGAAAGCCGGGTTAGACTCCTTGGCCCTGCCCAACCCGCTCAGTGATGCTTTCCGATGCTCGAACAGTACGTCAAAAAGATCCTCACCTCGCGCGTTTATGACGTTGCCGTAGAAACCCCATTGCAGACTGCCCGCCAGCTCTCCGAGCGGCTGGGCAACAGTATTTGGCTCAAGCGCGAAGACTTGCAGCCAGTGTTCTCGTTCAAGATTCGCGGCGCTTACAACAAGCTGACCCAGTTGAGCGATGAAGAACGCGCGCGGGGCGTAGTGACTGCGTCGGCGGGCAACCATGCGCAAGGCCTGGCCTTGGCGGCCAAGGTGTTGGGCGTGAAAGCGACCATCGTCATGCCCAAGACCACCCCCGAAATCAAAGTCGAAGGCGTGCGCTCCCGTGGCGGCAAAGTGGTGCTGCACGGCGATTCGTTCCCGGAAGCCCTGGCCTACTCGCTGAAACTGGTCGACGAAAAAGGCTACGTCTACATCCATCCCTATGACGATCCCCACACCATTGCCGGGCAGGGCACGGTGGCCATGGAGATTCTGCGCCAGCACCCTGGCCGTCTGGATGCGATTTTCGTCCCGGTGGGCGGCGGCGGTTTGATCGCCGGCATCGCGGCCTACGTGAAATACCTGCGTCCGGAAATCAAGATCATCGGCGTCGAGCCGGACGACTCCAACTGCCTGCAAGCCGCGCTGGCCGCTGGCGAGCGGGTGATTCTGCCGACGGTGGGCATCTTTGCCGATGGTGTGGCGGTGGCTCAGATTGGTCAGCACACGTTCGATATCTGCAAAGACTACGTCGATGACGTGATCACCGTCAGCACCGATGAAATCTGTGCGGCGATCAAGGATATCTACGACGATACCCGCTCGATCACCGAACCTGCCGGCGCCCTGGGCGTGGCCGGGATCAAGAAATATGTCGAGCTGAATGGCGTCACCGGCCACACCTTCGTGGCCATCGACTCCGGCGCCAACGTCAACTTCGACCGTCTGCGCCACGTCGCCGAACGCGCCGAACTGGGCGAGGGCCGCGAAGCCATTATCGCGGTGACCATTCCCGAGAAGCCGGGCAGCTTCAAGGCGTTCTGCGAAGCCATCGGCAAGCGCCAGATCACCGAATTCAACTACCGCTACAACACCGGTAGCGAAGCGCACATCTTCGTTGGCGTGCAGACCCACCCGGAAACCGACCCGCGCAGTGCGTTGATCGCCAGCCTCAGTGAGCAGGGTTTCCCGGTGCTGGACCTGACCGACAACGAACTGGCCAAGTTGCACATTCGTCATATGGTCGGTGGGCGTGCTGCCCAGGTGGTCGACGAAGTGATCCTGCGCTTCGAATTTCCGGAGCGTCCGGGTGCGCTGTTCAACTTCCTCAATAAACTGGGCGGGCGCTGGAACATCTCGATGTTCCACTACCGCAACCACGGCGCGGCGGATGGCCGTGTGGTCGCTGGCCTGCAAGTGCCCCATGACGAACGTCATCTGGTGCCCGCCGCGCTGGAAGAAATCGGTTACCCGTACTGGGATGAAAGCGACAACCCGGCCTACAAGCTGTTTCTTGGCTGAGCGGCTACGCTGATGGGCAAGTCATAAGGAAAGCGAACCATGGAAACGTTAACCGCCCTGAAAGTGGCGCATGTGGTGGCGACGGTGTTGCTGCTGGCCAGTGCGTTGGGTTTGGCGATCTGGGTCGGGCTTGCGCGGCGCAAGGGTGATGCGACGGCGGGCAGTCGCACGTTGCAGCGGCCTCGGGTGTTTGTCTGGCTGTTGATGGGCCTGGCGCTGCTGAGCATGCCGTTTACCGGCTGGTGGATGGTGCATCTGGTGGGCTGGCCGCTGGGGCAGACCTGGATTCTGGCGTCGAGCGTGCTCTACACCGTGGCGGCGCTGGCGTGGTTCTGGTTACTGGTACGCCTGAACAAACTGCGCAAGGCGCCGGGTGGCGTGGGGAAATTTACGTTTGCCTTGGCGTTGTTCAGTTTTGTCTGCTTTATCGCGATTGCGGGGTTGATGGGCGCTAAACCGGTTTGAGCCGAAAAGATCGCAGCCTTCGGCAGCTCCTACAGGGTCTTGTGTACACCCGTAGGAGCTGCCGAAGGCTGCGATCTTTTGATTTTCAGTCGCGAAGAGACATCACCGGCCAGCCACGCTTTTCGGCTTCGGCCCGCAGATTCGGGTCCGGATCAACCGCCACCGGATTCGCCACCTGCTCCAACAACGGCAAATCATTCATCGAATCGCTATAGAAATAGCTGTCGTCCAGCGAATGCCCGGTCTCTTCCAGCCAACGATTCAACCGCGTCACTTTGCCTTCCTTGAAGCACGGAACGTCAGTGCTGCGCCCGCTGTAGCGGCCATCGACCATTTCGCATTCAGTGGCGATCAGGGTGTCGACACCCAAGCGCTGGGCAATCGGCCCGGTGACGAAGCGGTTGGTGGCGGTGATGATCACCAGTTTGTCGCCGGCATCGCGGTGTTTGGCCAGCAACTCGAGGGCCTTGGGCAGCACGATCGGTTCGATGCAGTCGCGCATGTAGTCCGAATGCCACTGATCCAGCGTGGCCATCTCGGTGCGGCCGAGGATTTCCAGGCAGAAGTTCAGGTACTCGGCGTTATCCAGCTTGCCGGCCAGGTAGTCCTGATAGAACTCATCGTTGCGTGCCTTGTACGTCACGGCGTCGAGAAAACCGCGTTCGCACAGGTAATCGCCCCAGGCGTGGTCACTGTCGCCGCCCAAAAGCGTGTTGTCCAAGTCGAATAAAGCCAGCCGCATTGCAGTTACTCGCTGAAAAGTCTGTAGAAAGGTCGCCAGAATACGTACTTTTCACAAGAGTGCACATAAGGTGGGCCGGCTCGTTGCTGCCTTCACAACCTTTGTGGAACAATGCGGCGACATGCGTTTGCGAGGTTGTTGCCGTGATCGACCCCGATGGTTTCCGCCCCAATGTCGGGATCATTCTCACGAATGATGCCGGCCAGGTGCTATGGGCTCGCCGTATCAATCAAGATGCCTGGCAGTTTCCACAGGGCGGGATCAACCCCCAGGAGACGCCGGAAGACGCCTTGTACCGCGAGTTGAACGAAGAAGTGGGTCTGGAGCGCGAAGATGTTGAAATTCTCGCCTGCACCCGGGGCTGGTTGCGCTATCGTTTGCCGCAACGTCTGGTCCGTACCCACAGCCAACCGCTGTGCATCGGCCAGAAACAGAAATGGTTTCTCCTGCGCCTGATCTCCAACGAGCAGCGGGTGCGGATGGATTTGACCGGTAAACCGGAATTCGATGGCTGGCGCTGGGTCAGCTATTGGTATCCGTTGGGCCAGGTGGTGACATTCAAGCGCGAGGTGTATCGACGCGCTCTCAAAGAGCTTGCCCCGCGCCTTTTAGCGCGCGACTGACGACGGAGTTCGACCCCGAGCCATGCTCAATACGCTGCGCAAGATCGTCCAGGAAGTTAACTCCGCCAAGGATCTCAAGGCGGCGTTGGGGATTATTGTGTTGCGCGTCAAAGAGGCCATGGGCAGCCAGGTCTGCTCGGTCTACCTGCTCGACCCTGAAACCAACCGCTTCGTGCTGATGGCCACCGAGGGCTTGAACAAGCGCTCGATCGGCAAAGTCAGCATGGCACCCAACGAAGGTCTGGTTGGCCTGGTCGGCACGCGTGAAGAACCCCTGAACCTCGAAAACGCCGCGGATCACCCGCGCTACCGCTACTTCGCCGAGACCGGTGAAGAACGCTACGCCTCCTTCCTCGGAGCGCCGATCATTCACCACCGCCGCGTTGTCGGCGTGTTGGTCATTCAGCAAAAAGAACGCCGCCAGTTCGATGAAGGTGAAGAAGCCTTCCTCGTGACCATGAGTGCGCAACTGGCGGGTGTTATCGCCCACGCCGAGGCCACCGGTTCGATCCGTGGCCTGGGCCGCCAGGGCAAGGGCATCCAGGAAGCCAAGTTCGTCGGCGTGCCGGGTTCGCCGGGTGCGGCGGTCGGTACCGCGGTGGTCATGCTGCCGCCCGCCGACCTGGACGTGGTGCCGGACAAGACCATCACCGACATCGACGCCGAGCTGGCGCTGTTCAAGACCGCCATCGAAGGTGTGCGCACCGACATGCGTGCGTTGTCGGCGAAACTGGCAACCCAACTGCGCCCGGAAGAGCGTGCGCTGTTCGATGTCTACCTGATGATGCTCGACGATGCCGCGCTGGGCAGCGAAGTCACCACCGTGATCAAGACCGGCCAGTGGGCCCAGGGCGCGTTGCGCCAAGTGGTGACCGATCACGTCAATCGTTTCGAACTGATGGACGATGCGTACCTGCGTGAGCGCGCATCGGACGTCAAGGATCTCGGCCGGCGCTTGCTGGCTTATCTGCAGGAAGAACGTCAGCAGAACCTGGTCTACCCGGAAAAAACCATTCTGGTCAGCGAAGAACTGACGCCGGCGATGCTCGGCGAGGTGCCGGAAGGCACGCTGGTGGGTTTGGTTTCGGTCCTCGGCTCAGGCAACTCCCACGTCGCGATCCTCGCTCGGGCGATGGGCATCCCGACGGTGATGGGCCTGGTCGACCTGCCGTATGCCAAGGTCGACGGCATCGAACTGATCGTCGACGGCAATCGCGGTGAGGTCTACACCAACCCCAGCGACGTGCTGCGCAAGCAGTTCGCCGAGGTGGTGGAAGAAGAGAAGCAACTGGCGCTCGGTCTCGATTCCCTGCGCGATCTGCCGTGCGTGACCCTCGATGGTCATCGCATGCCGCTGTGGGTCAACACCGGCCTGCTGGCGGACGTGGCGCGGGCGCAGAAGCGTGGCGCCGAGGGTGTCGGTCTGTACCGCACCGAAGTGCCGTTCATGATCAACCAGCGCTTCCCGAGCGAAAAAGAACAACTGGCGATCTACCGCGAGCAACTCGCCGCGTTCCACCCGCAACCGGTGACCATGCGCAGCCTGGATATCGGCGGCGACAAGTCGCTGTCGTACTTCCCGATCAAGGAAGACAACCCGTTTCTCGGCTGGCGCGGCATTCGCGTCACCCTCGATCACCCGGAAATCTTCCTGGTCCAGACCCGCGCGATGCTCAAGGCCAGCGAAGGCTTGAACAACCTGCGGATTCTGCTGCCGATGATCTCCGGCATCCACGAACTCGAAGAAGCCCTGCACCTGATTCACCGGGCCTGGGGTGAAGTGCGCGACGAAGGCACCGACGTGCCGATGCCGCCGATTGGCGTGATGATCGAGATTCCGGCGGCGGTGTACCAGACCAAGGAACTGGCGCGGATGGTGGACTTCCTGTCCGTCGGCTCCAACGACTTGACCCAGTACCTGCTGGCCGTGGACCGTAACAACCCGCGAGTGGCCGACCTCTACGACTACCTGCACCCGGCGGTGCTGCAAGCTTTGCAGAACGTCGTGCGCGACGCCCATGCCGAAGGCAAACCGGTGAGTATCTGCGGCGAGATGGCCGGTGACCCGGCGGCGGCGGTGCTGTTGATGGCGATGGGCTTCGATAGCCTGTCGATGAATGCCACCAACTTGCCGAAGGTGAAGTGGATGCTGCGCCAGGTCAACCTGAGCAAGGCCAAGGAATTGCTGGCTGAGCTGATGACCATCGACAACCCGCAGGTTATTCACAGTTCGCTGCAACTGGCGCTGAAGAACCTTGGGTTGGCGCGAATGGTCAATCCGGCGGCGGTCAAAACCCTCTAAAACGCTGATGGCCTCTTCGCGGGCAAGCCTCGCTCCTACAGATTCGGTGGTTCCCTGTAGGAGCGAGGCTTGCCCGCGAAGGCGTCTTCAGATACACCAAAAAACTAAATTCTGATCTCCACTTCCCCCAACCGCCCGCCATAGGGCCCGAAACTCCTTTCGACCATCACCCGCGTCCCGTCCGCTTGAACAATCAACGCCGTACTCGCCCGCGTCCCGTAACTCGGGCTGGCAATAAACACACTCGACAACAAACTCTCGGTCGCCAGGCCAACCCCGGTATCCGGCAATTCGGCAAACGGCGCCGTCTGCGCATCGCTCAAAATCGCCAGTAACGCCTCAGGCTGCGGATCGTCCAGCACTTCGCTCAGCGCAGCCTTGGCCTTCAACACCTTCGGCCACGGCGTATCCAGCCCCGCGTTGGATAACCCGTAAACCCCGGGCGCCAGCATCACCGCTTCGGTTTCCCGGGCATTGAAATGCCACAGTTCGTGGGTGTTGCCGATCAGCAGGTTAAACCCGGCATAGTCCAGCGAACGTCGGACAACGTCGCTCAAATAGTCATCAATCGACATCTCGCCGCTGAGAAACCCGGCCACCAGTTCACCCCGGGACTTGCGCGACGGTGGCTGATGGGGATCGCGGATGTTGGTCAGCGCGGCAAAGCGGCCGTTGGCGCCGACACCGAGCCAGGTGCCGCCGGCTTCCAGGTCCCGGCCGGCATGGACGTGGGGTGCGTGGGGCCAGCGGGCCAGGGGGGAGGTGGGTCGGGCGTAGAATTCGTCGCGGTTGGCCGCCACGATCAGCGGCTGGGCGTGGCCGGGCCGCCAGGCAAAGACAATCAGGCACATAAGGTGGTCCTTGTGTGTTTTTTGCCCACTCTACGCAGACATCGCCCGTCGATCCATCGCCACGCGCAGTAGAGCCCGAGCCCCTGCTTCCGTTACCATGCCGCTCCTATTTTCGGGATGCGTGGGGTCGGCCATGGAATTTGTGCTCTATCTGGCGCTGGGCGCCTGTGCGGGCGTGCTGGCCGGGCTGTTCGGGGTCGGTGGCGGAATCATCATCGTCCCGGTGCTGGTGTTCAGTTTCAAACTGCAAGGCTTCGATCCGTCGATCCTGACTCACCTGGCGGTCGGCACTTCCCTGGCGACGATCATTTTTACCTCGGTGAACGCGATCCGCGAGCATCACCGCCGTGGCGCCGTGCGTTGGCCGATTTTTGCCTGGATGACCCTTGGCATCCTGATCGGCGCCGGTTTTGGCGCGCTGACGGCGGAAGCGATTTCCGGCCCGCATTTGCAGAAGATCATTGGTGTATTCGCGCTGATCGTCGCCGTTCAGCTCGCTTTGGACCTCAAACCCAAGGCCAGCCGAACGGTGCCGGGCAAAGTCGGTCTGACCGTAGCCGGCAGTGTGATTGGCTGGGCCTCGGCGATTTTCGGGATTGGCGGCGGCTCGCTGACCGTGCCGTTCCTGACCTGGCGCAGCGTGCCGATGCAGCAAGCGGTGGCCACGTCTTCGGCCTGCGGCTTGCCGATTGCGGTGTCCAGTGCATTATTTTTCATGATTCTGGGCTGGCACGATCCGCTGCTGCCGGCCCATAGTCTCGGTTTTGTGTATTTGCCGGCGTTGCTGGGGATCGCCCTGACCAGCATGTTTTTCGCTCGCTTCGGCGCACGACTGGCCCACAAGCTGTCGCCGCGCTTGCTCAAAAGCCTATTCGCCGCTTTGCTGTTCTGCGTGGGCCTGAATTTCCTGCTCTGACGCCAATCGCAATCCTGGCTTAATCCTGAGGTGACAGCGTCCCCCGGGAATTTTGAAGGTTTCAACTCTAACGAGGAGTCGCAATGCTGCCTTACCCGCAGATCGACCCGGTGGCCCTGGCCATCGGTCCGCTGAAAATCCACTGGTACGGTCTGATGTACCTGATCGGCATCGGCGGCGCCTGGCTGCTGGCGTCCCGGCGCCTGAACCGCTTCGATCCGACCTGGACCAAGGAGAAACTCTCCGACATGGTCTTCTGGATGTCGATGGGGGTGATTGTCGGCGGGCGGTTGGGCTACGTGCTGTTTTACGATCTGAGCGCTTACCTGGCCAACCCGACGCTGATTTTCGAAGTGTGGAAGGGCGGCATGTCCTTCCATGGCGGATTTATCGGCGTGATGCTCGCGGCGTTGTGGTTCGGTAAAAAGAACAACAAGTCGTTCTTCCAGTTGATGGACTTCGTGGCACCGATGGTGCCGATCGGCCTGGGCGCCGGGCGCATCGGCAACTTCATCAACGCCGAGTTGTGGGGCAAGCCGACCGACGTGGCGTGGGCGATGATCTTCCCGCCGTTCAGCGATCCGGCGCAGTTGCCGCGTCACCCGTCGCAGCTGTATCAGTTCGCGCTCGAAGGCGTCGCGCTGTTCCTGATCTTGTGGCTGTTCTCGCGCAAACCGCGGCCGACCATGGCCGTTTCGGGGATGTTCACGCTGTTTTACGGCATCTTCCGTTTCATCGTCGAATTCGTTCGCGTGCCGGATGCGCAACTGGGCTATCTGGCCTGGGGCTGGCTGACCATGGGTCAGGTGCTGTGCGTACCGATGGTGCTCGCCGGTCTGTTCCTGATCTGGCTGGCGTATCATCGCGCCCCGACGGCGCCTGCGGCGGCGGTATAAATTGGAATCCCGGGGGCGACGGCTCCCGGGTTCAAGGACACAGGTAACTCATGAAGCAATATCTCGATCTGGTGGCCCACGTCATCAAGAACGGCACCAAACAAGCCAACCGCACCGGCGTCAACACCATCAGCTTCCCGGGCGCGATGCTGCGCTATGACCTGAAAGAAGGTTTCCCGGCGATCACCACCCGCAAGATGGCCTTCAAATCGGCCATCGGCGAGATGTGCGGTTTTCTGCGTGGGGTGAACAACGCCGCCGAATTCCGTGCCCTGGGCTGCAAAGTCTGGGACCAGAACGCCAACGAAAACGCCCAGTGGCTGGCCAACCCGTTCCGCCAGGGCGAAGACGACCTCGGCGAAATCTACGGCGTGCAATGGCGCAAATGGCCAGCGTACAAGCAGATCCCGGTCAGCAATCAAGCCGCCATCGAGCAGACCTTGAGCCAAGGCTATCGCCAGATCGCCGAAGGCGAAGAGAACGGCCAGGCTTACGTGGTGCTGTACAAGGCGATCGACCAGATTCGCCAGTGCGTCGACACCATCATCAAGGACCCGGGCAGCCGCCGCATCCTGTTCCACGGCTGGAACGTCGCGCAGCTCGATGAAATGGCCCTGCCACCGTGCCATCTGCTTTACCAGTTCCACCCGAATGTCGAGACCAGGGAAATCTCCCTGACCCTCTACATCCGCTCCAACGATCTGGGCCTGGGCACGCCGTTCAACCTCACCGAAGGCGCCGCGCTGCTGAGCCTGATCGGGCGCCTGACCGGCTACACGCCGCGCTGGTTCACCTATTTCATCGGTGATGCCCACGTCTACGAAAACCATTTGGACATGCTCAACGAACAGCTCACCCGTGAGCCGTTCCCGATGCCGAAACTGGTGATTAGCGACCGTGTGCCAGAGTTTTCCAAGACAGGCGTTTATCAGCCGGAATGGTTGGAGCTGATCGAACCGGGCGATTTCTCGCTTGAGGGTTATCAGCACCACGCGCCGATGACCGCGCCGATGGCGGTTTAAAGCTCCGGCGCATGATCGTTCATGGGAACGATCATTGATCCCCCCGTAGGAGCTGCCGAAGGCTGCGATCTTTTGATCTTGGCGATCCCGAAGCCGCCGAAGATCAAGATCAAAAGATCGCAGCCTTCGGCAGCTCCTACGGGGGCATGCGATGTTTAGTGGCCGTGACTGCGGCCGACATGGGAATGCTCCACCTCCGTCGCCACCACCCCGCCGCTGACTTCCAGCCGCTGCAAAATCCCGCATTGATCGATGTCCGGCCCTTCGCCGCAGCGTTGGCGCAGGTCGAGCAGTTGTGCCTGCAACGCCATCAATCCATCGATCCGTGCCTTGACGTGATGAATGTGTTCGTCGATCAACGCATTCACGTTTTCGCACTGATCCTGCGGGCTGTCGCGCAGGGCCAACAGGCTGCGGATTTCTTCGAGGGTCATGTCGAGGGTGCGGCAGTTGCGGATAAACGTCAGGCGTTCGGCGTGGGCCTGGGTGTAGACGCGGTAGTTGCCATCGCTGCGGGCCGGCTCTGGCAGCAGGTTTTCGCGCTCGTAATAGCGGATGGTTTCCACCGCGCAGTCGGTGAGTTTGGCCAATTCGCCGATCTTCATCGCGACAATCTCCAAAAGGTTGCTTGACCCTATAGTGGCTACAGGGTCTTTACTTGGCAACAGGCACCTTTATGGACGCAACCCGATGAGCGATTCCCTTCACATCCACAAACCTGACGATGGGCACGATCACGATCATGGTGATCACAGCCACAAGCTGCAGCCTGTGCAGAAGACGCACGACCACGGCAGCCACGGCGATTCCTGCTGTTCCTCCAAAGTGGCGGCGCCATCGCTGATCAAGCTCAGCGACAAGCCGACCGACGGCGCACGGCTGAGCAGTTTCCGCATCGACGCGATGGACTGCCCGACCGAGCAGACGCTGATCCAGAACAAACTGGGCAAGCTCTCGGGTGTGCAGCAACTGGAATTCAACCTGATCAACCGGGTGTTGGGCGTGACCCATGACCTGCCAAGCACCGCGCCGATTATCGAGGCGATCAAGTCGCTGGGCATGGTGGCGGAGCCTTTGGAGCAGGGCGTCGAAGCCCCCGCGCCCGCCGCCGAGAAAAAACACTGGTGGCCCCTGGCCCTGTCTGGCGTCGGTGCGCTCGCCGCCGAAGTCATCCACTTCACCAACGCCGCCCCGACCTGGGTGGTGGCGATCATCGCGCTGGTGTCGATCCTCAGCGGCGGCCTGACCACCTACAAAAAAGGCTGGATCGCCCTCAAAAACCTGAACCTGAACATCAATGCGCTGATGAGCATCGCGGTAACCGGCGCGATCCTGATCGGCCAGTGGCCGGAAGCGGCGATGGTGATGTTCCTGTTCACCGTGGCCGAGTTGATCGAAGCCAAGTCCCTGGACCGTGCGCGTAACGCCATCGGTGGCTTGATGCAGATGACCCCGGAACAGGCCACGGTGCAGCAGGCTGACGGCAGTTGGGTCGAACAGGAGGTTAAAAGCATCGAACTGGGGGCGCGAGTGCGCGTGCGTCCCGGCGAGCGCATCGGCCTCGACGGACAAGTAGTGTCCGGCACATCGACCATCGATCAGGCGCCGATCACCGGCGAAAGCCTGCCGATCGAGAAAACGGTGGGCGATAAAGTCTTCGCCGGCACCATCAATCAGGCCGGCTCCCTGGAGTACACGGTGACCGCCGCCGCGAACAACTCGACCCTGGCGCGGATCATCCACGCCGTCGAGCAGGCTCAAGGCGCGCGGGCACCGACCCAGCGTTTCGTTGATCAGTTTTCGAAAATCTACACCCCGGCGGTATTCCTGCTGGCGTTGGCTGTTGCCGTGATTCCGCCGCTGTTCATGGGCGCTGTGTGGTTCGACTGGATTTACCGTGCGCTGGTGTTGCTGGTGGTCGCGTGCCCGTGTGCATTGGTGATTTCCACCCCGGTGACCATCGTCAGCGGCCTCGCGGCAGCGGCGCGCAAAGGGATTTTGGTCAAGGGCGGCGTCTATCTGGAGAGTGGGCACAAGCTCGATTACCTGGCGCTGGACAAGACCGGCACGATCACCCACGGCAAACCGGTGCAAACCGACTATTTGTCCCTCGACCCGACCACCGACGAAACCGCCCCGGCCATTGCCGCCGCGCTGGCCGGTCGTTCCGATCACCCGGTGTCGCTGGCCATCGCCAACGCCGCTGTGGATAAACAATTCGCACCGCAGGTTGTGGATAACTTCGCAGCCCTGGCCGGTCGCGGTGTGCGCGGCGAGATTGACGGCCAGGTCTACCACTTGGGCAATCATCGGCTGGTGGAAGAGCTGAACCTGTGCTCGCCAGCCCTGGAAGAGAAGCTGTTTGCCCTGGAGAAACAGGGCAAATCCGTGGTGCTGCTGCTCAACAAGTCCGGCCCATTGGCGCTGTTTGCTGTCGCTGACACAGTCAAAGAGTCCAGCCGCGAAGCGATCCAGCAACTCCACGCCCTGGGCATCAAAACCCTGATGCTCACTGGCGACAACGTCCACACCGCCCAGGCGATTGCCGCCCAAGTCGGCATCGACGAAGCCAAGGGCGATCTGCTGCCGACCGATAAGCTGCAAGCCATCGAGGCCCTGTATGCGAAAGGGCATAACGTCGGCATGGTCGGCGATGGCATCAACGACGCCCCGGCGCTGGCCCGGGCGGAAATCGGTTTCGCCATGGCCGCAGCGGGCACCGATACCGCCATCGAAACCGCCGATGTCGCCCTGATGGACGACGATCTGCGCAAGATCCCTGCGTTCATTCGTCTGTCGCGCCAGACCTCGAGCATCCTCAAACAGAACATCGCCCTCGCATTGGTCATCAAGGCGATCTTTCTTGGGGTAACCTTCGCCGGGATCGCCACCATGTGGATGGCGGTGTTTGCCGACATGGGCGTGAGCCTGTTGGTGGTGTTCAACGGTTTGCGCCTGTTGCGTAAGTAAGGATGAGGAACGGCTGTGCTGAGTGCCGAGCTGAAGGCGTTTTACATGGTGGCCCGCCTGGGCAGCATTACCCTGGCGGCCAAGAAACTCGGCCTGAGCCAGCCCACCGTGACCACCCAGATTCGCAACCTGGAAAGCCAGTACTCGGTTGAGCTGTTCTACCGTGGCGGCCGCCGCCTCAGCGTCAGCGATGAAGGTGCGCGGCTGTTGCCGATGGTCAAGACGCTGTTGCAGCAGGAAGCCGACATCGAGTTTTTCCTGCGCAACAGCGGTCAGGTCCAGGGCACGCTGCGCATCGCCGCCACCGCGCCGTATTACATCCTCGATCTGGTGAAGACCTTCCGCGAGCGCTTGCCGCAGGTGGAAGTGTCGGTGGAAATCGGCAACTCCCAGCAAGTACTCGAAGCGTTGGAGGATTACCGGGTCGATGTCGCCGCGTCCTCGCAATTGCTCGACGATGCGCGGCTGATTCGACGCGTGCTCGGCAGCGATCCGCTGGTATTGGCGGTGCATCGCAATCACCCGCTAGCGGTGCACGATCATGTGCCGCTCAGCGCGTTGGCCGGGCATACGTTGTTGATGCGCGAGTCGGGCTCCACCACTCGGCGACTGACTGAGGAATTGCTGGCCAGCGCCGGGGTGAGTTTCGGGCCGTTGCTGGAGATCGGCAGCCGTGAGTCGATTCGCGAAGCGGTGCTGCGCAATATCGGCATCAGCATCATCGCCCGCCAGGAAGTGCCCCATGATCCGCAGTTGCGGGTGCTGACCATCGAAAATGCACCGCAGATTCCCGAGTATTTGTACTGCCTCAAGGAGCGCAAAGGCGCGCGGTTGCCGGCGGCGTTTTTGGGGTTGGCGCAGGAAATGGCGCCCGCATAGATCAAAAGATCGCAGCCTTCGGCAGCTCCTACAGGGGAATGCGGTCGGCGTAGGAGCTGCCGAAGGCTGCGATCTTTTGATCTTTTGCGAGCGAACCCAAATCCCCGAATACCACTATCAGCCGTTTTTGCCTCACTGCCATATGACGGACGCATTACAAACCTAGGATGGCCTTCATCTGCTTGATGAGGCCTGTCCATGAACCACTCGATCGCAACTGCCCTGACCAACCCCGGCGCACCCATGAAAGTGCGCGGCGTGCAGAAACGCTTTGGCGCGTTCACCGCGCTGGATAACGTCTCCCTGGACGTGGCGGCCGGCGAATTGGTGTGTCTGCTGGGCCCGTCGGGTTGTGGCAAAACCACGTTGCTGCGCTGCATCGCCGGTCTGGAGAAACAGGACAGCGGCGAGTTGTACCTCGGTGATCGCGATGTTTCCCACCTCGCGCCGCAGGCCCGGGATTACGGCATCCTGTTCCAGTCCTACGCCTTGTTCCCCAATCTGACGGTCGAAGCGAACATTGCCTACGGCCTCGCCGGCAGTGGTCGTGATGAAGTGCGCAAACGGGTCGGCCAGATGCTGGAACTGGTCGGCCTGCTCGGCAGCGAAAAAAAGTACCCCGGCCAATTGTCTGGCGGCCAACAACAGCGGGTTGCACTGGCCCGCGCCTTGGCCCCGGCGCCGTCGTTGTTGTTGCTGGACGAACCGATGTCGGCCCTCGACGCCCGGGTTCGCGAACATCTGTGCACCGAGTTGCGCCAATTGCAGCGCAACCTTGGCGTTACCACCCTGATGGTCACCCACAATCAGGACGAAGCGATGCTGATGGCCGACCGCATCGCCGTGATGAACAACGGCAAGGTCGAGCAGTACGCCACGCCGCAGGAAATCTACGACCGCCCGGCCACGCCGTTTGTGGCGGAGTTTGTCGGTCAGGGCAATTGGCTGCCATTCCACCGCAGCAGCGACAGCCATGCCCAGGTCGGCGGGATGAATATGCGCCTGGCCGATGGCAGTGCGAAAACCGCGTCCGGCCGATTGTTCTGCCGCCCGGAGGCGATCAACGTCAATCCGCTGGTGCATGAAGAAAACCTGTTCCCGGCCAAGGTTCGCGAGATCACCTTCCTCGGCAACCGCTGCCGCATGAGCTTCGAACTCGATCAATTGCCGGGCCACGCCTTGCTCGCGGAGCTGGCGCCGGAAGCCATGCCGCGCCTCGGCGCCCAGAACATCATGGTCGCCTTGCCGCCCCGCAGCCTGCAGGTGTTTGCCTGATGAGCGCGAACCTCGCGCTGCCGATACCGCACAAGCAGGTTCGGCAGACCTCCCGTGCCGAGATCGGCGACCGGGTGTTCGTGGTCGGCGGCAAAATCCTGTTGCTGGTGTTGCTCGGTATCGCGGTGTTGATGCCGTTGCTGGCGATCTTCTGGCGCGGTTTCAGCAGTGAGGCCGGGCAGGGTGGTGGTCTGGTCGCGGCGCGGGAACTGGTCACCAGTGAGAATTTTCACTGGTTGCTCGGCAACAGCCTGAAGGTTTCCCTCAGTGTCGCCACCATTGTCGTACCGCTGGCCTACCTGTTTGCCTACGCCCTGCAACGCACGTTGATTCCGGGCAAGGCGATCTGGCGCGGCATGTCGCTGCTGCCGCTGATGGCGCCATCGATGCTGCCGGGGATTGCGCTGGTTTACCTGTTCGGCAACCAGGGCATGCTGCGCGGTTTGCTCTCGGACAATATCTACGGCTTTTGGGGCATTGTTCTGGGTGAGGTGATCTACACCTTCCCACACGCCTTGATGATTCTTCTGTCGGCGCTTTCGTTGGCGGATGCGCGCTTGTTCGATGCCGCGTCCAGCATGGGCGCGAGCCCGGCGAAAGCCTTTCGCAGCATTACCTGGCCGGCGACGCGTCAAGCGGTGTTCGCCGCGTTCTGCCTGGTCTTTACGTTGACCATTACCGATTTCGGCGTGCCGGTGGTGGTCGGTGGCGACTATCAAGTGCTGGCGCTGGAAGCCTACAAAGCCGTGGTCGGCCAACAACAATTTGGTCGCGGCGCGTTGATCGGCATGGTGTTGCTGCTGCCGGCGCTGTTCAGCTTCGGTGTCGATGCCTGGTTGCGTCGGCGTCACGGCGATGCGATGAGCGGCCGGGCGCAGGTGTTCAAACCAGCGCCGTCGAAACTGCGGGACGGCTGCTACCTGGCCATCGTGCTGCTGATCTGCGCGGTGTTGCTGCTGGTGTTCGGCATGGCGGTGTTCTCATCGCTGGTGAAATTCTGGCCGTACAACCTGTCGCTGTCGCTCAATCATTACCAGTTCAACAACACCGCGGGCGGCGGCTGGCTGGCCTACGGCAACAGCGTGAAGATGGCGTTGTGCACGGCGTTGATCGGCAGCGTGCTGATCTTCACCGGCGCCTACCTGATGGAAAAAACCAAGGGCCAGCGCGGGCTGAACCTGACCTTGCGCATGCTCAGTTTCGTACCGATGGCGGTGCCGGGGCTGGTGCTGGGTTTGGGTTACGTTTTCTTCTTCAACCTCAACGGCAACCCGCTGCACGTGCTCTACGGGACCATGACCCTGCTGGTGGTCTGCACCATTGCGCACTATCTGACCACCGCACAAATGACCGCCACCACCGCGCTGCGCCAACTCGACGCCGAGTTCGAAGCCGCCGCGCTGTCGCTCAAGGCGCCGCTGTATCGGCATTACCTGCGGGTCACTGTGCCGATCTGCCTGCCGGCGCTGCTGGACATCGTGCGCTACCTGTTCGTCTCGGCCATGACCACCGTCTCGGCGGCGATCTTCCTCTACAGCCCCGACACCATCCTCGCGGCGGTGGCGGTGCTGAACATGGACGACGCCGGCAACGTTGGCGGCGCGGCGGCGATGTCGACCCTGATTCTGTTCACCTCGGCGGGCGTGTCCCTGCTGCTGGCCTGGGCCTCGCGCGGTTTGCTGCGCCGCTCCCAAGCCTGGCGGCAGACCGCGCCCGGTAACTGATTCCGTACAACCCCCTCAACTCAAACAGGAAAAGATCATGTTCAAGCCCCTGGCCCTGGCCGCTGCTGTCCTCACCGCTTTCAGCCTGAACGCCTTCGCGGCGAAAACCGAGTTGACGGTGTACACCGCCCTCGAAGCCGAACAACTGAAAACCTACAAGGACGCCTTTGAAAAGGCCAACCCGGACGTCGAGATCAAGTGGGTGCGTGATTCCACAGGGATCATCACCGCTAAATTGCTGGCCGAGAAAGAACGCCCGCAGGCCGACGCTGTCTGGGGCCTGGCCGCATCGAGCCTGGCGATCCTCGATCAGCAAGGCATGCTGCAAAGCTACGCGCCAAAGGACCTGGCCAAGATCGGCGGCAACTACCGCGACGCCGCCAACCCGCCCGCCTGGGTCGGCATGGATGTGTGGGCCGCGACCATTTGCTTCAACACCGTCGAAGCCGAAAAGCAGGGCCTGACCAAACCCGTGAGCTGGCAAGACCTGACCAAGCCTGAGTACAAAGGCAAGATCGTCATGCCCAACCCGGCCTCGTCCGGCACCGGTTTCCTCGATGTCAGTGCCTGGCTGCAAACCTTCGGCGAGAAACAGGGCTGGGCCTACATGGACGGTTTGCACCAGAACATTGGCCAGTACGTTCACTCCGGTTCCAAGCCTTGCAAACTCGCGGCTTCCGGTGAATTCCCGATCGGTATTTCCTTTGAATACCCGGCGGTTCAACTGAAACGCCAGGGCGCGCCGCTGGACATCATCCTGCCCAAAGAAGGCCTGGGCTGGGAGATTGAAGCGACTGCCGTGATCAAGGGCACGGCCCACGAAGACGCGGCGAAGAAACTGGCGGACTTCTCCGCCAGCCCGGCGGCGATGGAGCTTTATAAAGAGAACTTCGCAGTCCTCGCCCAGCCAGGGATTGCCAAGCCGCAGACCGAATTGCCGGCGGATTATGAGCAGCGCTTGATCAAGAACGACTTTGCCTGGGCCTCGAAGAATCGCGATGAGATCTTGACCGAGTGGCGCAAGCGCTATGACGGCAAGTCCGAGAAAGTGGTTGCCAAGTAAAATCTTCATCGGCTGACAGGGCCTCTTCGCGGGCAAGCCTTGCTCCTACAGGTTTTGGGTTGAATGCAAAAAATGCGAATAACACACACACCCTGTAGGAGCGAGGCTTGCCCGCGAAGGCGGCCTCGAATTCAAGGCATCTCTTAATGACACCACACAACGACATGCTCATCGTCGGCGCCGGCATCCTCGGCCTGTCCCACGCCTACGCCGCCGCCAAACGCGGCCTAAAAGTCACCGTTTTCGAGCGCAGCGAAACCCCGTTGGGTGCTTCGGTGCGCAACTTCGGCCAAGCCCTGGTCACCGGCCAGCCACCGGGCCCAATGCTTGAACTGGCCAAGGCCAGCCGCGAGATCTGGGGCCAATGGGCGCAACTCGCCGGCCTGCCACTCAAGCGCAACGGCTCGTACCTGTTCGCCCGCACCGAAGCCGAAGAACACCTGCTGCAAGCCTTTTGCAACGGTCGCGCCGTGGAGCACAACTACAACGTCGAACTGCTGCGCGGTGCCGCGTTGCGGGATCTGTACAGCGGCCAGTTCAGTCATCACCGCGCCGCGTTGCACGGCAAGGACGATCAGCAACTGTATTCCCGCGAAGCGATTCCGGCGCTGATCGACTACCTGCGCCGAGAGCTGGGCGTCGAGTTTCACTTCTCGACCCTGGTGCGCGACATCGAGCCGGGTCGCTTGCACAGCACCGCCGGCAGCTTCGGCGCCGCGCAGATCATCGTTTGCTCCGGCCACGACTATCAGACGTTGCTCGCCGAGCCGATTGCCGCGCTCAACCCGCAAATCTGTCGCCTGCAAATGCTGCGCGCCAAACCGCAGATCGATCTGAATCTGCAACACGCGTTGCTCACCGGGTTGAGTTGCGTGCACTACGGCGCGTTTGCCGACCTGCCGGAAGCCGCCGCCGTGCAAGCGCAGATCCTGCGGGACGCGCCGCACCTGCACGACAACGGCATTCATCTGCTGATCAGCCCGACGCCTTACGGCGAGTTGATCATCGGCGATTCCCACCATTACGGCCGCGATCCGTCACCGTTCAACGCCGAACAGGTGGATAACTGGATGATCGAACTGGCCGAGCAGACCCTGGGCTGCAAGGTGCAAGTGCTTGAGCGTTGGCAGGGTGTCTATGGTTCGAAGGGGCCGGGGCCGTTCTCGTTCCTGCGTCCGCAACCCGGCGTGAACGTGGCGCTGATGCACACCGGCGTCGGTATGAGCGTCGGGCCGGCGCTGGCGGAGCGCAACGTGGCCCTGTTGTTGGGAGAGGATTGATGACGCGCCATGAGCAAGTGATCGCCGAGGTGTTCGCCCTGTACGAACGCTTCGGCGACAGCGACTACATCGGCGAGCCGGTGTCGCAGATCGAGCACATGTCCCAAGCCGCCGAACTGGCCATGGCCGAAGGCTTTGACGATGAAGTGGTGTTGGCGGCGTTCTTTCACGATATCGGGCATATCTGCGCCGAGGATGCCGAGAACATGGGCGGTTTCGGCGTGGTCAGCCATGAGCGCCTTGGCGCGGACTATTTGCGCCGCCTGGGTTTCAGCGAACGCATGGCGCGGCTGGTGGAGTACCACGTTCAAGCCAAGCGCTATCTGACACTCAAGGAGCCGGGGTACTACGCACGTTTGAGCGAAGCCAGCCGCCGAACGCTGGAATATCAGGGCGGGGTGATGAGCGCTGCCGAGGCTGAGGCCTTTGAGCGCGATCCGTTGTGCGCGGTGAGTTTGCGCATTCGTCAGTGGGATGAACAGGCCAAGGAGATGTGGGTGCCAGTGATTGATCTGGAGGTGCTGAAGGCGAAAGCGCTGGCGTTGTTGATCAAGGCGTAACGTCCTTCGTTCACGGGGGTTTCGGCGGGCAACTTTTAATGAATTGCCCTACGTCCTGCGGCGAATTAGCGCCATGGATACCGCGCGTTGGAGCCGCTAGTGTTTGGGCTTCTTTAATCGGCAAGGAACGCCCCATGCGCTATTTGAAAGTCACTGTTCAGGATCGAATCGGCAACGGCCGGGCCGACTCTGTTTTATTGCAGTTCTACGAAACGGCCTGCACACCGGGCGACGACATTTTGCTCAACAAGGCCTTCGCCCTGGATTTCGACGCCGATGGCCATGTCGATTACAAAATGGGCGACGTGACGAACAACGGTGTGGAAAACAATGCTGACCAGCGGCTGCTGAAGACCTTCGCCAATGCGTGTCTGAAGCTCAACTGGTTCAATCCCGGCGCCTCCACCCAGCGTTATCTGAAAATGTTCAGCGAAGACTCCGCCAGGGATGGCAGCCCGGATACCGTGCGTTTTCACTTTCACGAAGGCCCCGGCAAACCGACCGACAAAACCCTGGCGTACACCGCAGCGGCCTACGACACGGACAATAACGGCACGCTGGACTGGGTGTTTCACTTCGATACGGATCACGATGGCGATATCGATACCGTGGATCGGGAACTGGTGTCGTTGCTCAGCAGCACCTACCTGAAATTCAAATGGAAGTGAGCCCCGCGTGCGCTATTTGAAGGTGATCGCCCAGGACTCCACTGGCCAGGGGCAAGCCGATACCGTGCGTTACCGGTTTTTTGAAAATGGGCATTTGCAGCGTGAGGCAACGGAGGCGGACCTGCGGCGGCTCAAGGTCTTTGGCCAAACCTATCTGAAGTGCGCGTGGTTCAACGCCGGTGACGGTGAGGAACGGCATCTGCGGATTTTCTCGCAGAACCCGTCCGCCGATGGCACAGCGGAAACGGTGCGATTGCATTTCCATGACGGGACGCTGATTGCCTACAAGGCCGCGGTTCACGATCTGGATAACGATAGTGAGATGGAAGTGGTGCTGAGTTCGGATGTGGACAATGACGGACGTTCGGACCGCACGGATCGAAGCCGTGTGGCGGCGTTAGCGAAGCAGTTCTTGAAGATTGGCTGGTAGCGTTCCTTCCGTGACTCCGCGTCGCGGCCTTCGCGGGCAAGCCTCGCTCCTACAGGTTTTGTGCTTTGCACACATTTCGCGATCACCCTAAAACCTGTAGGAGCGAGGCTTGCCCGCGAAGAGGCCCACCCAGACAACACCTATTCAAAGCTGCTGCGCCAACGCGTCGATCTGCTCCTGACGCTCGGCCTGATTCAACTTCGGATGCGGATTGAGCGACGACCACTGCGGATACGCCCGGGCCTTGTTCAACGCCTCGGGCAGCTTGCCTTCGCGCCAGGTCTTGTCCTGGGGCGTGGCCACTTGAATGCTGTCCATTGCCGCGTGGCCACGGGTATTCAGTGCCTGGAGCAGTTGGCGCTGACGCAGAGCCAGCAGGCGCAGCACGCTGTCATCGACCGTCAGTTCCCGCTGACCTTTGATCTTGCCCAGTAAACGGCTGCCATAGCTGCGGGCGGTTTGCAGCGCCCCGCCGGCAATTGCGCCCGCCAGGGCGGCGGCGCCGAGGGTCAGGCCGCCCACCAGCAGGTCCACGCCAGCACCCGCCGCCGCGCCGGCCGCGATGCCGCTACCGACCCGTACGCCCAATTGCTTGAGGGTTTCCGGGTTGAACAGGTCATCGCCCCAGCGCCCATCGAGCAATGGCAAGTCACTGGCCGCCGCATCCTGTGGGCGGAACGCGTAGAGCTTGAGCAAGGCTTCGACGCAACGTTGTTCCCGTTGCCGAACGGCTTTGCGCAACTCGCTGATCGCGTGTTGTTCCTGCTCGGCGTTACTGGCCACACTGCGACGGCACGCAGCGCAATCGATCAATAATTCGGCAATCAGCCGCGCGGCACTTTGCTGGCGCGCCAGACGCTGGGCCTGTTGGTCGGCGATCAAGCGTTCCAGTTGTGGTCGGGCGTTTTCCAGCAACAGCGCGAGGCTTTCATAGAGCCGGCGTTCGCCATCCTCCGGCGGGGCGACGCTGTCGAAGCGCACCAAGGCATGCAGCCCGAGCCGCGCCAGGGCTTCACGCCACTCCGGTTCGCGGTGGTTGGCGCTGCTGACGAAATTGAGCACCGGCAGCAACGGTTTGCCGCAACTGGCCAGCACTTCCAGCTCGTCGCGGTATTTGGCCAGCACCGGTTCCCGGGCGTCGATCACATAGAGGCCGGCGTCCGAGGCCTGCAATTGGCGCAGCACTTTGGCTTCCTGTTCGAATCGCTGTCGGGCTTCGCTGCCCTCAAGGAACCGCGCCAGACGGGCCGGGCCGTCGAGGCGTTCGCCGGGACGTTCCAGCCTTTCGAGGTAATCGAGCAGGGCGATGGCATCTTCCAGGCCCGGCGTGTCGTAAAGGTCGAGCAACGGCTCGCCGTCCACCGACAATCGCGCGCCCTCGACGTGCCGGGTGGTGCTGGGCCGGTGGGACACTTCACCGAACCCGACGTCCCGGGTCAGGGTGCGCAGCAAGGAGGTTTTGCCGACGTTGGTGTGGCCGACCACGGCGAGCTTCAACGGCTTAGTCATGACCGGTCTCCAGCCAATTCATCGGGGCGCAATCGGCGAACGGCAGCTCCAGTTGTTGCAACGCTGTGTGCCAGTCGCCCAGACGCGCGGCATCCAGTGCTTCGCCGGGCGGTGCTTGCAGCAGCCAGACCCGGGTGGCGCTGGCATTGCGCGCCAGTTCGGCGATCAGCGCGAGGCTGCCGCGATCCGGTGAACGGCGCGGATCGCAGGCAATCAGCAATCGGGCCGGGGGAAAACGACTTAACTGTTCGAGGAGTTTGTGGCGCGATTCGCGGCTGTCGAGGATGCCGGCATTGCCCACGGTTTTTGGCAGGTACGGCGGCCACGGACGTTGATCATCCAACTCGATGGCCACCAGCAGCGCGCCGTTACTGTGCAATTCGCTGACGCCGCTTTCGATGCGATGAAGCTGATCCGGCGCGGCATCGCTGATGCCCAGGCGTTCGCTGGTGGGCATCAGGCGTTCGCGCAGTTGCGCGTAGCCGGGCAGGTTCAGGTCCAGGCGTAACGCGGCCCGGCCGGTTTTCCAGCGCCAGAGGCAAAACAGCGCCAGCAGCAGGCGCGGGAATACCCCATAAACCACCAGTACACCGACCAGCCAAGTCGCCCAGGCCTGGCGGGCGCTTTCGATGTTGAGCGCGGCGTCGCCGCTGGCGCGGATCATCTCCACGGTCGGCACGTTGAACCCGAGCAGGGCCGGGAGGGCGCCGAGGGCCTGGGTCATGGCGACGAAAGTGTCGGCGCTGAGCAGGGTGGTTTCCCAGACGAAACCGTAGCGCCGGGTGGCCATCAGCGTCAGCAGAATCGCCAGGGCACTGAGCATCGCCAGCAGCCACACACTGTTGACCAGCACGCCGATGGCCCAGCGATTGAGTTTGTGCCGTTGCAATAACAGCAACAGGGCCGGCGCCATTTGCGCGGCTTTGGCGTCCCGGGCGAATTTTTCGCTGAGCCACAGCCACAAGCGTCCGAGTGTTGCGCCATGTTCGCCGGCGAACACCAGGCCCAGGGCCCAGCTCAGCAACAGAATCAGGTTCAGCCCGAGCAAGCTGCCCAAGGCCCAGAACACATTCACCGGGACTTGCCCGTCACCCAGCGCCGCAAACGCCAGCCCGGCGCCGCTGACCACGGCCAGTGCCGCGAGCACCAGCAGCGCGAGTCGCGCCCCCTGCAGCCAATGGGTGAGGGCGTTGGTCAGTCCATCGCGTTCGGCCAGCCACAAGGCGCGGCGTTGAATGCGGCTCGGCAAGTCGCCGCCAGCGGTGCGGGCCAGTCGGTTGGCTTCCAGGTCGTCCAGGGGCCCGGCGTGTTCTTCGCGCAGACGGATGGTTTCCGTCAGCCAGAGGTTATTCAGTTCAGTCACGCGGCATCCCGTCGCTTAAATGAACGCTGAGCATAACCGCTGTGGCGCTTATCGGGGAAAGGGAGGCTCTGGTATCCTCGCCGGCATGACTAAATCACTCCCCCTCAGCCTGATCGCAGCCCTCGGTGAAAACCGGGTGATCGGCGTCGACAACAGCATGCCCTGGCACTTGCCGGGGGACTTCAAATACTTCAAGGCCACCACCCTGGGCAAGCCGATCATCATGGGGCGCAAGACCTGGGATTCCCTCGGTCGTCCGTTGCCGGGCCGGTTGAACATCGTGGTCAGTCGTCAGGCGGATCTGGTGCTGGAAGGCGCGGAGGTTTATCCGTCGCTGGAGGCCGCCGTGGTTCGTGCCGAAGAATGGGCGAAGGAACAGGGCGTCGATGAGCTGATGCTGATTGGCGGGGCGCAGTTGTATGCCCAAGGGTTGGCAGAGGCGGATCGGCTGTATTTGACGCGTGTTGCGTTGAGCCCGGAAGGGGATGCGTGGTTTCCGGCGTTTGATTTGAACCAGTGGACGTTGGTGTCGAATGTGCCGAATGCGGCGGAAGGGGATAAGCCGGCGTACGCCTTTGAGGTTTGGGAAAAGGCCTAAAAGATCGCAGCCTGCGGCAGCTCCTACGGGGAGTTGCGGTGTGTGAACACCGCTGAACCCCTGTAGGAGCTGGCGAAGCCTGCGATCTTTTGATCTTGCTTTACATCAGGCCTGCGCCAACTCCGCATGCTCATCCGCATCCAGCAGTTCTTTATCCGTCTGCTGCATGATCTGGCTGGTAATCGCCCCCGCCGCAATCGAACCGCTGACGTTCAACGCCGTACGGCCCATGTCGATCAGCGGCTCAACGGAAATCAGCAACGCCACCAGTGACACCGGCAAACCCATGGCCGGCAGCACGATCAACGCGGCAAACGTCGCGCCGCCACCCACGCCCGCCACACCGGCCGAACTCAGGGTCACAATCGCCACCAGCGTTGCGATCCACAGCGGATCGAGCGGGTTGATACCCACGGTCGGCGCGACCATCACCGCCAACATCGCCGGGTACAGACCGGCACAACCGTTCTGACCAATGGTCGCGCCGAACGACGCGGCGAAACTGGCGATGGACTGTGGGATACCCAAACGGCTGGTCTGCGCTTCGATGCTCAGGGGAATCGTCGCCGCGCTGGAGCGGCTGGTGAAGGCAAAGGTCAGCACCGGCCAGATCTTGCGGAAAAACCGCAGCGGGTTGATCCCGGCCACCGACACCAGCAAGCCGTGGATCACGAACATCAAACCCAGGCCTATGTAGGAAACCACGACGAAACTGCCGAGCTTGATGATGTCTTGCAGGTTGGAGCCGGCAACCACTTTGGTCATCAGCGCCAGGACGCCGTACGGGGTCAGCTTCATCACCAGGCGCACCAGACGCATCACCCAGGCTTGCAGGGTGTCGATGGCGTTGAGCACTTTCTGACCTTTCTCCACGTCATCTTTGAGCAGTTGCAGTGCCGCGACCCCGAGGAACGCGGCGAAGATCACCACGCTGATGATCGACGTCGGCTTGGCCCGGGCCAGGTCGGCAAACGGGTTTTGCGGGATGAACGACAGCAGCAACTGCGGCACATTCAGGTCGGCGACCTTGCCGGCGTAATCGGTCTGGATGGTTTGCAGACGAGCCATTTCCTGGGTGCCGGCGACCAGGCCTTCGGCGGTCAGGCCGAACAGGTTGGTCAGGCCGATGCCGATCAGCGCGGCGATGGCGGTGGTGAACAGCAGCGTGCCGATGGTCAGGAAGCTGATCTTGCCCAACGACGAAGCGTTGTGCAGGCGGGCCACGGCGCTGAGGATCGAGGCGAACACCAGCGGGATCACGATCATTTGCAGCAACTGCACGTAACCGTTACCCACCAGGTCGAACCAGCCGATCGAGGTTTTCAGCACCGGGTTGCCGGCACCGTAAATGGCATGCAGTGCCACGCCGAAACCCACGCCCAAGGCCAGCGCGAGCAAGACTTTCTTGGCCAGGCTCCAAGAGGTGTGACGGGTTTGCGCCAAGCCGAAGAGCAGGGCAAGGAACACCAGCAGGTTGAGAATCAGCGGCAGATTCATAAGGACTCCATAGACTTGTGCCAGCCACCTTCGTGTGTGACTGCGAACCGGCAAGCCTAACAGCTTGATATCTAATGAATTAATACCGAAAACAGAGGTTGACTGTCGTTTTTGGAATAAGCCGCTGCCGCTGTGGGGAATGCGCCTGACGGAATCAGGACGCAAGCGGTCGCGGGCAGACGAGAACTGTCACACTTTTTTGTTAGCGTCGATCTCTTTGAATCAGGGAGAAAGCTAATGAAGTTCGCACCGAAATTTCTGGCTGCTGCACTCTGCCTCGGCCTCGCCGGCCAGGTATTTGCTACGGATTTGAAACACTGGCCCGCCGATCAGGCCAAGGCACTGGACGCGATGATCGCCGCCAATGCCAACAAAGGTAACTTCGCGGTGTTCGACATGGACAACACCAGTTACCGCTACGACCTCGAAGAGTCGTTGCTGCCGTTCATGGAAAACAAGGGCCTGATCACCCGCGACACCCTCGACCCCTCCCTGAAACTGATTCCGTTCAAAGACACCGCCGACCACAAGGAAAGCCTGTTCAGCTACTACTATCGCCTCTGCGAAATCGACGACATGGTTTGCTACCCGTGGGTCGCCCAGGTGTTTTCCGGCTTCACCCTGCAAGAGCTCAAGGGCTATGTGGATGAGCTGATGGCGTCCGGCAAACCGGTGCCGAGCACTTATTACGATGGCGATGTGGTCAAGACCATCGATGTCCAGCCGCCGAAAGTCTTCACCGGCCAGGCCGAGCTGTACAACAAGCTGATGGAAAACGGCATCGAGGTCTACGTGATGACCGCTGCTTCCGAAGAGCTGGTGCGCATGGTCGCGGCCGATCCGAAGTACGGCTACAACGTCAAACCGCAGAACGTGATCGGCGTGACCACGCTGCTCAAGGACCGCAAGACCGGCGAACTGACCACCGCGCGCAAACAGATCACCGCCGGCAAGTATGACGAGAAGGCCAACCTCGGCCTGGAACTGACGCCTTACCTGTGGACCCCGGCGACCTGGATGGCCGGCAAGCAAGCGGCGATCCTGACCTACATCGACGAATGGAAAAAACCGGTGCTGGTGGGCGGCGATACTCCGAGCAGCGACGGCTACATGCTGTTCCACAGTGTTGACGTGGCCAAGGGCGGGATTCACTTGTGGGTCAACCGCAAGGACAAATACATGACCCAACTCAACGGCATGATGGCCAAACACGCCGCAGCCCAAGCCAAAGAAGGCCTGCCGGTGACGGCGGACAAGAACTGGGTGATCGTCAAGCCTGAAGAGATTCAGTAAGCCCCAGTCGCGGCTTTCGCGGGCAAGCCTCGCTCCTACAGGATGGGCGCCAATTCATAAATGGCGCATAACCTGTAGGAGCGAGGCTTGCCCGCGAAGGCCATCACACAATTGCCGGGAAAGTCCTCAAAAAGATATCAATTGCGAATCACTCGCATCTTCTGCTAGCGTGCGCGCTCCTGAACGACCTCTCGATCAAGGTAGTGCTGTGCCCTCCTGGAATACGCAGATTGCTCGCCTGTTCGCCGAACAAAAGAAAGCCCTGGAAGCGTTCGTCACCCGCCGCACCGGCAGCGCCCAGGTGGCGGCCGACCTGACCCAGGAGTCTTTCCTGCGCCTGGCGCGTCTGGAATCCGGCGAAAAAATCGACAACCTGCCAGCCTTTCTTTTCACCATTGCCAGCAATCTGGTGCGTGATCACCAGCGCCAGACGATTCGTCGCGAGCGCCTGGAAGCCGGCGAACCCAGCGAAGACCTGCCATGCAGCAGCCCATCGGCGGTTGAACAGTTGTCCGCCTATCAGGACGAAGCCTTGATGCGCGATGCCATTTCGGCGTTGCCCGAGGCGACCCGACAGATTTTCCTGCTCTATCATGTCGACGAACATTCCTACCGCGAGATTGCCGAGCGTCTGGCCATCAGCCCGCGTAGCGTCGAATACCAATTGCGTCGTGCGCTGATCGATTGCCGGGCCTTTATCCAGGCGCGGCTGGCGAGCGATGACCGAGGTGCGCGGCCATGACTCGCGAACCCGTACCCGTGGAACCCCTGATGATTGAACCTGCCGCAACGACGACGGCCGACGACCTGTTTGCCGAGGCGTCTGGCTGGTACTTCCGCCTCCAGGCCGACGACGTGAGCGCCACTGAACTGGATGGGTTTGCCACCTGGCTGGCCCAGGGCCAGGCCCAGGATGACGCGTGGCAGGAAGTCCAGGCGTTGCTCGGCGCTCTGCGCGAACCGGCGCGCTCGATCCGCCAGCAGGAGCAGGCGCGTTGGCGTAAACCGCGTCCTCGGCAATGGTTCGAATGGGCGTGCGCTGCTGCGGTGTTATTGCTGGTCGGCAGCGTCGCGTTGCACACCCCTTGGCTGGATCGCTTGCGCGCCGACTATGCGACCGGCACCGGCGAGACGCGCCGGGTTGAGTTGGCCGATGGTTCGACGCTGCAACTCAATACCGATACCGCCCTTCAAGTCCGCATGAGCGCGGGGGAGCGGCAGGTGCGGCTGTTAAGGGGCGAGGCCTGGTTCGAAGTGACCAAGGATGCCGCGCGGCCCTTTGTCGTGGTGTCCGGGGACGGTTGGGTGAAAGTCGTCGGCACCCAATTTAGCGTGGCCCGGCACACTGATCAGACGCGGGTGCAGGTCGCCCAGGGCCGCGTCGAGGTCAGCGCCGGCAGTGGCGAACCTGTGTATCTGGAGCCCGGCCGGGCGGTCGAGTATCAGGGCCGGCAACTGACGGCGGTGCACGGTTTTGATCCGGCCCGCGAGTTTGCCTGGCGTCAGCGCCAACTGGTGTTTCGCCAGCAACCCCTGGCCGAGGTGGTGGACGAGTTGAACCGCTACTGGCCTGGTCGCACGCTGGTGGTGGGCGATGGCTTGCGCGAGCGGCAAGTCTCCGGAGTGTTCGACATCGACAAGCCCGACGCCGTGGTCAAGGCGCTGGTCTACACCCTGCACCTGCGTGCCGAACATTACACCCCGTATTTGCTGGTGCTGCGCGAGGGCTGATCGGTGGCGAGGGAGCAACCCCCCACGCCACAGGTTGGTGTTCGTTTTTTGGCGTGGCTGCAAATAATTCTCAAATAGTTTCAGGGTTTTCCCGCGGGTCGTCGTCCTTGATCACTGAGGCGTAAACAATAAGCACTCTCAAGTAGTGCCGCGCCGCCACACCGACTTCGATCATTGGGGAAACATCCATGGGACATCCGATTGCCGCCCGGCGCCTGCCCGGCCTGCCGACCTTGTTGACGCTGGCCCTGGGCCTGGCCGTTGCGGGCGGACCGGTCTGTGCACAGACCGCACCCGCCGCGCAGGCCCAGCTCTATCGTTTCGAGATTCCGGCGCAGTCCCTGGATGCCGCGTTGGCCGCGTTTTCGGCGGTGACCCGCGTGCAAGTGCTGGTCTCCTCAGAAGTGACCCAGGGTGTGCGATCCCCGGGCCTGCGCGGCAGCTATGCCAAGGATGAAGCCTTGGCGCGGTTGCTGGCGGGCACCGGGCTGGAAGCGAGTTACATCGACAGCGACAGCGTGACCCTGGAAAAACGCCTGGCCACGGGTTCGGCCATGGAATTGGGTGCTACCAAAGTGAGTGCCCAACGCCTGGGGACGACCACCGAAGGCAGCGGTTCCTACACCACCGGCGCCGTCACCCTCGGTAAAAGTACCCAGAAGCTCAAGGACATCCCGCAATCGGTCAGCGTGCTGACCCGCAAGGCTATGGATGACCGCAACATCACCACCCTGACCCAAGCGGTTGAAGCCATCCCCGGCCTGAGTTCGATCAGATCGCCCGGCCCCGGCATGTTCATGTTTGCCCGCGGTTTTGATATCGAAGCGCTGCAATACGACGGCGTACCCGTTCCGCGCGATGTCTACGCGCTGGGCAGCTACATCACCGAAAACATGGTCATCTACGACCGCATGGAAGTGTTGCGCGGCGCGGCGGGTTTGCTTCAAGGGGCCAACAGCCCCGGCGGCGCGATCAACCTGGTGCGCAAACGTCCGCAAGCCGCACCGACTGTGACCTTGAGTGCCAAGGCCGGCAGTTGGGACCGTTATGCCTCGCAAGCGGATGTCGGTGGTCCGCTGAATGAAACCGGCACCATCCGTGGCCGTGCGGTGGTCAACTACGAGAAAGGGCATTCGTTTTCCGATTACACGTGGAACTGGGAACAGACCGTGTACGGCGCGCTGGACTTCGACCTGAGCGACGACACCTTGCTCGGCGTGGGCTTCAGCAACAAGAAAAGCCATGGCCGGCCTTATTTCCTTGGCTTACCGCGCTACACCGATGGCAAGCCGCTGGACCTGCCGCGTTCCTCCTACACCGGTTCGACCTGGAACCGTTCGTTCAACGACCAGACCGCCGTGTACCTGGACCTGGAGCATCACTTCAACGACAACTGGAAAATCAAGGCGTCGGCGATCGCGATGAACGAGTCCAACGAAGCGACGTATCAGTTCATCGCCGGGGCGGTGCCCGTCGGCACGACCACCGGGCCGCGCTTCGCGGATTACTCCACCGATTTCTACGGCAAAAACCGGGGGCTGGACGTGTTCGTCAACGGCGACTTCGAAGCCTTGTCGTTCAAGCAAAGCGTGGTGCTGGGCGCCAACTATTCGAAGTACACCACCGATGATGCTTATGCCCGGGCGTTCTCGCCAGGCGTGGACATCAGCGATATCGACCATCATCGTCCTGACCAGAGCTTCGACAGCATCGCCGACAGCGCCAACCTGGCCACCAGCACCTACGACGTTCGGCAGAAAGGCATTTACGGCTCGTGGAGGGTCAAGCTGACCGATCCGCTGACCCTGATCCTCGGTGCGCGCACCAGTTGGTACGACTACCACTTCGATCAGGACAACTATTTCGCCCGCGAACTGCAGGACGGCGGCGAGAAAACCTCGGTCAAGGCCAGCGGCAAAGTCACGCCCTACGCCGGTCTGGTGTATGCGCTGAATGATGAGTGGTCGGTCTACGGCAGCTACTCCGAAGTGTTCATTCCCCAGGTCCAACTGACCAAACAGAAAACCGGGCTGCCACCGGTAGAAGGCAAAAACTACGAGCTGGGGATCAAGGGCGAGTTGATGGACGGCCAGCTCAACACCTCGCTGGCGCTGTTCCGCTACATTCACAAAAATCGTGCGGTCACCGACTTCACCACCGATATCGAAAGCGACGAAGCGTGCAGCGGTTGGTACTGCTCGACGGCGTCCGGGAAGATTCGCAGCCAGGGCATCGAAGCCGAGGTCAGCGGTGAAGTCGCGCCGGGTTTGCAACTGGCCAGCAGCTACACCTATAACACCACCAAATTCCTCAAGGACCCGGAGCTGGAGGGCAAGGTGTTCTCGACCTTTACGCCGATGCACATGCTGCGTATTTGGGGTGATTACACCTTGCCGGGCGACTTCAACAAAGTCAGCGTCGGTTTGGGTGTCAACGCGCAAAGCCGCACCGTGGCGTTTGATCGCGGTTTCGAACAGCCAGGGTTTGCCATCTGGAATTCGCGCGTTGCCTATGAGGCCAGCGATGAAGTGACGCTGGCGGTGAACTTCAACAACCTGTTCGACAAACAATACTTCATCCCGTCGTACAGCCAGGTTTCGGCCAACAACTACTACGGCGATCCGCGGAACATGATGTTCAGCGTGACCTACAAACCACAGTTCTAACTGGCTCAACACGGACTGTAGGAGCTGCCGAAGGCTGCGATCTTTTGATCTTTCTTTTGCGCGACCTTTGAAGATCAAAAGATCGCAGCCTGCGGCAGCTCCTACAGGGATCGGTGAAAACAAAATGCCCCGCACTTGGCGGGGCATTTTTTATTCAACGGTTAAGCATTACAGCCCGTCGAGCATCGCTTTGTTACGTACCGCACCCTTGTCGGCGCTGGTGGCCAGCAGGGCGTAGGCTTTCAGCGCGGTGGTGACTTTACGTGGACGCTTCTCGACGGGTTTCCAGCCTTTCTGATCCTGTTCGACCCGGCGTGCGGCCAGTTCTTCATCGCTGATCAACAGGTTGATCGAACGGTTCGGAATGTCGATCAGCACCTTGTCGCCATCCTGCACCAGACCAATCGCGCCGCCAGCAGCGGCTTCTGGCGAAGCGTGACCGATGGACAGGCCCGAGGTGCCGCCGGAGAAACGACCGTCGGTGAGCAGCGCGCAGGCTTTGCCTAGGCCTTTGGATTTCAGATACGAAGTCGGGTAGAGCATTTCCTGCATGCCCGGGCCGCCTTTCGGGCCTTCGTAACGGATGATCACGATGTCGCCGGCCTTCACTTCGTCAGCGAGGATGCCGCGCACGGCGCTGTCCTGGCTTTCGAAGATCTTCGCGTTGCCTTCGAAGACGTGGATCGACTCGTCGACGCCGGCGGTTTTCACCACACAGCCATCCAGTGCGATGTTGCCGTAGAGAACGGCCAGGCCACCTTCTTGCGAGTAAGCATGCTCGACACTGCGGATGCAGCCGTTTTCACGGTCGTCGTCCAGGGTTTCCCAGCGGGTCGACTGACTGAACGCGGTTTGCGTCGGGATGCCCGCCGGGCCGGCCTTGAAGAAGTGATGCACGGCTTCGTCGGTGGTCTGGGTGATGTCCCACTTGGCGATACCTTCGGCCATGCTCTTGCTGTGCACGGTCGGCAGTTCGGTGTGCAGCAGGCCACCACGGGCCAGCGAGCCGAGGATGCTGAAGATCCCGCCGGCACGGTGCACGTCTTCCATGTGGTACTTCTGGATATTCGGTGCGACTTTGCACAGTTGCGGCACGTGGCGCGAGAGGCGGTCGATGTCCTTCAGGTCGAAGTCGATCTCGGCTTCCTGGGCGGCGGCCAGCAAGTGCAGGATGGTGTTGGTGGAGCCGCCCATGGCGATGTCCAGGGTCATGGCGTTTTCGAACGCCTTGAAGTTGGCGATGTTGCGCGGCAGTACCGACTCATCGTTGTCGCCGTAGTAACGCTTGCACAGGTCGACGATGGTGCGCCCGGCCTGCAGGAACAGTTGCTCGCGGTCGCTGTGAGTGGCCAGCGTCGAACCGTTGCCCGGCAGTGCCAGGCCCAGGGCTTCAACCAGGCAGTTCATCGAGTTGGCGGTGAACATGCCGGAACACGAACCGCAGGTAGGGCAAGCGCTGCGCTCGTACTCAGCGACTTTCTCGTCAGAAGCGCTGGAGTCGGCGGCGATGACCATGGCGTCGACCAGGTCGAGACCGTGGGAGGCGAGTTTGGTCTTGCCGGCTTCCATCGGGCCGCCGGACACGAAGATCACCGGGATGTTCAGGCGCAAAGCGGCCATCAGCATGCCAGGGGTGATCTTGTCGCAGTTGGAGATGCAGACGATGGCGTCGGCGCAGTGGGCGTTGACCATGTATTCGACGGAGTCGGCGATGATCTCGCGGCTCGGCAGCGAATACAGCATGCCGTCGTGACCCATGGCGATGCCGTCATCCACGGCGATGGTGTTGAATTCTTTCGCTACGCCACCGGCCCGTTCGATTTCCCGGGCGACCAGTTGGCCCAGGTCCTTGAGGTGGACATGGCCCGGCACGAACTGGGTGAAGGAGTTGGCAATGGCGATGATCGGCTTCTTGAAGTCGTCATCTTTCATCCCCGTGGCGCGCCACAGTGCGCGGGCACCGGCCATGTTGCGGCCGTGGGTGGATGTTTTCGAGCGGTAATCAGGCATGGAGCACTCCGGGCGGCTAATCAGGTAACAAATGGGGAGTGAGCTTCTATTGACGTCTGGAACACTCAGAAATGGCCGTGTGTCCGGAAGTTGCCGATGACTTTGCGGGATCGCCGCTTGCCTCAGCCTGAGCTCATAAACCCGCCGGGGGATGAATGGCGATGAATCTCGCGATTCTACACCGCTGGCGTCAGGAGGGAATGCCGGAAAGTGTTGATCCAGCGCTGACGCAGCGTGCGGGATGACGACCGGCAGTTTTCAGCCGACGGTCAGTGCCCGATGGCGCCGGGTCAACAGCGCATTGAGGCCCATGCCGGAGGCGCTCAACAATAGAAAACTCAGCGCCAGGGTGGTTTGCAGGTCGGTACTGCTCAGGTTGATCAGCGCACTGATCAAGCCGCCGAAGATAAAGATCAGCGTGTTGCCCGCCGCCGCTGAAGTACCCGCCATGTCCGCAAACACCTCCATGGCCTTGGAGGTGGCGACAGGCCGAGCAATGGTGGTGCCGGCGGTGCAGATGATCATCGGGACCAACACGGTCAGGGTCGACAGCCCCAGCAGCATCGAAAGCATGAACATCATCAAGCCCGAAAAGAAGATCAGGCCCAGGCCGACGATGATTTGGGTATTGGCTTCAATCCGCCCGCCAATGAGCCGGGCGACAATCCCGCCGATGATGTAAGCAAGGCCATAGAGCAACAGCGTCAGCGAGAACTCATAGGGCGAGAGGTGCAGTTGCTCCATGAAGATCAGCGGCGAAATGACAATGAAGGAAAAGTGGCAGGCGAAGGCAATCGAGGCGATCAGCCAATAGCCGAGAAACCGGGCATCGCGGTAGACCAAACGGTAGGACTGGATGATGCCTTGGCGGGTGACTTTGGCCGGGCGCTGGTTTTCGAGAAAGAAGCAGGCTTTCAGGAACACGGCGCTGGCCAGGGCGATGAACACTACAAAGCTTCCAGGCCAGTCCAGGGCTTGTTGCAGCAAGGTCCCGGCCAGGGGCGAGATAGAAATGAAAATCCCGCTGGCGGTGACCATCAGAATCCGCAGCCGATCCCGTTCCTTGCCTTCGAACAGGTCTTGGACCAGAGCCTGAGTGAGCACGAAGCAGCCGCAACCGATGGCCTGGATCAGCCGGAACAGCAGGAACCAGGCGTACTCGGTGGCCAGCAGGCAACCCGTCGCGCCGATGATCGAGACCACCATGCCCGCCAGCAACAAACCCTTGCGCCCGAAGGTGTCCGACAGCGGCCCGATCAGCAGTTGAGACAGGGCGATGCCGACGGCGAACAGGCTGATGGACAGTGCAATGTCGGACGGCGTGGTCCGGAAGTGCCCGGCCAGCGCTGCGAATGAGGGTAGGAGCACATCCAGTGGAAAGACCCCGAGCAACACCATGGTCATTAACAGGATGACGGCGGCCCGGCGTTTTTTGAGGCTTGCAGCAGATATCCCTTCATCCATCGACAATCCCTGCCTGTGTGAAAAGTTGCCGGTTGCTGTGCAGGTCGAAGAACCCTGCATTGTGTAACGCCTGGAGTGTGGCGCGAGCCCCTGAAAGGACGCGTTGGGCGCTGGCCGCCTGGCCGGTGAGGCCGCCGAGGATGTCCGCGATACAGGCAACATTCAATCCCGTGCTGCGCAGGCTTTCCTTCAGCCATCGTTCATCGATTTCAAAGAATGTCAGCAGGACCTGCACCAGGTATTTGGCGGTGAACGTGCGCTGACTGCTGTTCAGGGTCAGCCACAGATAATGGAACACTTCTGAGAAATAGCGACTGTGACGCGCTTCATCCGTGAGGTGGTCCTTGAGCATTTCCTGGACGCTGGACACCAAGGCGTCGCGGCTGACGTCGAGCAGCTCCCTGGCGATGATGGTCTCCGAGACGAAACCGACGAGAAACCAGGCCAGTGCCTTATGCCGTTCCGGGGTCTGGTCGAGCAGGGCGTTCAGGCGGGTAATCCGCTGCGGTATCACCGGACGCGAGGCGATGCCGTAGTGGTTGGCAATCTGCTCGGCGAGGCTGTCGGAAAACAGCGCGTGAAAGCCCTCGTCGGTGTAGAGCTGCAACGCAGCTGTTTTCATTTTCTGCGGGATGCTGACGCCCAGTTCACCGTGGACGATGGTTTCCACGGCCCGGTTGACGATGCGATGTTCCAGCAGCGTGGTGTAGTCGAGGAAATACACCAGGTGATTGGCCGATAGCCGATGGATGACCGATTGGCCTGCGGCTTTGATGCTCGGGTGGCTGAGGTACGGCAAAAAGGCCGGGGGGAACCAGTGACGGGTTTCCAGTTGCTGTTCCAGGTCTGGCGGCAATTGGTAGGTATGTTCGCTGGCGCGCACCGAGGCGCGGGAGTTCCAGTCGCCAAGGGTAAAACGCCGGGCCCAGGAATCCGGAAGGGTAGTGGCGCTGATCATTCTGGAAGCCCCGGGTTGTTCAACAGCGCTTTCAATTCCTCGCACATCACCTGCCCGTCGCTCTGGCCGCATCCGACAAAAAACAACGGTTGTTCCGCGCTGTCCTCAAGGCCCAGGAGTGCTTCGACCTGATCGTCCGTCAGTGCGCCGGTCAGCCAAGTGCTCAAACCCAGTGCCGTGGCCACCAGTTGGAAGGTCTGGGCAATATGACCGGCCTCGACATACGCCATCCGGTAAGCCCGGGAGTGCGGGTATTTCCACCACAACTTGTCGAAGCGCGCGCTGATGAACAGGCCGACGGGCAAGTTGTTGATGAAATGTTGGCCGCACAGGAGTTGTCCCAAAGGTGAGTCGGGCAATGTGTTGACGAAACTCAGCGCATGATCGGCCGGATGATAGGCGTAGAGTCCGGGGGCGAGGCCACTGACGTTTTGCACATGGAGAAAGCCTTCGCAGGCATTTAATCCTCCACCTGAAGGGCTGCTGCGGCGGGCGCTCAGACCTTCGGCGACCGTATCATCAACATCCAGTTCGCGCTCTTTGAGATAGCCGAGGGCCAGATAAAGCAACGTACTGACCTCTTCGAGGGCAATCGCCTCCCCGGTGAAAGAACGGCAGGTCTTACGGTTGATCAAGGCATCGGCGAGGCTTTCCGCCGGTAACCCGGAGGGCGCGGGGAGGGCAATCAGTTCGTTCGTCGCGCGGTGCGCGAGAGCGAAGTCTGGCGTGCTGGAGGCCAATACTTCATTGCAATGGTCCAGATAGTGCCTCGACCATTCATGGCTATTCTGTGGGATGTATTCGAACGGCAGGTTCTTGGTGCCGATATGAAATATTTTTGATAGTTCATCCCAGCCCCACTCTGGAACATCGGTTTTTAAAGTTGTGAGTATTCCGGTATTCAAAAATTGAATATCGATGATGTTCTTGTTATCGAACTTGCTCGGGCTGTCGATAAGTTCTGCCAGTCGGGTTGAATACGCCAGGTTCAGTTCAAATTGTTTGTGGTTCTTATAGTCCCAGACAATTTGACCTGGCGTGCGAGGCAATATGAATAGATGCGGGTTTAGCTGCATGATGGGTGCTTCACTCTGACGGAACCAGGAAAACGCTGGGTAAGCCGGCACTCCCCAGCGCCTCATTTACTTAGCGGGCTTTTGGCGCGACCAGAAAAGCCAGGTTAGCGATTTTGTTGGTTTCCAGAGTAACTGCTTTCATGTTGTGAACTCCTTGTAAGTGATAGTGAATGCCACTCCTTGGTGACAACTCAATCATAGTTTGTAATGAGTTCTTATCAAGTGGAATGTTAGTAGGAAACTTCCAGTAATTTTGTGGGAGTGATCTTTAGACTTGCAATGGTGTGTAAGTCTTATTCTTTAGAATAGAAGATGCAGGGAAACTTCCTGCACGTCCGTAGGACGACAAGTGTAAGAAATAGAGAAGTTCAGGAGAGGAGAAAGCAAACGGGGAGCCTGTTGGCTCCCCGTCAAACCCGCGTAATCAGCTGTTTGGCAGCAGGCGGCAGGTGATGCTCTTGATGTAGCGGGTTTCGGCGATGGCCGGGTGCACCGGATGATCCGGGCCTTGGCCGCCACGTTCCAGCATCTGGATGTTGCGATCCAGGTGACGGGCGCTGGTCAGCAGGATGTTCTGCAGGTCATCTTCCGGCAGGTGCATCGAGCACGAAGCGCTGATCAGGATGCCGTCCTTGCTTAGCAGGCGCATGGCTTGCTCGTTCAGACGACGGTAGGCGCCTTCGCCGTTCTTCATGTCTTTCTTGCGTTTGATGAACGCCGGCGGGTCGGCCACGATCACGTCGAAACGTTCTTCGCTGGCTTTCAGCTCTTTCAGGGCTTCGAACACGTCGCCTTCAATGCAGGTCATTTTCTCGGCGACACCGTTCAACGCGGCGTTACGCTCGACACCGTCGAGGGCGAAGGCCGATGCGTCGACGCAGAACACTTCACTGGCGCCGAACGCGGCCGCTTGCACGCCCCAGCCGCCGATGTAGCTGTAGAGGTCGAGTACGCGTTTGCCTTTGGCGTAAGGGGCCAGGCGCGCGCGGTTCATGCGGTGGTCGTAGAACCAGCCGGTTTTCTGGCCCTGGATGACCGGCGCTTCGAATTTCACACCGTTCTCTTCCAGCGCGACCCACTCCGGCACCAGGCCGAACACGGTTTCGACGTAGCGGTTGAGGCCTTCGGCGTCGCGCGCGGCGGAGTCGTTCTTGAACAGAATCCCGCTAGGCTTGAGCACTTGGGTCAGTGCCGCGATGACGTCTTCTTTATGGGCTTCCATGGTCGCCGAAGCGATCTGCACCACCAGGATGTCGCCGAAACGGTCGACCACCAAGCCTGGCAACAGATCGGAATCACCGTAGACCAGGCGATAGAACGGCTTGTCGAACAGGCGATCACGCAGGGACAGGGCGACGTTCAGGCGATGCACCAGCAGCGACTTGTCCAGCGGCAACTTGACGTCGCGCGACAGCAAACGGGCGCAGATCAGGTTGTTTGGGCTCATGGCAACGATGCCCAGCGGCTTGCCGCTGGCGGCCTCGAGGATCGCCTGGTCGCCGGGCTTAAAGCCGTGCAAAGGGGTCGCCGCTACATCGATTTCGTTGCTATAGACCCACAAGTGGCCGTTTCGCAGGCGTCGGTCGGCGTTGGCTTTAAGGCGCAGGCTAGGCAGGGACATGACGTCGCTCCGGAAAAAAGAGCGGGAGTATAGCGTGTTGCGACTGTTGATAGGCTGGTGAGTGACATGTGGCGAGGGGGCCGCCTGATCCAGGGTAACAAATGAAATTTTCGGCGATCTGCCGGGCAATGTGTCGGATCCAAGTTTTTAAAGGTTAGAATCCCCGCCTGTCCCAGAGTGTGTACTTATGTCCCAAGAGCTGAGTTCCGAACAGATTCAACAGTCCCTGCAAGGCATCAGCGTGCCGCCCCAGCCGCAGATCATGGTGGATCTGCAGATGGAGCAGTACATGCCCGATCCGGACCTGGAAGTGATCGCGAAACTGATTGCCCAGGACCCGGGCCTCTCCGGGGCACTGCTGAAAATCGTCAACTCGCCTTATTACGGCTTGAGCAACAAGATCGCCTCGATCCAGCGGGCGGTGAATCTGTTGGGCAGCCGCTCGATCATCAACCTGATCAACGCGCAGTCGATCAAGGGTGAGATGAACGACGACACCATCGTCACGCTGAACCGGTTCTGGGACACCGCTCAGGATGTGGCGATGACCTGCCTGACCCTGGCCAAGCGCATCGGCTCCCAGGCCGGCGACGAGGCGTATGCCTTGGGTCTGTTCCACGACTGCGGCGTGCCGCTGATGCTCAAGCGATTCCCCGATTACATGAAAACCCTGGAAGAGGCTTATGCCAGCGCCAGCCCTGAATGCCGGGTCGTGGACACCGAAAACCGTGTGTTCAACACCAACCACGCGGTGGTCGGTTACTACACCGCCAAGTCCTGGCGCCTGCCGGAACACATCACCGCTGCCATCGCCAATCACCACAATGCCCTGGCGATCTTCACCGATGAGTCTTCGCGCAATACTCAGCTGAAAAACCTGCTGTCGATCCTGAAAATGGCCGAACACATTTGCGCGTCTTACCGAGTGCTGGGCAACCAGAACGAAGACCATGAGTGGAACAGCGTCGGGCCGTTGGTGCTCGATTACGTCGGCCTCTCGGACTACGATTTCGAAACCCTTAAACAAACGATTCGTGACCTCGGCGCTCATCACTGAGGGCCGGGTATTTGCTGATTGAGCGTCTGATTCGAGAGCCTCATGCCTGAACTGCCAGAAGTCGAAACCACCCGTCGCGGCATCGCGCCGCATCTGGAAGGCCAACGGGTCAGCCGGGTTATCGTGCGCGACCGGCGCCTGCGCTGGCCGATTCCCGAAGACCTGGATGTGCGCCTGTCCGGCCAGCGCATCGTGCTGGTGGAGCGGCGCGCCAAGTACCTGTTGATCAATGCCGAGGTCGGTACGTTGATCAGCCATTTGGGCATGTCGGGCAATTTGCGGCTGGTGGAAGTCGGCACGCCGGCGGCCAAGCATGAGCATGTGGACATCGAGCTGGAATCGGGCCTGGCCCTGCGTTACACCGACCCGCGCCGGTTTGGCGCGATGCTCTGGAGCCTTGATCCGCTCAATCACGAATTGCTGATTCGCCTGGGGCCGGAACCGTTGACCGACCTGTTCGACGGCGAGCGTCTGTTCCAGCAATCTCGCGGGCGTTCGATGGCGGTCAAGCCGTTCATCATGGACAACGCGGTGGTGGTGGGCGTCGGCAATATTTATGCGACGGAAGCGCTGTTTGCCGCCGGCATCGACCCGCGCCGCGAAGCCAAGAGCATTTCCCGGGCGCGCTACCTGAAACTGGCGATCGAGATCAAACGCATCCTCGCCCATGCGATTGAGCGAGGCGGCACGACGTTGCGCGACTTTATCGGCGGCGACGGCCAGCCGGGCTACTTCCAGCAGGAACTGTTCGTCTATGGCCGTGGCAGCGAGCCGTGCAAAGTCTGCGGCACGGAGTTGCGCAGTGTGAGCCTGGGCCAGCGCGCCAGCGTCTTTTGCCCACGCTGTCAGAGCTGATCCGCCCGACGGTCTATAGTCAGTGTTCTCACTGCCTAGCCGAAGGACCGTGCCATGAATTCGTTTCGAACCCTTGTCGTCGTTTTGCTGCTGAGCGCCGGGCTGCCGGCGTTGGCGGCTGAAAGCAGTGGCAGTGGCGACCCGCGTTACACCATCCAGAACCCACCGGCCTACGCCATGATCGGCGACTTGCTGATTGCCCGACCTTTGTTGGTTGTGGCGACGGTGATTGGCGCGGGGGTGTTTGTGGTGTCGTTGCCGTTTACCGCGCTCGGTGGCGGGGTTGGCGATGCGGGGCAGGCGTTGGTGGTTGACCCGGCGAAAGCGGCGTTCGTTCGATGCCTGGGGTGTACCGGGGAAGGGTTTGAGCAGCGGGAGTGAAGAGGCAAGAGCAAAAGATCGCAGCCTCCGGCAGCTCCTACAGGATTAATGCGATCCCCTGTAGGAGCTGCCGAAGGCTGCGATCTTTTAAGGCCTATCAAGCCTTCCCGGTAATGACCCGATACTTGGCCATCAACTGCTCTTCCGTCTCCGGATGGGCTTCATCCAGCGGAATGCAATCCACCGGGCAGACCTGTTGGCACTGAGGCTCGTCATAGTGACCGACACACTGCGTGCACAGGTTCGGGTCGATCACGTAGATCTCTTCGCCTTGGGAAATGGCAGCGTTCGGGCACTCGGGTTCGCAGACGTCGCAGTTAATGCAATCGTCGGTGATGATCAGGGACATGCTAACTCCAGCCAGGGCGGCAGGCCCGGGCGCAATAAACCAATGCGCGCAATTGTGCCGCATTGGCGCCCGCAGTGCACGCGGGCGCGATCAAGGGCAGGGGATCGTGGTCTGCGGTGGCTGCAAAAATTGTGGCGTTAGCCCAAAAGATCGCAGCCTTCGGCAGCGCCTACTTCTTGAAGCGTTCGGTGAGGGCGTCCGCCACGGCGGGGTGGACGAACTTGGTGATATCGCCGCCCAGGGCTGCGATTTCACGCACCAGCGTCGAGGAAATAAACGAATAACGTTCGGAAGGGGTCAGAAACAGGCTTTCCACGTCCGGCGCCAGTTGGCGGTTCATGTTGGCCAGCTGGAATTCGTACTCGAAGTCCGACACCGCACGCAAACCACGCAGGAACACGTTGGCATTCTGCTCTTTGGCAAAGTGCGCCAAAAGCGTCGAGAAGCCGACGACTTCAACGTTGGGCAGATGTTTAGTGACCTCGCGGGCCAGCTCCACGCGTTGTTCCAGAGGAAACAACGGGTTTTTCTTCGGGCTGGCGGCGACGGCGATGATCACGTGATCGAACAGGCGCGCGGCGCGTTCGACCAGATCGCCATGGCCCTTGGTAATAGGGTCGAAGGTACCTGGGTACAACACTCGGTTCATCGCGTCGTCCTGGCGGGAGTCCGTTGGGGAGTCGGATGGTATCGCAGCCTTCCCGGTCGGGAAAGTCGCCTGTTGGGTAAGAAAGCACTATAGACGATGGGAATAATCCGGTTTTTCATGGGTTTTTCAGACGATCCGCCAGGGAAGTCGCCAATTGCGCGGTCAGCCCGTACACCGACAATTGCGGGTTTGCGCCAATGCTGGTGGGGAACAGCGAGCCGTCGTGGATCGACAGATTGCTGATCTGATGATGTCGGCCAAGGCTGTCGGTCACGGCGTTTTTCGGGTCTTCACCCATCGCACAACCGCCCATCACATGGGCACTGCCCAGCCGGGTGCGATACAGCTCAAGACTCAGACCATCGATCAGGGTCCGGGCTTCGGCGAGGGTTTTCACGTAGCGCGCATCAGCGTGCATTGGCATGACGGCTTTGGCGCCACCGGCGAACTGGATCTCGGCCATGCTGTGAAACGCCCGGCGCAAGCCGTCCCAGGCGTAGGCTGAAACCTGATAGTCGAGCACCGGTGTGCCGTCGCCGCGCAACTCGACACTGCCGCCGGGGCTGTCCGGGTGAAAACCGTCGCGCAGCAATGCCAGCATGGCGTGGGTGTGGGGCAGGTTTTCCATGTGCTGGGAATTTTCCTTCCCGAAGCCGCCAAGCAATGTCGCGGCCAAGGCCGGTTGCAGCGGCGGAACTTCGAGCTTGTAGGACATTTTTCCGGTGGTGCCGTCCTGCCATTGGAAATGGTCGGAATAAATCGACTGCGGCGCCCCGTAGAACGGATTGATCACCTCGTCGAACAGCCCGGCGGACATGTTGACCAAATGCAGGAACGTCCTCGTACCCAGTCGTTTGTGCGGGTCAGGCGCATCGGAACGCAACAGCAGCGCCGGGCTGTTGATCCCGCCGCCGGCCAGCACGTAATGCCGCGCCTTGACCGTGATCGTGCGCCCCGTCGGCGCGACGCAACGCTCGTCCATCGCCACGCAATTGAGGCCTGTGACTTTGCCATCCTTGATCGAGAGTTTTTCGGCGCGAGCGAGGTAAAGCAGCTCGCCGCCCTTTTCCAGGGTCGCCGGAATGGTCGTGACCATCATCGATTGCTTGGCGTTGGTCGGGCAGCCCATGCCGCAATAGCCGAGGTTCCAGCAGCCGCGCACGTTGCGCGGGATCACATGCCAGCTATAGCCGAGTTGCTCGCAGCCTTTACGGATCACGTCGTTGTTGGCGTTGGGCGGAACCATCCACGGCGCGACGCCCAGGCGTTGTTCCATTTTTTCGAACCACGGCGCCATCTCGGCCGGGCTGTGGCCTTTGACGTTGTGTTCCCTGGCCCAGTGTTCGAGGGTCGGGTCCGGGGTGCGGAAGCTCGAGGTCCAGTTGATCAGCGTGGTGCCGCCCACCGCCCGTCCTTGCAAAATGGTGATCGCGCCGTCCTTGCTCATGCGGCCGATGCCTTCCTGGTAGAGGCTGGCGTAGGCCTGGTCTTCGAGCATCTTGAAGTCGCTGCTGGTCTTGAGCGGGCCCTCTTCGATCAGCAACACTTTGTAGCCGGCGGCGCTGAGGATTTCCGCGGTGGTGCCGCCGCCGGCACCGCTGCCGATGATCGCCACGTCCGCTTCCAGGGTCAGGTCCTGGGTCAATTGCGCGCCGTTGTAGGTTTTCCAGCCACGGGCCAGGCCTTCGCGAAACGGATCAGGTACGGGCATGTTCAGGCTCTCTTCTTATTTTAGGTTCAGTGGTGAGGCGGCTGGCGCCATCGCGGGCAAGCCTTGCTCCTACACAGGTTTACGCGAGCCCTTGTAGGAGCAAGGCTTGCCCGCGATGGCGTCGCCGCAAGTCTCAAACCGTAGGCGGCCCGGGATACCCGCAATGCGCCCACGACTCCTTGCGGCTGTACCACGCCATCATCACCAGTTGCAGCAACGAACTGTGGCCCATGCGCAGCAGGCTCAACGAACTGTTTTCCCAGCGCTCCAGAAAATGCCGGATCTCATCGCCACTGGCGTTTTCCCAACTGCCCCAGATCCCGGTCAGCGGCCCGCGCGTCACCGCCATCCCCAGCACATCGAACAATTGCCGGGTCAGCTTGAGCATTTCCGGCGACAGGTGATTGAGGCCGCTGTCGAGGTTTTTCAGCGTGCCATCCACCGCTGCCAACATGTGTTCGCTGACCACGGCGCCATCGAGCATCACCGGGATCAGCGCCCGTAAAAACAGCAGATCGCCGCTGCGCAGGATCGCAAACCCGTTGGCCGGGAGGCTGGAAGAACAGCCGCTGAGGCTCGCCCCCAACCCGGCCGTGGCCAGAAACGCCGTGGCGCCGAGGCTGAATTTGAGCAGGCCGCGCCGTGACAGCGCGGGTGTATCGGACAGGCTTGGGCTCATTATTGTTATTACCCGGCGGTGAGGATCGTTAGCGGATAAACAGCTTCTTAATCAGTTTCTGGATCGCTTTGCCGTAGGGCGGATAAATCAACTTCGCCGCGTTGAAGCGCTGTTTGATCAGCACACCTTTGGCTTTGCTGAAGGTCAGGAAACCTTCGTGGCCGTGGTAATGACCCATGCCCGACGCACCGATGCCGCCGAACGGCATGTCGTCCTGGGCGACGTGCAACAGCGTGTCGTTCAGGCACACGCCGCCGGAATGGGTTTCATGGAGCACGCGGTTTTGCTCGCGCTTGTCGTAGCCAAAGTAGTAAAGCGCCAGAGGACGAGGCCGATCGTTGATGTAGGCAAATGCCTGGTCCAGATCGGTGTACGGCACGATCGGCAGCACCGGGCCGAAGATTTCGTCCTGCATCACCGTCATGTCGTCGCTGACATTCAGCAACAGGCTATGGCCCATGCGCCGGCCCTGGCCCTGGTCGAACAACGGAATCAGCAGCGCACCCTTGCTGGTGGCATCGCTGAGGTAGCCGTTGAGCCGCGCCAGTTGTCGGTCATTGATGATGGCGGTGTAGTCCGGGTTGTCGGCCAGTGTCGGATAAAACCCGCGAACCGCTTGGCGATAGGCTTCGACGAACGAACCGACACGCTCCTCCGGCACCAGCACGTAGTCCGGGGCCACGCAGGTTTGCCCGGCGTTGAGGGTCTTGCCGAAAGCGATGCGTTCGGCGGCGTCCTTGAGCGGCACGTCGCGGGAGACGATGGCTGGGGACTTTCCGCCCAGCTCCAGGGTCACCGGTGTCAGGTTCTCGGCCGCTGCGCGCATCACGTGTTTGCCGATGCTGGTGGCGCCGGTGAACAGCAAATGGTCGAAGCGCAGCCGGGAGAACGCCACGCCGACATCGGCCTCGCCGAGCACCACGCAAACCAGGTCTTGCGGGAAGATTCGGCCGAGCAGTTCCTTGAGCAGCAAACCGGTGGCGGGGGTGGATTCGCTGAGTTTGAGCATCACCCGGTTACCCGCCGACAACGCCCCCACCAACGGGCCGATGGCCAGGTACAACGGATAGTTCCAGGGCACGATCACGCCGACCACGCCCAGCGGTTGATAAACGACTTTGGCTGAGGCCGGTTGAAAGGCAATGCCGACTTTGCGCCGCGACGGTTTCATCCAGCCTTTGAGGTGTTGGCTGGCGTAATGAATGCCGTGCAGGCTCGGCATCAGCTCGGCGAGCAGGGTTTCATCGGCACTGCGGTGGCTGAAATCCTGGCTGATGGCGTCGATCAAGGCCTGGCGTTCAGCGCTCAACAGATCGCGCAATGCCTTGAGCCATTGCTGGCGCTGACCGGCGGTTGGCATGGGGTTGGCGGCATACGCGGCGCGTTGCCCGTCGAACAAGGTCTGGAGCTCGTCCAAAGGCTGCTGTAGGTTCTGCAGGTAGGCGATGTCGGCACTCATTGGTCGGCTCCGGAATTATTGTAATGAGGGACTTTTTAGAGTCTATGCTCTAGAAAGTCAAATGACATCCTGACGCAGCTTTGTTTTATCCCTTCGCGGATAGGTCGTAAGATGCCCGTCACCGCACTCTGAATTAAAGCTCAAGCCATGGCCCCCAGGATCAAAACCAGCGAGCGCATCGTGCAGAACAGCCTCGAGCTGTTCAATCAGCAGGGCGAGCGCAGCATCAGCACCAACCATATCGCTGCCCACATGGAAATTTCCCCGGGCAACCTGTACTACCACTTCCCCAACAAGCAGGCGATCATCGCCGTGTTGTTCAGTGAGTACGAAGCCCTGGTGGACAGCTTCCTGCGCCCGCCGCAGGGCCGCGCGGCCACGGTCGAGGACAAGCGCTACTACCTCAAGGAGCTGCTGGCGGCGATGTGGCGCTACCGGTTTCTGCACCGCGACCTCGAACACTTGCTGGAGAGCGATCCCGATCTGGCCGCCCGTTACCGGCGCTTTTCCCAGCGCTGCGTGATTCAGGGCTCGGCGATCTACGTCGGGTTTGTCGAGGCCGGCATCCTGAGCATGGACCACGTGCAGATCGAATCCCTGACCATCAATGCCTGGATCATCCTCACGTCCTGGGTGCGTTTTCTGTGCACCACCCGGGAAAATTCCAATCACCTGAGCGAACAGGCGATCAAGCGCGGCGTGTATCAGGTGTTGGTGCTGGAGGCCGGTTTCGTCACCGATCAGGCACGGGATGAGGTCAATGCGCTGTTCGAAGAGTTTTACGTGCCACTGGCCCAAGCCCTGGAAGAAGTGCAGTAGGATCAACCCCCCCGACTTAAACACAGGAGCCCGTTATGCCCATTGCGCAACTGATCAGCCCGCAAGCACTGGACCTGAAAAAGGAGCAGCCGGGGCTGGTGATTCTGGATTGTCGTTTTGCCCTCGAAGACCTGGATTACGGCCAGCGCAGTTATGCCGAAGGGCATATCGCCGGCTCGAGCTTTGCCGATCTGGAGCGTGATTTAAGCGGGACGATCATCAAGGGTGTGACCGGGCGCCATCCGTTGCCTGAACCCGAAGCCTTGATCGAACGCCTGCAAGCCTGGGGCATCAGTGCCGAGAGCGAAGTCGTTTTGTACGACGACGGTCCCGGTGCCTTTGCGGCGCGGGCCTGGTGGTTGCTGGCCTGGCTGGGCAAGCGCGATGGTGTGTTTATCCTCGATGGCGGGCTCAAGGCCTGGCACGCGGCCGGGCTGCCGTTGAGCCTGGATGCGCCGTCCGTGTTGCGTGGCACCTTCAGCGGCACGCCGGATGCTTCGTTGTTGCTCAGCGCCGAGCAACTTCAGCAACGCCTCGGCCAACCGGCGCTGACCTTGCTCGACGCCCGCGCCTTGCCGCGCTTCAAGGGTGAGGTGGAACCGATCGATCCGATTGCCGGGCACATCCCCGGCGCGCAATGCGCGGCGTTCACCGACAACCTGGGCAGCGACGGGCGTTTCCTGCCGGCGGATCAGCTCAAACAGCGCTTTGCGGCGAAACTCGGCGAGCGTTCGCCGACGGAGTTGGTGGCGTATTGCGGCTCCGGCGTGACCGCGTGCCACAACCTGTTTGCGTTGTGCCTGGCGGGTTATCCGTTGGGATCGTTGTATGCCGGGTCGTGGAGCGAGTGGATCAATGAGCCGGGGCGGGGGATTGCGACCGGCGAATAACCCATATCCCTGTAGGAGCGAGGCTTGCCCGCGAAGGCGGCGGATCAGTCGATATTAATGTTGGCTGACCCACCGCCTTCGCGGGCAAGCCTCGCTCCTACATTGGCCTGCGCCAGCCTTAATTCCTGAAAGATGTTCGGGCGCTGCGATACGCCCCCGGCCCAACCCCGTAAACCTGCTTGAACTGCCGGCTCAGATGACTCTGATCGGCAAACCCCAACTGCGTCGCGACTTCCAGCGGCAGGCAACCGCCCTGTAACAAGGCCCGCGCCCGGGCGATGCGTTGTTGCATCAGCCAGGTATGCGGCGGCATGCCGGTGGCGCGGCGGAATACTCGGGCGAAGTGGAAGGGCGACAGGTTCACCGCCGCCGCCAGTTCTTCCAGCGAGGGCGGCGCCGCCAGTTGCGAGTGCAGCAAATCCTTGGCCTGCGCCACCGCCCGATGCTCCTTGCCGGGTTGGCCGGCAATCGGCACGGCGGCGTGACGTTGCAACAGCAACAGCATCATTTCTCGCCAGACCGTCTGCTGTTGCAGCGCCGTGGCCGGGCTCTCCAGCAACCGATGCAACTGGCAGAAACCGTTCACCAGATCCGGATCGCGATACAACGTGGCGCCGAACGCCGGCAATGCGTTGACCGGCAATTCCAGTTCGGCCAGCAGCGAAACAATCTGTTCGCTATCAGGGTAAAACGCCCGGTACAACCAGCCGTCCTCCGTGCCTTTATGGCCGGTGTGCAATTCATCGGGGTTGATCAACACCAGCGTGCCGCTGCCCGCCAGGTGTTCGGCGCCGCGATAGCGATAGCGTTGGGCACCGGCCATGATCATGCCGATCACGTAACCATCGTGCACATGGGGGGCGAAACGATGTTCGATGTAGCGCGCCGACAGCAACTCGACCCCGGCCAGCGGCGCCGTTTGCCAGAACCGGATCGACTCGCCTTGATCGGCGTCCATGGCCTTACCCGCGACCTGCGGCAGCGAGCCATTGGGGGATGCGCCGTTCCAGGTAATAACCCGGTTGCCGGAACGAGCCGTCGACGAAGCCGACATGCCCGCCCTTGGCCTGCAATTCGAATTCGGTGGACGCCGACAATTCATCGGCCAGCGGCAGGCTGTGAGGGAACACGAACGGATCGTCCGCCGCCTGAATGATCAGGGTCGGCGTGCGAATTTCACCGAGGAAGTAACGGCTGGAGGCGCGGCGATAGTAATCCTCGGCGTCGGCGAAACCATGCAGCGGCGCGGTGACCCGGCCGTCGAAATCCCAGAAGGTGCGCATGTTTTCCAGTGAGCCCAACGCCGCCAACTCAGCCAGGCCTTCCTCCCGTCCGTCATGCTGGAACTGGCGTTGCTTGTTCTTGATATAGGCCACCATCTCGCGCATGAAGTGCGCCTGATAGACCTTGGAAAACCCTTTGCCGATGCGGTCGGCGCATTGATCGAGCCGAAACGGTACCGAAACCGCCACCGCACCGAGCACGCCGCTGTCACTGCCGGTTTCGCCCAAGTGTTTGAGCAACACGTTGCCGCCCAGGGAGTAGCCGACCGCGTACAACGGCGCGAGCGGTCGCTTGGCTTTCAGATGCTGGATGGCTTCGGCCAGGTCTTCGCTGGCGCCGGAATGGTAGCTGCGCGGCAACAGGTTCGGTTCGCCCGAACAGCCGCGCCAGTTCAGCGCGACGCTGGCCCAACCGTTGTCACCGAGGACTTTTTGCAGGCCGGCCACGTAAGGCGAGTTCGACGAACCGGTCAGCCCGTGCAGCACCAGCACCAACGGCGCACTGGCACTGTGCGGGCCGTGCCAGTCGAGGTCGAGAAAGTCGCCGTCATCGAGCCACAAGCGTTCACGTTCACGTTCGATATGCGTGGTTTTGCGCCATAACGGCCCCCACAAGGTTTGCAAGTGCGGGTTACTGAGGCCGAAGGCCGGGGTGAAGCGTTCTGGCGGATGGGGCACGATGGTTCTCGATGCAACGGTGCGCAACCGGTGCGCACCTTTATCAGGCTAGTCGATTATTCAGCGATCTTTGCCGTACGTTGCCACAACGCGTAGTAAACCCGTCCGGATTTCTGCTCCCGGTGCAGGCGCCAGTTGCCAGGCAAACCCAGCACCGACGGGGCGTTTTCGCTTTCGGTGTAGATCCAGGCGTCGTCGGCCAGCCACTGACGCTCTTCCAGCAATGCACAGACGCCCGGCAACAGGTTCTGGTTGAACGGAGGGTCGAGGAACACCACGTCGTAAGCGGTCGCCGCCTGGGTTTCCAGATAGCGCAACGCGTCGGCGGTCTGAACCTGGCCGGTGGTGCAGCGCAGGGTGCCCAAGTGCTCCTTGATGCTGGAAACGGCGATGTTGCTCGCATCCAGCGCCTGACCCATAGCCGCGCCACGGGACAGGGCTTCGAGGAACAGCGCGCCGCTGCCGGCGAACGGATCGAACACCTTGGCCCCGGCGACGTACGGGGCGAGCCAGTTGAACAGGGTTTCACGCACCCGGTCCGGCGTCGGGCGCAGGCCCGGTGCGTCAGGGAAACTCAGCTTTCGGCTGCCCCATTCACCGCCGATGATGCGCAGTTGGTTCACACCGTTATGGACGTTGTGAACAGGCTTTTTAGGACGCGATGGACTGGCCATTAATGCTCCGGAACCCCGAGCGGCTGCTCGGTGGGTTTATCAGATGGGGCCGGTAACGGCTTTTGCGGCACGGTCGGGCCAGCGGTGACGATGACCATTTTGTCCGCGCTCAAGTGTTTGTTCAGTGCAGTTTTGACCTGCTCGACCGTCAGGCTCTGGGACTGTTGCATGAAGTCCTCCAGATAACTCAGCGGCAGGTTGTAGAAACCCATGGCGCCAAGTTGGCTGACGATATCGGCGTTGCTGGCGGTGGACAGCGGGAAGCTGCCGGCCAGTTCACGCTTGGCGTCGTCGAGTTCTTTCTGGGTCGGGCCGGTTTTGAGGTAGTCGGCGAGCACGTCCTGCACCAGTTTCAGGGTGCCTTCGCTCATCTCGGCGCGGGTTTGCAGGTTGATCATGAACGGCCCGCGCGCCTGCATCGGGGTGAAGCCCGAATACACGCCGTACGCCAGGCCACGCTTCTCGCGCACTTCGCTCATCAGACGCGTGCCGAAACCACCGCCGCCGAGGATCTGGTTGCCCATGGACAGTGCCGCGTAGTCCGGGTCATCGCGGTCGATGCCCAGTTGCGCGAGCATCAGGTTGGTCTGCTTGGACGGGAACTCGATGTGGCCGATGCTGGCTTTCGGTTCGGTCGGCTGCGGAATCTTCGCCAGGGCAGGGCCTTTTGGCAGGGCGCTGGAGACTTGCGCGGCAATCGCCTCGGCCTCGGCGCGGGACAAATCCCCCACCAGTGCAATCACCACGTTGCCGGCGGCGTAGGCTTTCTCGTGGAAGGCCTTCAATTGCGCCAGGGTGATCGCCGGAACGGTTTTCGCCGTGCCGTCGCTGGAGTTGGCGTAAGGATGATCGCCGTACAGACGCTTCATCAGTTCCAGGCCCGCGAGTTTGCCGGGGTTCTGCTTCTGGTATTCGAAACCGGCGAGCATCTGGTTTTTGATCCGTGCGAACGAATCGGCGGGGAAGGTCGGTTTGCCGATGACGTCGCAGAACAGCTTCAAGGCAGGCTCGCGTTTGTCCGCAGCGCTCAAGCTGCGCAACGACGCAATCGCCATGTCTTTGTAGGCACCGTTGCCAAAGTCTGCGCCCAGGCCTTCGAAGCCCTGGGCGATGGCGCCGACATCTTTACCGGCCACGCCTTCGTTGAGCATCGCGTTGGTCAGCAACGCGAGGCCCGGTGCATCGCCGTCCTGGCTGCTGCCGGCGGCGAAGATCAGGCGCATGTCGAACATCGGCAGCTCCCGGGCTTCGACGAACAACACCTTGGCGCCTTCGGCGGTGGTCCAGTTCTGCACGTTCATGTTGCGATGGCTCGGGGCCTTGCCGTCGAGTTCGGCCAAAGATTGCAGCTTCTGGCTGGTCTTGGCCTTGTCGAGGGCTTCGCTGGCCTTGGACTCATCGGTCCTGGAAAAATAGAACGCGGCCGAGCCGATCAGGGCGACGGCGATCAGGCCGATCAGCGGTAGACGAGATTTTTTACGCTCACTCATGAGTCGTCTCCAGTGGCAGTACATGGGCGACGCTGAGACGTTCGCGGGTGAAATACAGCTTGGCGGCTTTCTGGATGTCTTCCGGGGTCACGCTTTCGAGGTCGGCGAGTTCGGTATCCATCAGTTTCCAGGACAGGCCCACGGTTTCCAGTTGACCGATCGAGGTGGCTTGGCTGGTGATCGAATCACGCTCGTAGACCAGGCCGGCAATCACCTGCGCTCGCACGCGCTCAAGCTCTTCAGCCGATGGCGCCGTGGTTTTCAGTTGTTCGAGCAGTTTCCACAGACCGGCCTCGGCCTGGGCGATGGTTTTCTTTTTCTGGGTGTTCGGGCTGGCCGACAGGGTGAACAGGCTGTCGCCACGGGTGTAGGCGTCGTAGCTCGACGAACCGCCGGACACCAGCTCTTCGCCGCGCTCCAGTTGTGTCGGGATGCGACCGCTGTAGCCGCCGTCGAGCAGGGCTGAAATCAGGCGCAAGGCGTTCACCGAGCGTTTGTCTTCGGCGGTGGCGATGCTTGGCACGTTGAAGGCCAGCATCAGGCTCGGCAGTTGGGTCTGCACATGCAGGGTGATCTGCCGCTCGCCAGGCTCGGCCAGTTCCAGCGGGATTTTCGCCGGTGGCACGTCGCGCTTGGCGATCGGGCCGAAGTAACGCTGGGCCAGGGTTTTGACTTCGTCCGGGGTCACGTCGCCGACGACGACCAATGTCGCGTTGTTCGGCACGTACCAGGATTGGTACCAGTGGCGCAGCTCTTCGACCTTCATGCGGTCCAGGTCCGCCATCCAGCCGATGGTCGGCGTGTGATAGCCGCTGGCCGGGTAGGCCATGGCCTTGAAGCGTTCGTAAGCCTTGGACATCGGCTTGTCGTCGGTGCGCAGGCGACGTTCTTCCTTAATAACCTCGATCTCGCGGCTGAACTCGTCGGCCGGCAATTTCAGGTTGGCCATGCGGTCGGCTTCCAGTTCGAAAGCCACGCCCAAGCGATCCCGGGCCAACACTTGGTAATACGCGGTGAAGTCGTCGCTGGTGAAGGCATTCTCTTCAGCGCCGAGGTCGCGCAGGATCAGCGAGGCTTCGCCGGGGCCGACTTTCTCGCTGCCCTTGAACATCATGTGTTCCAGGGCGTGGGACAAACCGGTCTGGCCTGGGGTCTCGTAGCTGGAGCCGACCTTGTACCAGACCTGAGAAACCACCACCGGCGCACGATGGTCTTCGCGCACGACGACCTTCAAGCCGTTGTCGAGGGTGAATTCGTGGGTGGGCTGTGGATCGGCAGCCAGGGCCGAGAGGGGCAGACAAACTGTGCTGAACAGCAGGCCTGCAGCGCGGCGGGCTAGAGCATTCATTCGTTTTTTAAACCTGTTGGGCTGCCCGCTTGTTCTTAGCGTCAGCGGGCGAGAGGGTGCTAGGATAACGGTCCGTTTTACTGGCGGCCACGCCTGTGAGCCTTTTATCGGTCCGCAGGTTGTATGGGTTCTCGGCAGAAGCTTTGAGTTTGTCAGCTAGACTCTGCGTTTTCGCCGACGATGCCGGTCCAGTCCTTCGTATTAGTCGACCTTTGAGGTGCCGTTGGCCCTCGACAAAATGTTGCGCGTGAACAAGCTGGGTCAATCGCAGTCTGTTCTGCATCGAATATTTATTTGCCGGGGCGCCCTTTGGCGCGTCGCTACCGTGAGATAGCCGTCCTCCATGTTTGGTTCCAACGACGACAAGAAGACCCCAGCTGCGGCTGGCGAGAAGAAAAGCCTGTTCGGATGGCTGCGCAAAAAGCCGCAGGAAACCGTCGTCGAACAGCCACAGCCACTGCCTGAGCCAATTCCTGAGCCGGTAATAGTAGAGGAGCCGGCACCGGTTGTTCTGTCGATTGCCGAGCCGGTGCTGCAACCGGTCACCGAGCCTGAGCCTGAGCCTGAGCCGCAAGTCGAAGTCGTGGCCGAGTCGCCTGTGACGCCAGCCGCTACGCCTTGGCTGACATTGCCAGTGGCGGAAGAGCCGGTGGCGTTGGTCGAAGACGAGCAGGCGCCGCATGTGACACCGCCGATTCCGGCGCCGATTGCGCCGGTTCATGTGCCGGTTGTCGAGCCAGTTGTCGTGGCCGAGCCTGCACCGGTTGTTCCTGAGCCTGTGGTGCCCGCGTTCGTTGCCCCGGTGGCGCCGATTGTTCAAGCGCCGGCACCCGCACCCGTCATCGCGCCGGTTGTTGCTGCTCCGGTCGTCGTCGAAACCCCGGCCGAGCCGCCGCGCACCGAGGAAACCAAAGCCGGTTTCTTCGCCCGCCTCAAGCAAGGCCTGTCCAAGACCAGCGCCAGCATCGGCGAAGGCATGACCAGCCTGTTCCTGGGCAAGAAGATCATTGATGACGAACTGCTCGAAGACATCGAAACCCGTCTGCTGACCGCCGACGTTGGTGTCGAAGCGACATCTGTGATCATTCAGCGCCTGACCCAGAAAGTCGCCCGCAAAGAATTGGCCGATGCCGACGCGCTGTACAAATCCCTGCAAGCGGAACTGGCGGCGATGCTCAAGCCCGTCGAGCAACCGCTGAAAATCACCTCGCAGAACAAGCCGTTCGTGATTCTGGTGGTCGGCGTCAACGGCGCCGGCAAAACCACCACCATCGGCAAACTGGCGAAGAAGCTGCAACTGGAAGGCAAGAAAGTCATGCTCGCCGCCGGTGACACTTTCCGCGCCGCTGCCGTGGAGCAATTGCAGGTCTGGGGTGAGCGCAACAAGATCCCGGTGATCGCCCAGCACACGGGCGCCGATTCGGCTTCGGTAATCTTCGATGCCGTGCAGGCCGCCAAGGCCCGTGGTATTGACGTGCTGATCGCCGACACCGCCGGTCGTCTGCACACCAAAGACAACCTGATGGAAGAATTGAAGAAGGTTCGTCGAGTCATCAGCAAACTTGACGTCGACGCGCCGCACGAAGTGCTTTTGGTGCTTGACGCCGGTACTGGCCAGAACGCCATCAACCAGGCCAAGCAGTTCAACCAGACCGTGCAGTTGACGGGGCTGGCGCTGACCAAGCTCGACGGCACCGCCAAGGGCGGGGTGATCTTCGCCCTGGCCAAGCAGTTTGGCCTGCCGATCCGCTACATTGGCGTCGGTGAAGGCATCGATGACTTGCGTACCTTTGAAGCAGAACCCTTTGTCCAGGCATTGTTCGCCGAGCGGGAGCGTTCATGATTCGTTTCGAACAGGTCGGTAAACGCTACCCGAACGGTCACGTCGGCTTGCATGAGCTGAGCTTTCGAGTCCGTCGGGGCGAGTTCTTGTTTGTCACCGGCCATTCCGGCGCCGGTAAAAGCACGTTGTTGCGGCTGTTGCTGGCCATGGAGCGTCCGACCACCGGCAAGTTGCTGCTGGCCGGGCAAGACCTGGGCACTATCAGCAACGCACAGATTCCTTACCTGCGTCGGCAGATCGGCGTGGTGTTCCAGAACCACCAGTTGCTGTTTGATCGCACGGTGTTCAACAACGTCGCGCTGCCCTTGCAGATCCTCGGCCTGTCCAAGCCCGAGATCGCCAAGCGGGTGGATTCGGCCCTGGAGCGCGTGGCGCTCTCGGACAAGACCGATCTGTACCCTGGCGACCTGTCCACCGGCCAGCAACAGCGCGTCGGCATTGCCCGCGCCATCGTTCACCGCCCGGCCTTGCTGCTGGCGGACGAACCGACCGGTAACCTCGATCCGCGTCTGGCGGCCGAGATCATGGGCGTGTTCGAAGACATCAACCGTCTGGGCACCAGCGTACTTATCGCCAGTCACGACCTGGCACTGATCGCCCGCATGCGTCACCGCATGCTGACCTTGCAGCGCGGCCGATTGATCGGCGACGGGGAGGCGGGCGTATGAGTGCGACACGCAGTCCCAAGGTTTCCGAGCGCGTAGCCCCGAAGGCTGCCGATCCGCAACCGCAGAAGAAAAAACGTGACGATGACGACGGCCCGGACTTTTCCACGCTGCTGCGCGCCTGGATTGAAAGCCATCGCGCCAGTCTGGTGGATAGCCTGCGCCGGTTGGGCAAACAGCCGATCGGCAGTTTTTTCACCTGCATGGTGATGGCGGTGGCCCTGAGTTTGCCCATGGGGCTGTCACTTTTGCTAAATAACGTCGAGCGGCTGGGCGGGTCTTGGCAGCGTGCGGCGCAGATTTCCTTGTATCTGGACCTCAATGCCAGCCCGGAGCAGGGTGAGTCGTTGCGCGAGCAGATCAAAGGCATGCCCGGCGTCGCGGACGCTGAATATGTTGGCCGCGATCAGGCGCTGGAAGAGTTTCAGCAGCAGTCAGGCCTGGGTGAGGCGCTCAAGGAGCTGCCGGAAAACCCGCTGCCGGGCGTGGTGCTGGTAACGCCGAACGAGGTCGATAAGCCGACGCTGGAAGCATTAAGACAAAAACTTTCCGAGTTGCCGAAGGTACAACAGGCGCAACTTGATCTAGTCTGGGTCGAGCGTCTGGCGGCCATCCTCAAGCTGGGCGACCGGTTTGTCTTCGGTCTGACTGTGCTTTTGGTGTCTGCATTACTTTTGGTGATAGGCAATACCATTCGTCTTCATATTGAAAACCGTCGCACAGAGATAGAAGTGATTAAACTCGTCGGCGGCACGGACAGCTATGTGCGCAGGCCCTTTCTGTACATGGGCGCGTTATATGGCTTCGGTGCGGGGATTCTTTCCTGGGGCGTATTGGCGTTCGGCCTTAACTGGTTGAACGACGCAGTGGTTGGTTTGGCCGGCTTGTACGGCAGTAATTTTGCGCTGGCCGGAGTGCCAGTTGCCGATGGTCTGTCGCTCTTGCTTGGCGCGGTGCTGTTGGGTTATATCGGTGCATGGATTGCAGTCGCACGCCATCTCAGGGAGCTGGCGCCGAAGTAGTATCTTTTTGCGCGTATTGACCTTTCGGTTTCTAAGGGAACTTGTTCAACGGTTTCCGGTCAATTTTCGCAGTGCTGAACTGCACGAGTTATGTAAGTCGGAGGTTTTTTCGTATGACCACTTCTTTGCAACCTGCTTATGCTCTGGTCCCAGGCGCAAACCTGGAAGCCTATGTGCACACGGTGAACAGCATTCCATTGCTGACACCGGAGCAGGAGCGTGAACTGGCCGAGAGTCTCTATTATGAGCAGGATTTGGGGGCGGCTCGGCAGATGGTGCTCGCCCACCTGCGTTTTGTTGTACACATTGCCCGTAGCTATTCCGGCTACGGCCTGGCCCAGGCTGACCTGATCCAGGAAGGCAACGTTGGCCTGATGAAGGCTGTAAAGCGCTTCAACCCGGAAATGGGTGTGCGTCTGGTTTCGTTCGCTGTGCACTGGATCAAGGCGGAAATTCACGAGTTCATCCTGCGCAACTGGCGCATCGTGAAAGTCGCGACCACCAAGGCCCAGCGCAAGCTGTTCTTCAACCTGCGCAGCCAGAAGAAACGTCTGGCGTGGCTGAACAACGAGGAAGTCCACCGCGTGGCGGAAAGCCTCGGTGTAGAGCCGCGGGAAGTGCGCGAGATGGAAAGTCGCCTGACCGGCCATGACATGGCCTTCGACCCGGCCGCAGAAGCGGACGACGACAGCGCTTTCCAATCGCCGGCCAACTATCTGGAAGACCACCGGTACGACCCGGCTCGTCAACTGGAAGATGCCGACTGGAGCGACAACTCCAACCACAACCTGCACGAAGCGCTGGAAGTGCTGGACGACCGCAGCCGTGACATCCTCTACCAGCGCTGGTTGGCTGAAGAGAAAGCCACGCTGCACGACCTGGCGCAGAAGTACAACGTGTCGGCCGAGCGTATTCGTCAGCTTGAGAAAAGCGCGATGAACAAGCTCAAGTTGTCGATCGCCGCCTAACCGGCGAACCGGCAATAAAAAACGCCCCGATCAGAGATGATTGGGGCGTTTTTGTTTGTGCCATCTACACAAACCCCTGTAGGAGCGAGGCTTGCCCGCGATGGCGTCGTGTCAGTCGATGATGATGGTGCCTGACACGACGCCTTCGCGGGCAAGCCTCGCTCTACAGGGGGCGCGTCAAATTACTGAGCCCACGGCGCCCGCCGCGAATCGTTGAGGCCCAGCAAATAGCTGTCGCCCCCCAACTGACTCATCTGTTGCCGAATCCACCCGGCCCGGCGTGCGACGTAGTTGGTCGGATGGCTAGCGCTCCACACCCGTGGATTGGGCAGTACCGCAGCCAGCAAGCTCGATTGCTGGCGACTCAGGCCTTTAGCGCTGACACCAAAGTGATGCCGGGCCGCCGCCTCAGCGCCAAACACCCCGTCATCCCACTCAACACTGTTCAGATAGACCTCAAGAATCCGCTGCTTGGGCCAGAACACTTCGATCAACCCGGTAAACCACGCTTCCAGACCTTTGCGCAGCCAGCTGCGGCCGGACCATAGAAAGAGGTTTTTCGAGACTTGCTGGCTGAGCGTACTGGCGCCGCGAATCGAGCCGCCGAGTTCGTTGTGGGCCAAGGCTGCCTGGATCGCCCCGAAGTCAAAACCCCAGTGCTCCGGGAATTTCTGGTCCTCGCCGGCAATCACCGCGACTTTCAGGTCATCGGAGATTTCATCCCAGGGTTTCCAGGTGCGTTGCAGGTCGATGGGCTCGCCGTCGAACCAGGATTCGACTTTACGCTCAACCATCAGCGCCGTGCCCGGTGGTGGCACCACGCGAAAAATCAGCACGAGCACGATGCTGCCGCCCGCGAACCAGAGCAGGGCCTTCGTGAAACGACGGAAAATTAAACGCAGCATAGAGATGGCTTGGCCGAACCCGTTGAGCGGGCCATTATACAGACCCTGTTGATCGAGTCTGACTGGAGTTCTTCATGCTGCGTGGCTTTCTGATGCTGGCCGCTTTCTTCGGCTTCACCGGCGTGGCCCTTGGTGCGTTCGCCGCCCATGGCTTGAAAAACCGCCTGACCCCCGAATACCTTGCGATTTTCCACACCGGCGTCACCTATCAACTGGTGCACACCCTGGCGCTGTTGGGTGTGGCGCTGCTGGCCACGCAGATTCCAGGTCGCCTGATCACCTGGGCCGGCGCCTCCTTTGCCATCGGCATCTTGCTGTTTTCCGGCAGTCTGTACCTGCTGACCATCACTGGCGTGAGCAAGCTTGGCATCATCACGCCGTTTGGTGGCCTGGCATTCCTGGTCGGCTGGTTCTGCCTGGGTCTCGCAGCTTGGCGGTTGACCTGACCCTGTAGGAGCTGCCGCAGGCTGCGATCTTTTTATCTTCAAAACCCAAGATCAAAAGATCGCAGCCTGCGGCAGCTCCTACGGGATTGTGTTTCAAGACGAATGGCTTGGGTCAATCTGACCGATCGGGCTAGAATGCCAGCCCCTAAAAATGATGGCGGCTTCTTGCATGCGCATTCAGTTGAACGGCGAATCCCTTGAACTGCCCGACGGTGAAACCGTTGCGGCCCTGCTGACCCGTCTGGAACTGACCGGACGCCGGGTGGCGGTCGAACTCAATCTGGATATCGTCCCGCGCAGCCTGCATGCCGACACTACCCTGAACGACGGCGACAATGTCGAAGTGGTGCACGCCATCGGCGGCGGCTAGTCGCCCGGCCCGCAAGGGCACAGAATTCTGCAAGAACCTCACCCCTACAGAGGATTTCCCATGAGCATCGTTCGTAGCGACAAGCCCTTCGTCCTGGCCGGTCGTACTTACCAGTCGCGTTTGCTGGTAGGCACCGGCAAGTACCGCGACATGGAAGAAACCCGCCTGGCCATCGAAGCCTCGGGTGCCGAGATCGTCACCTTCGCCGTGCGCCGCACCAACCTGGGCCAGAACCCGGGCGAGCCGAACCTGCTCGAAGTCCTGTCGCCGGATCGCTACACCTTCCTGCCGAACACCGCCGGTTGCTTCGACGCCACCGAGGCCGTGCGCACCTGTCGCCTGGCCCGTGAACTGCTCGGCGGCCACAACCTGGTGAAGCTGGAAGTGCTGGCCGACCAGAAAACCCTGTTCCCTAACGTGATCGAAACCCTCAAGGCCGCCGAAGTGCTGGTCAAGGAAGGTTTCGACGTGATGGTCTACACCAGCGATGACCCGATCATCGCCCGTCAACTGGCGGAAATCGGTGTTATCGCGGTCATGCCGCTGGCCGGCCTGATCGGCACGGGCCTGGGGATCTGCAACCCGTACAACCTGCAGATCATCCTCGAAGAAGCCAAGATCCCGGTGTTGGTGGATGCCGGTGTCGGCACTGCATCCGACGCCACCATCGCCATGGAGCTGGGTTGCGAGGCGGTGCTGATGAACTCGGCCATCGCCCACGCCCAGCAGCCGATCATGATGGCTGAAGCCATGAAACACGCCATCGTGGCAGGTCGCCTGGCCTACCTCGCCGGCCGCATGCCGAAAAAACTCTATGCCAGCGCCTCCTCGCCGCTGGATGGTCTGATCAAGTAAGAGCCATTGATGACTGAATCAAACGAAACGCCTGTCCAGCCGGAAGAAGGCGAAGAGCGCCAACACCGCCGCATCAAGAGTTTTGTGATGCGCGCCGGGCGCATGACTGAAGGCCAGCAAAAAGGCCTGGAGCAGGGCACGCCGCTGTTCGTCCTGCCACTGGCCGATGCGCCGGTGGACTTCGATCAGGTGTTCGGCCGCTCGGCGCCGCGCTCGCTGGAAATCGGTTTCGGCATGGGGCATTCGCTGCTGGAAATGGCTGCGGCTTCGCCGGAACAGGATTTCATCGGTGTGGAAGTTCACCGTCCGGGTGTGGGCGCGCTGCTCAATGGCGTGCTGACCCAGGGCCTGACCAACCTGCGGGTCTACGATTGCGATGCGATCGAAGTGCTCAACAATTGCGTGGCCGACAACAGCCTCGATCGCCTGATGCTGTTTTTCCCGGACCCATGGCACAAGAGCCGTCACCACAAGCGCCGTATCGTTCAAGCGTCGTTCGCTGAACTGGTGCGCAGCAAGTTGAAGGTTGGCGGCATTCTGCACATGGCCACCGACTGGGAACCGTACGCCGAGTACATGCTGGAAGTGATGAACGTCGCGCCGGGTTATCGCAACCTGGCCGAAGACGGCAAATGCGTGCCGCGCCCGACCGAGCGCCCGATCACCAAGTTTGAACGCCGTGGCGAACGTCTTGGGCATGGCGTGTGGGACCTGAAGTTCGAAAAGCAGTCCTGAGCGACCTGAAACCCGTAGGAGCGAGGCTTGCCCGCGAAGAACGATGACGCGGTGTGTCTGTCACACCGCAGCGTCTTCTTCGCGGGCAAGCCTTGCTCCTACGGGTTTTTTTGTGCCTGGGGTTCAGCGGCGGTCAGCCACTACGCCGATCAACACCAGCACCACCAACAACACCGGCGCCAGGCTGTAGTTGTTGAACTGGCTCAAGCCGCGAACGATCCACGGCGTGGCGTAGATCAGGGCGAGGCCGCTGCCGATCATGCACAACAGCGCCATCAGCGGGACGCGCAAGGCGCCGGCGATGCTGCCCAGGCGTTGTTCGACCCAGCCTTTGATGTCCGCGCCGAACAGCACCAGCAGGCAACCCACCAGCGCCAGAGAGATTTCCGACAGGTTGCTACGGCTCCAGCGGGACACGGTGGCGAGCAGGTCGAGGATCAAATCCATTGGTTTTCCCTTAGGGCTGAAATCAGCTCAGAAATGTCTGCAGCAAGTCATTGAGAAACAGTTGTCCGCGCTCGGTGGCCGCCAGACGTGACGGTTCGACCTGCAACAAGCCGCTTTGTTCGGCTTCCCGGCGACCTTCGGCGAGGCTTTCCAGGGGCAGCCCGGTGCGCTCCGGATACACGCGCGATTCCACGCCTTCCGTCAGGCGCAAAGCGTTCATCAGGAACTCGAACGGCAGTTCGTCATTGGTCAGGGCTTTCTCGCCGGCCTTGAAGCTTTTGGCCGGGTTCAGATAGTCCTTCGGCAAACGGGTTTTCCAGGTGCGGACGATACGCCCGTCCGGGTGACTGAGCTTGCCGTGGGCGCCGGCGCCGATGCCGATGAAGTCGCCGAAACTCCAATAGTTGAGGTTATGCCGCGCCGGACGACCGGGCTGGGCATAGGCCGAGACTTCGTATTGCGCGTAACCGTGTTCGGCCAGCAGCGCCTGCCCAGCTTCCTGAATGTCCCACAGCGTGTCGTCTTCCGGCAGCGTCGGCGGCTGGTTCCAGAACACCGTGTTCGGCTCCAGGGTCAGTTGATACCAGGACAAGTGGGTCGGCTTCAGGGCGATGGCCTGGCGCAGGTCGCTCAGGGCGTCGTCCAGGGACTGATCCGGCAAGCCGTGCATCAAGTCCAGGTTGAAGTTGTCGAACCCGGCCTGACGGGCCATGCCGGCGGCACGCACCGCCTCGTCACCGTTGTGAATCCGCCCCAAGGCCTTGAGTTTCTCTTCCTGAAAGCTCTGGATGCCGATCGACAAGCGATTGATGCCCAGCGCCCGGTAAGCGACGAACTTCTCTTGCTCGAACGTCCCCGGATTGGCTTCCAGGGTGATTTCGATGTCGCTGGCAAACGTAATCCGTTGTTCCACACCTTTGAGCAACCGGCCCAACGCCTCGGCGCTGAAAAGGCTCGGCGTGCCGCCGCCGAAGAAAATCGAGCTCAGCTCACGGCCGTAGACCGCGTGCAGATCCTGATCAAGGTCGGCCAGCAACGCGTCGACATACTCTTCTTCCGGCAGCACAGGGCTGGCGGTGTGGGAGTTGAAGTCGCAATAAGGGCATTTGCGCACACACCACGGGATGTGGATGTACAGCGCCAGGGGCGGCAGCACCGGCAGCGCGGCCCGTGGCGCTTGTGCGCCGCCGCCGAAAATCAGCGGTGACGCGGATGATTCATGGGTCATATCAAGCCTAGACGCTGGCGCAGCAGATCCATTGCACGGGCGCGGTGGCTGATGAGGTTCTTTCCGCTAGGGCTCAACTCGGCGCTGGAGCAGTCGCGTGACGGCACCCAGAACAGCGGGTCATAACCAAAGCCGTGCTCACCGCTGGCGGCGTGCAGGATGCGCCCGTGCCACAGGCCTTCGCAGAGAATCGGCAACGGATCATCGGCGTGGCGCACCAGCGCCAGGACGCAGACAAACTGCGCGCCGCGCTCGGCTTCCGGTACGTCTTTCATGGCGTCGAGCAGCTTGGCGTTGTTCGCCGCATCACCCTGGCCGTCGGCGTAACGGGCCGAGTAGATCCCCGGCGCGCCACCGAGGAAATCCACCGCCAGCCCTGAATCATCGGCCAGCGACGGCAAGCCGGAGATGCGCGCCGCGTTGCGGGCCTTGAGGATGGCGTTCTCGACGAACGACAGGCCGGTTTCTTCCGGCTCGACGTTGCTGAACTCGCCGATCGAGCGCAGTTGCACCGATGTGCCGAGCATGGCCTGGAGTTCCTTGAGTTTGCCGGCGTTATGGCTGGCCAGTACGAGTTGCGTGAAGTTCATCATTCGCCGGGGAAAAGCTCTTGGTTGAAATTGATGGTGTTGATCTTGTCGCCGTTCTGCACCTTGATCTCAAAGGTGCGGACTTCCTGCTGATCGACCGGGTATTGCGCGATGTAGTAGACCGCGCCTTGTTCGGTGATCTGGCGGAAGCTCAGGGGCACGGTTTTGCTGGTCAGGTCTTTGACCGTACCGCTGACTTGAGCGATCAGCGGTTTGCCGTCCTTGATGACCGACACGTTGATCACGCCCTGGTTTTTGCTGCGGATCAGTTCGGCTGCTTTGGCGATGTCCGGTTGCAGGAACGTCGAGTTGAAGGTGTTGTAGTGCACCGTCACGTCACCAAAGGTTTCCTGGCGCTCGCTCTTGATGATTTCGGCAGCCATGGCGGTGACGCTCAGGCAGGCAGTAAGTAGAAACAGTGCTAGACGACCCATGATCGTTCTCCTTGAAATGGCGTGGTTCAGACCGCGACCTTGTGGTCTTGCAGCCCGGGGCTGCTGACGCGGTAGATACCGATCTCACCTAATAGATTAGGCCATAGCTTACTGGCCCACCCGTGGCGGTGCTGTTGATCCACGGCAAGCCGATCAATGACCTTCGCTTCACGTTCGCGGCACAGCTCTTCAAAGTCGCCGAAAGTACAGAAGTGGATGTTCGGCGTGTTGTACCAGGTGTACGGCAGGAAGTCGGACACCGGCATCCGGCCCTTGCTCGCCAGGTACCAGCGGCAGCGCCAGTGACCGAAATTGGGGAAGGTGATGATGCACTGGCGCCCGACCCGCAGCATTTCGTCGAGGATCTTGTCCGGGTAGTGCACGGCTTGCAGCGCCTGGGTCATGACCACGACGTCGAAGCTGTTGCTGGCAAAGTTGCCCAGGCCCTTGTCCAGGTCCTGTTCGATCACGTTGATGCCCTTGGCCACGCACTCGGCGATGTTGTCCGGGTCGTTTTCCAGGCCATAGCCGGTGACTTGTTTGTTGTCCCGCAGCCAGGTCAGCAGTTCGCCGTCGCCGCAACCGAGGTCGAGCACGCGGCTACCGGCGGGAATCCATTCCTGGATGATTTCCAGATCAGCTCTCATGGCTTACTCACAAACTAATACGGTTCATGTAATTGCTGAACGCCTGCAAATAACGCGGGATCGGAATCAGGAAGGCATCGTGGCCTTGCGGAGCGTCGATCTCGAGGTAGCACACGTCTTTCTTGGCCGCCATCAGTGCGTCCACCAGTTCCCGGGAGCGGGCAGGGGAGAAGCGCCAGTCGGTGGTGAAGGACATCACGCAGAACTTGGACGTGGCGCCGGCGAAGGTTTTCGCCAGGTCGTCGTTGAAATTGGCCGCCGGGTCGAAGTAGTCCAGGGCCTTGGTCATCAGCAGGTAAGTGTTGGCGTCGAAACGCCCGGAAAACTCCTCGCCCTGATAACGCAGGTAGCTTTCGACCTGGAATTCGACGCTGTGGAAGTCGTAGTTGAGCTTTTCGCTCTTGAGGCCACGGCCGAATTTCTCGCCCATGGAATCGTCGGACAGGTAGGTGATGTGCCCGACCATCCGCGCCAGCATCAAGCCGCGCTTGGGGATCACCCCGGCTTCCTGGAACGAGCCGCCGTGGAACTCGGGGTCGGTGAGGATCGCCTGGCGCGCCACTTCGTTGAACGCAATGTTCTGCGCCGACAGCTTGGGTGCCGAGGCGATGGCCAGGCAATGCCGCACGCGGTCGGGGTAGGTGATGGTCCACTGCAAGGCCTGCATGCCGCCCAGGCTGCCGCCGATCACCGCCGCCCATTGGCTGATGCCGAGCAGGTCGGACAGGCGCGCCTGACTGTGCACCCAGTCTTCCACGGTCAGCACCGGGAAGTCGGCGCCGAAGGGCTTGCCGGTTTCCGGGTTGATACTGCTCGGGCCGGTGGAGCCGTTGCAGCCGCCGAGGTTGTTCAGGCTGACCACGAAGAACTTGCTGGTGTCGATCGGCTTGCCGGGGCCGATGCAGCTGTCCCACCAACCGGGTTTGCGGTCGTCGGGGCTGTGGAAACCGGCAGCGTGATGGTGACCAGACAAGGCGTGACAGATCAGCACGGCGTTGCTCGCCGTGGCGTTCAGCGTGCCGTAGGTTTCGTAGATCAGGTCATAAGCTGGAAGCGAACGGCCGCAGGCCAGGGCCAGGGCTTCGCTGAAGTGCGCCATTTGCGGCGTCACCAGACCAACAGAATCGGCGGGAAAGGCAGTTGGCATCGACCCTGCTCTCGTTGAAATGAGGCGTAAGTCTAAAGACCGGTGGGGTTAGCGGCAAGCAATGGCCGGGGCTGATTTTCCCGGTTAGACCGAGGTGCGGCATTCGCGGGCAAGCCTCGCTCCTACAGGGGATCGCGTAAGTCCTGTGGGCGCGAGGCTTGCCCGCGAAGAACGATAACGCGGTCAACCTGGCGGACGCACCAGTTCAGGCAACTCCGGCAACTTCTTCGGCGAACAAATCCGCACCCGTTTCTGCCGGTTCAACTCGCCGCTGATCAAACTGACCTGGCTTTTGGACACCCCAAACGCCTTGGCCAGAAACGCTATCAGGTAAGCATTGGCCTTGCCCTCGACCGGCGGCGCCGTCAGGCGGATTTTCAGTCGATCGCCATGCAGCCCGCAGAAATCATCGCTGCGGGCCGCCGGTTGCAGGTGACACTCCAGAATCAGGTCGTCACCGTCCCAGCGAAAGTAGCTCATCAGATCAGGCCGAGCAGCCCTTGTGGCATCAGCGCGTAGTACGCCAGGCGCGGGATCAGCCAGCTCTGCAGCAACTGGATCGCGATAAAGGCAAAGATCGGCGAGATGTCGAGGCCGCCCAGGTTCGGGATGAGCCGGCGGAACGGCGCGAGGACCGGTTCAGTAATCTGCGCAACCAGTTCGGCGCCCGGATTGTGGCTGCCCGGTGCGACCCAGGACAGGATCACGCTGATGATCATCGCGTAGAAAATGATGTTCAAAAACAGCGAGAAGATCGCGATCAGCGCCCAAGGGACCAACAGCACCCATTCGACCATGAAGCCTTTGAGCGTCAGGATCACCGCAATCAGCACCATCTGAATGATCAGTGCCAGCACCAGTGACGACATGTCCAGGCCGAACATGCTCGGGATGACCCGGCGCAGCGGCTTGAGCAGCGGTTGGGTGGCTTTGACGATGAACTGGCAGAGCGGGTTATAGAAGTTCGCCCGGACCAGTTGCAGGATGAAGCGCATCAGCACGATCAGCAGGTACAGGCTGCCCAGGGTTTTAATGATGAAAATGACAGCGTCGTTGAGTCCGAGCATCGTTGATTCCTTTGTAAGAGCTGATTAGCGACCGAGTTGCTCAGCCATCTCAGCCGAGCGGTGCGCGGCGGCGCCGAGTGCTGTTTCTACCAGGGCTTCGAAGCCCCCGGCCTGGAATGACTTGATGGCTGCTTCCGTGGTGCCCGCAGGCGACGTCACACGGCGACGCAATTCCGCCGCGTCGACGTCACTGGCAACGGCCATGTGCGCGGCGCCGAGTGCGGTTTGCAGGGTCAGTTGCGCGGCGATGTCCGCCGGCAGGCCGAGTTTCACGCCCGCAGCGGTCATGGCCTCAATCAACAGGAAGAAATACGCCGGGCCCGAGCCGGAAACGGCGGTGACCGCGTCCAGTTGCTGCTCTTGCTCCAGCCACAGCGCGATGCCGACGGCGGACAGCAGCTCTTGGGCCTGTTGCCGTTGTTCGGCGTTCACTTGCGCGGTGGCGAACAAACCGCTCACGCCCTGACGCAGCAGCGCCGGGGTGTTGGGCATGCAACGCACGATCGGTTGGGCGCCGAGCCAGTTGTTCATGCTGGCGCAGGTGATGCCGGCGGCGATGGACACCACCAGTTGATTGGGTTTCAGGCTTGGGCGAATCGCTTCGCACACGGCTTTCATCGCCTGGGGTTTGACCGCCAGCACGACCACGTCGGCGTCTTGAATCGCCTCGGCGTTGTCAGCGAATACTTCGATGCCGTGTTCGGCGCTCACGTGAGCGCGGGTTTCAGCGCCGGGATCGCTGGCGCGGATGTGGGCCGCGTCCAGACCCTTGGCGCGCAGGCCGCCGATCAGGCTGGCGGCCATGTTGCCGGCACCGATAAAGGCAATACGAGTCTTGCTCATGTCAGGTCCTTGTAGAAGAAAGTGGTCATGGTTGACCGTAGTCGCGGGCGCCAAACAGGGCCGTACCGATACGGACCCACGTGGCGCCTTGGGCGATAGCCGACTCAAGGTCATGGCTCATGCCCATGGAAAGTGTGTCGAGCGGCAGGTTCAGGCTGGCTTGCAGGCTTTGCACGGCAGCAAACGCGGCATCCTGGGCGGCGCGGTCGTCCGTTGGCTCGGGGATCGCCATCAACCCGCGTAACTTCAGGCGCGGCAACTCGCTGATGGCTTGAGCCAGGGCCGGCAGGTCGGCCGGGGTGCAACCGGATTTGCTGTCTTCACCGCTGACGTTGACCTGGATGCAGATGTTCAGCGGCGGCAGCTCGGCGGGACGTTGTTCGGACAGGCGTTGTGCGATTTTCAAACGATCCACGGAATGCACCCAAGCGAAGTGCTCGGCGATAGCGCGAGTCTTGTTCGACTGAATGGGGCCGATGAAGTGCCAGATCAAGGGCAGGTCGGCCAATTCGAGCTGTTTGCCCAGGGCTTCCTGCAAGTAGTTCTCGCCAAAGTCCCGCAGGCCGGCGGCATAAGCTTCACGCAAGGCCTCGGCGGGCTTGGTCTTGCTCACGGCCAGCAACTGAACGCTGTGCTCTTCGCGGTGCGCAGCTTGGGTCGCTGCCTGGATACGCGAACTAACCTGAAGAATGTTGTCTGCTATCGTGGACATCAAGAGGCGCCGCCGGTCTGAAGGTTCGCGGCATTCTACTGGAATTGAGGAGTGCTATGGATATCACTGAGCTGCTGGCATTCAGCGCCAAACAGGGCGCGTCCGACTTGCACCTGTCTGCCGGCCTGCCACCGATGATTCGCGTCGATGGCGATGTGCGGCGCATCAACCTGCCGGCCCTGGACCACAAACAGGTGCACGAGCTGATCTACGACATCATGAACGACACCCAGCGGGTGGACTTCGAGAAACACCTTGAAACCGACTTCTCGTTCGAAGTGCCGGGCGTGGCGCGCTTCCGGGTCAACGCGTTTAACCAGAATCGTGGCGCCGGCGCGGTGTTCCGCACCATCCCGTCGAAAGTCCTGAGCATGGACGACCTCGGCATGGGCGATGTGTTTCGCAAGATTACCGAAGCGCCCCGTGGCCTGGTGCTGGTCACCGGCCCGACCGGTTCCGGCAAGTCCACCACCCTGGCGGCGATGATCGATTACCTGAACAACCATCGCCATCACCACATCCTCACCATCGAAGACCCGATCGAGTTCGTCCACGAATCGCGTAAATGCCTGATCAATCAGCGCGAAGTCCACCGCGATACCCGCAGCTTCGCCACCGCCCTGCGCTCGGCACTGCGGGAAGACCCGGATGTCATTCTGGTGGGGGAGATGCGTGATCTGGAGACCATTCGCCTGGCGTTGACCGCCGCCGAGACTGGTCACCTGGTGTTTGGCACGCTGCACACGACGTCGGCGGCGAAGACCATCGACCGGGTGGTGGATGTATTCCCGGGCGACGAGAAGTCGATGGTGCGCTCGATGCTGTCCGAATCCCTGCTGGCGGTGGTATCGCAGACACTGGTCAAGAAGATCGGCGGCGGACGGATCGCGGCGCACGAGATCATGCTCGGCACGTCGGCGATCCGTAACCTGATCCGCGAAGACAAGGTGGCACAGATGTACTCGTCGATTCAGACCGGGGGCAACCTGGGGATGCAGACGCTGGACATGTGCTTGAAGGACTTGGTGACCAAGGGTTTGATCAGCCGCGAACATGCGCGGGAGAAGGCGCGGTCGCCGGATAACTTCTAAACCGCTAAAAGCAAAAGATCGCAGCCTTCGGCAGCTCCTACGGGGAAACGCGAATCCCTGTGTAGAAGCTGCCGAAGGCTGCGATCTTTTGATCTTGCTTTAAACAATCAGCGCTGAACGACACGCATCTGGTGCGGTTCTTTTGGCAAAACCCGCTTGGCAACCACGTAGTGGCTTTCCCAGTACGGCTTCTTCAGCGTATCGATGGTCACCGACTTGCCACGGCGCGGTGCGTGGATAAAGCGGTCGTTGCCCAGGTAGATGGCAACGTGATTGACCTTACGGCTCTTGATATTGAAGAAAATCAGATCGCCCGGTTTCAGATCCGCGCGTTCGACTTTCTGCCCGTGACCGCTGGCCATGGCGTTGGAGGTGCGCGGCAGGTCGAACGTGGCGTCGTTAAACGCGTATTTCACCAAACCACTGCAGTCGAACCCTTTACTTGGGCTGCTGCCGCCCCAACGGTAAGGCGTACCGAGTACATTCACCGCACGGCTCAACACGTTGCTGCTTTGCTTGTTCGCCATCGGCGGAACCAGCTTGCTGTTGGCAGTGGCCAGATGGGTCGAATGTTTTGCAGTTTGCTTGTTTTTGCTCGAAGGAGCAGAAACATGGGATTTAGGGGTGTAACCATTAACGTTAGGAAGACGTTGCTCACGATTGGTGGCGTGGGCGGCCAGTGGCATTAATAGGCAAATGGTTAGCCATGTCTTGAAAAATGGACGCATTAGGCAAGGCTCATATGGGTTAGCGCGCAACTTTATAACAGCTTTTTTGTCCCTTTCGGGGCCGTTGGTCGATTCAACCTGGCGGTCAACGGAACCAAATAAGCGGCAAATTGACGCGATTGTCTGACAGGAGTCAGGTGGTACAAGGCTTTGACGGGAGTGAAGGTAGCATTTGCCATACGTCGGACGCCTGTAAAAAAGTCACAAAGAATTCAACAATATTTATCTATCGTGTGAATCGAGGTCCTGCATGAACACCTATCAACACTCTGTGGCGCATCAAGACACCCACAGCAAAATCATTGGTTACCTGCTGTGGATTTTTGGTTTTACCGGCGCTCACCGCTTCTATTACGGCAAGCCGGTGACCGGGACGATCTGGTTTTTCACCTTCGGTTTGCTGGGGATTGGCTGGTTGATCGACCTGTTCCTGATTCCGGCCATGGACCGTGAGGCGGACCTGCGTTTTACCGCTGGCCCCATCGAATACAACGTCGCCTGGATTCTGCTGGCGTTTCTCGGGGTATTCGGTGTGCACCGGATGTATCAGGGGAAGTGGATCAGCGGGTTGCTGTACCTGGTGACGGGCGGGTTTTTCTTTCTGGGGGTGTTGTATGACTTCTGGACGCTGAATGACCAGGTTTCGGTGCGTAACGCGCAGAGCCAAAGATAAGAGCGGAGATCAAAAGATCGCAGCCTGCGGCAGCTCCTACATGGGATATGGGTTCCCGGTAGGCGTTGGCGAAGGCTGCGATCTTTTTGTTTTTACGCCTGGTGGCTAATCCGTCCATCCACCAGGGTGTAACGCACCACGCTCGGCAGGCTGTGGCCGATAAACGGGCAGTTCTCGCCTTTGGAAAGCCAGGTTTCACCCGCAACGGTGGAGGCTGTCGGGTCGAACAGCACGATGTCCGCAGCACTACCCACCGCCAATTTGCCTGCCGGCAGGCGCAAGGCTTCGGCAGGGCCGGCGCTCAAGCGTGCGAGCAGGGTCGGCAGGTCGAGCAAACCATCTTCAACCAACGTCATCGCCAGCGGCAGCAACAGTTCAACACTGCTGATGCCCGGCTCGGTCGCGCCGAACGGTGCCAGTTTGGCATCGCGCTCGTGAGGTTGGTGATGGCTGGAGATGGCCGAGACTACCCCCGATTTCACCGCTGCCCGCAAGCCGTCGCGGTCGGCGCGGGTGCGCAGCGGCGGCTGGACGTGGTAGAGGCTGCTGAAGTCGATCAGCGCTTCGTCGGTCAGGATCAGTTGGTACAACGCCACATCGGCGGTCACCGGCAGCCCACGGGCCTGGGCCTGGGCGATCAGGGCCACGCCGCGCGCGCTGGTGAGTTGGCTGAAGTGCGCGCGCACGCCGCTTTGCTCGACCAGCAGCAGATCCCGGGCCAGGGCCACGGTTTCGGCGGTTTCGGGAATGCCCGGCAAACCGAGGAAGCTCGCGGTCGGGCCTTCGTGGGCCAGGCCACCTTCGGCCAGGTCGTGATCCTGCGAGTTGAAAATCACCGTCAGGTCGAAGGTCGCCGCGTATTCCAGCGCCCGGCACAGGGTACGGGTGTTGCGGAAGCTCTCCAGACCGTTGCCGAAGGCCACGCAGCCGGCATCGCGCAATGCGACCAGCTCTGCAAGCTGCTCGCCGTCCAGGCCTTTGCTCAGGGCGCCAATCGGGAAGACTTTGGTGTTGCCGGCCTCGCGGGCACGGTCGAGGATCAATTCGGTCACGGCCGAGGTGTCCAGCACCGGTTTGGTTTTCGGCGGGCAGCACAGGCTGGTGACGCCACCGGCCGCTGCGGCGCGGGTTTCGCTGGCAATCGAACCTTTGCGGCTGTAACCCGGCTCGCGCAGGGCGACGTTCAGGTCAACCAGGCCGGGCGCGGCCACCAGGCCTTGGGCGTCGATGGTTTCTAAAGCAGTGAAACCGGCCGGTGCCGCGCCAAGCGCGACGATCTTGCAGGCTTCGATATGAATGTCGGTGACTTGATCCAGACCCGAGGTCGGATCGATGACGCGGGCGCCGAGAATGCTGAGCTTCACTGGGCGTTCTCCTGCTCGAATTGGCGCTGGGCTGTTTGCCCGCTCATGGCCATGGACAGCACGGCCATACGAATCGCAATACCGTAGGTGACCTGGTTGAGGATCACCGAATGCGGGCCGTCGGCCACTGCCGACTCAATCTCCACCCCACGGTTGATCGGCCCCGGGTGCATGACGATGCAATCCGGTTTGGCCCCGGCCAGGCGCGCGGTGGTCAAGCCGAACAGGCGATAGAACTCGCCTTCGCTCGGCAGCAGGCCGCCGGTCATGCGTTCCCGTTGCAGGCGCAGCATGATCACCACGTCGACGTCTTTCAGGCCTTCGGTCATGTCGGTGTAGACCTTCACGCCGTATTGCTCGATGCCGATCGGCAGCAGGGTCTTCGGCGCGATCACGCGGATGTCCGGGCAACCGAGGGTTTTCAGCGCGAGCATGTTCGAGCGCGCGACCCGCGAGTGCAGGATGTCGCCGACGATGGCCACCGAGAGGTTTTCAAAGCCGCCCTTGTGCCGACGGATGGTCAGCATGTCGAGCATGCCCTGGGTCGGGTGGGCGTGACGGCCGTCGCCGCCGTTGATGATCGCCACTTGCGGGCACACGTGTTCGGCGATGAAGTGCGCCGCGCCGGAATCACCGTGGCGCACGACGAACATGTCGGCAGCCATGGCTTCCAGGTTGCGCAGGGTGTCGAGCAGGGTTTCGCCCTTGCTTGCCGAGGACGTGGACACGTTCAAGGTGATCACGTCCGCCGACAGCCGTTGGGCCGCCAGTTCAAACGTGGTGCGGGTGCGGGTGGAGTTCTCGAAGAACACGTTGCACACGGTTTTGCCGCGCAGCAACGGGACTTTCTTCACCGCCCGGGCGCCGACTTCGAGGAACGAGTCGGCGGTGTCGAGGATTTCCGTCAGCAACTCGCGGCGCAAACCGTCGAGCGAGAGGAAGTGGCGCAGCTGGCCCTGATCATTGAGCTGCAGCGGGCGCTTGGTTTCTAGAGGCGTCATCGCGAGGGGGACTCTCAATAGGGCGAATTAAAGGGCGAGGTCTTGCAGTTCAAGCACCAGCGGCGACGGACCGGACAGCTTCACCCGTTCGTGGGCGGCCAGCGACAGCGTCGCGCCCACCACGTTCGGGCGGATCGGCAGCTCGCCGGCGTCCAGGTCCAGCAGGCATACCAGCGTCACGCTGGCCGGGCGGCCGTAGTCGAACAGTTCGTTCATGGCGGCGCGGATGGTGCGGCCGCTCATCAGCACGTCGTCGATCAGCACCAGGTGCTGGCCTTCGATCTCGAACGGCAGGGCCGACGGGCGCACTTGCGGGTGCAGGCCGTTCTGGCTGAAGTCGTCGCGGTAGAAGGAGACATCGAGGGTGCCGAGGGGCGAGTCGCTGCCCAGTTCATCGAGCAACGCCTGGGCGACCCAGACGCCGCCGGTACGGATACCGATGTAACGCGGTTCGCTGATGCCACGGTGTTCCAGGTGTGCCGTGAGACGGATCGCCATCTGGCTGATCAGTTCGGCGGGATTGGGCAGGCTCATGGTTGCTCCTTCTTGGGCCCGAGCCGGTGCGTGCGGGGTTTGGCTCGGGTTGTCGCTAAGTAGAGTCGCGTGTTGCGGCTCTTCAGGATTCGATGCTCAGGATTCAAAAAGCGCGGTGTTTTCGTCGAGCCAGCCTTGCAGCAGCAGGGCGGCGGCGATGGCGTCGACCGGGTTGTCGCGGTAACTGCCTTTCTGGCCGCCACGATCACGTCGCTCGCCCTTGGCTTCAAACGTGGTCAGGCGTTCGTCGTGGGTATAGAAGGGCAGGTTGTAGCGGCCGTTGAGGCGACGGGCGAATTTTTCGGCCCGCAGGCACATGTCGCTCGGCGTACCGTCCATGTTCAGCGGCAGGCCGACCACCACGGCGTCCGGCTTCCATTCCTTGATCAGGGCTTCGACCTGATTCCAGTCGGGGATACCGTTTTGTGCCTTCAAGGTGCACAGCTCGCGGGCCTGGCCGGTAATCACCTGGCCGACCGCGACGCCGATCTGTTTGGTGCCGTAGTCGAAACCCAGAATCAGTCGCAGGGCCATCAGGCGTGGCCCGCCTGACTGGTCAGCAGGCTGAGGTTGATGCCCAGGTGCTTGGCCGCCGCGTCGAGGCGCAATTCGCTGCTGGTGTTGAACAGGATGTCAGCGTCATACGGGCAGGTCAGCCAGGCGTTGTCGGCCAGTTCGGCTTCCAGTTGCCCGGCTTCCCAACCGGCGTAGCCGAGGGTGATCACGCTTTTCGCCGGGCCGACGCCGTCAGCGATGGCGAAGAGCACGTCCTGGGAGGTCGACAGGGCCAATTGGCCATCGAGCTCGACCGTCGCCTGGAAGCTTTTGCCGGACGGGTGCAGGACAAACCCGCGATCGGTCTGCACCGGGCCGCCGATAAAGATCGGTACATGCTGGCACAACACTGGTGGCTCGATGTCCGGGCGCAGTTGCTCGAGGATATCGGCCAGATTCAGGTCTTGCGGGCGGTTGACCACCAGCCCCATGGCACCATTGGCCGTGTGCTCGACGATGTAGGTCAAGGTGTGCGCAAAGTTCGGGTCGGCCATGTGGGGCATGGCGATCAGGAAGTGATGCTTGAGGTAGCTGGGGCTGACGTTCTTCATGTGCGCTAGTGTGGCGTTGGAGGGGCGAACTGACAAGCTGGGGATGCCGCAATTTGGCAGTCGACGCCGATCAAATGTGGGAGCGGGCTTGCTCGCGAATGCGGTGTGTCAGTCGATATGAATGTTGAATGACACACCGTATTCGCGAGCAAGCCCGCTCCCACAGGGGATTTGCGGAGTGTCAGTTACTGAAGAGCTTGTCGCCGCGGGCGAATTTCCAGGTGCGGATGATTTCCAGCCGATCGACATCCGACAAATCCCCGGTAAACGGGGCAAACGGCGCCGCCAGCCGCACAATCCGCTGGGCCGCCTGATCCAGCAGCGGTTGCCCGGACGACTCCAGCACCAGCACCTCAAACAGCGAGCCGTCGCTATTGATCGAGACCATCAGGCGCAAGTTGCCGTAGATCTGCTTGCGACGCGCTTCGTCGGGGTAATTGAGGTTGCCGATGCGCTCGACCTTCTTGCGCCACTCGTCCTTATACCAGGCACCTTTGTCGCGCATGGTCGAGGCCGCGCTCAAACGGTGGATACGCGGGCGTTTGGCGTACAACTGCTGTTCGTTGGCCAGCTCCGCTTCCAGGCTGGCGATGTCGCTGGACAGCTGCGAGCTATCAAACGTCGGCGCGGCCACGGCGGGTTTGGGTTCGCTTTTAGGTTCTTCGTTCTTGGCGACGGCTTTTTTCGGCTTCGGCGCGACGGTCGTCACGGCAGCCTTGGGCGCGGCTTCCTGCACTTCAGGCTTGGCGGCCGGCGGCGGGGTGACTTTCTGCACCTTGGTGTCCTGGAACGGCGCGACCTCGGTGGTCTTGGGGATTGCCTTTTTATCCAGGGTGCCGCTGCCTTGCTGATTTTCCTGAGCGAGGAAATCAGCTTTTTTAGGCTTGGTTTCGCTTTTGAAGGTGGCGAGGGTGATTTCCAGGGTTTTGCTGATCTGTTTGGGCTCGACCATCGTAAAACCGACGCCCAACAGCAAGGCCAGGTGAATCAACGCCGCGAGAAACAGGGTAAAACCGAGGCGATCGGCCGGGCGCACGCCACGATGGGCGAGTTCAACGGGCAGATCGGACGGGAGCGTCATGACAAGAAAACCAACATCGCGTTTTTTACAGGCCGGGGATGATAACGCAATGTTGGTCGTTTCCTGGCTGTTCTATATCAACGGGCCTTGAGCTTCTGATCGATGGCATCCATCAGCAGGCCACCGATGTCGGTGCCAAACGCGTTATCAATCTCGCGAATGCAGGTCGGGCTGGTGACGTTGATTTCGGTCAGGCTCTCGCCGATCACGTCCAGGCCCACGAAGAGCAGGCCTTTTTCACGCAGGGTCGGGCCGACCTGGGCGGCGATCCAGCGATCCTTGTCGCTCAGCGGGCGCGCTTCGCCACGACCACCGGCCGCGAGGTTGCCACGGGTTTCGCCCGCCGCCGGAATCCGCGCCAGGCAGTAATCCACCGGCTCGCCGTCGATCATCAGGATGCGCTTGTCGCCATCCTTGATGGCCGGCAGGTAAGCCTGGCCCATGATCTGCTGGGTGCCCAGCGCGGTCAGGGTTTCGAGAATCACCGACAGGTTCGGGTCACCGGCGCGGTGACGGAAAATCGAGGTGCCGCCCATACCGTCCAGGGGCTTGAGGATCACATCGCCGTGTTTGGCGGCGAATTCACGCAGCACGTCGGCGCGGCGGCTGACCACGGTTGGCGGCGTGCACTGCGGGAACAGCGTGGCAAACAGCTTTTCGTTGCAGTCGCGCAGGCTCTGGGGCTTGTTGACCACCAGCACGCCCGCGCGCTCGGCTTGCTCCAACAGGTAGGTGGAGTAGACGAATTCCATGTCGAACGGCGGGTCCTTGCGCATCAGGATCACATCCAGATCGCTCAGCAGCGCGTCGGTCTCGGCTTCCAGCTCAAACCATTTTTCCGGGTTGGCGAACACTTTCAGCGGCCGCATCCGCGCCCGGGCTTCACCTTCGCCCTGGTACAAGTCCTGCTGTTCCATATAGAACAGTTCCCAACCGCGCTTCTGCGCGGCCAGCAGCATGGCCAGCGAGCTGTCCTTTTTATAGGAGATGTTGGCAATAGGGTCCATGACAATCCCGACGCGAACGCTCATGGGTATTTCCTCGAAATTGGGGTGGGCACAAGGCCGGAAAAAGTGGCGTCAGAGTGGCGCTGAGTGTGTTCCCGGTCAAGGAAAAACCACTGCGCGGGTCGGCCGATAGATTGGTTATTGAGACTGTGCTAAAAAGGTCGCCATGTCGTGCTGGCCCTTGAGCATCAAGGGTTTGGAGCCGTCAAACGGACAAATTGATTCGCAAAGGCGACGGTAGAGCATTTATGGAACAGCATTCCAGCGCCTTGAAGGTCATGGTGATCGACGATTCGAAGACGATTCGTCGCACCGCCGAAACGCTATTGAAGAATGTGGGTTGCGAAGTCATTACCGCCATCGATGGTTTCGATGCGCTGGCCAAGATCGCCGACAATCACCCCGGCATCATCTTTGTCGACATCATGATGCCGCGCCTGGATGGTTATCAGACCTGCGCTTTAATCAAGAACAACAGTGCGTTCAAGTCCACGCCAGTGATTATGCTGTCGTCCAAGGACGGGCTGTTTGACAAGGCCAAGGGGCGCATCGTCGGCTCCGACCAGTTTTTGACCAAGCCTTTCAGCAAGGAAGAACTGCTGAACGCGATCCAGGCCCATGTTCCGGGCTTTGCCGCCGTTTTGCCGCAGTAGGACACGCACAGTGACGCTCGGCCAACGGGCCCGGCGTCGACAAGAAGAATGGGGAAGACCATGGCACGTATTCTGATCGTCGATGATTCGCCGACTGAAATGTACAAACTGACCGGCATGCTGGAAAAGCACGGGCATGAAGTGTTGAAAGCCGAGAACGGCGCCGACGGCGTGGCCCTGGCCCGTCAGGAAAAACCGGATGCGGTATTGATGGACATCGTCATGCCCGGCCTCAACGGTTTCCAGGCGACCCGCCAGTTGACCAAAGACCCGGAAACCGGGCACATCCCGGTGATCATCATCACCACCAAGGATCAGGAAACCGACAAGGTCTGGGGCACCCGCCAGGGCGCCAAGGATTACCTGACCAAACCGGTCGATGAAGACACCCTGATCAAAACCCTGAACAACGTGCTGGCCGGTTGATCGTACGGCCATGACCGAGTCGCTCACGGCTTTCGAACTGCTGCTGCAGATCGACCAGCGTTGTCGCGTGCTGGCGGCGGACTTGCCGTCCCAGCCGACCCGCCAGGACAGCTGGAGCGGCATCGGCTTTCGCCTGGGCGAGCACTGGTACGTCGCGCCTATGGGCGAAGTCAGCGAAGTCCTGCATGAACCGCGATTCACTCAACTGCCCGGCGTCAAACCCTGGGTCAAGGGTGTGGCCAACCTGCGCGGGCGGCTGCTGCCGATCATGGATGTGTGTGGCTTTTTCGGTTATGAGCTGTCGGCGGTGCGCAAGCAGCGGCGGGTGCTGGTGGTGGAATACAAAGACGTGTTTGCCGGGTTGATGGTCGATGAAGTCTACGGTTTGCAGCACTTTGCCCAGGACAGCCTGGAGCCGGTGCCGCCGAACGAGCTGAACGGCCCGATCAGCGCGTTCGTCAAAGGCCGGTTCCAGCGCGAACAGAGCTGGCAAGTGTTCAGCCCGTTTGCGTTGGCGCGGTCCCAGGACTTCATGCATGTCGCGGTGTAGGCACCGCAATCCCGTAGGAGCGAGGCTTGCCCGCGAAGGCGCCGTGTCAGTCGACATTAATGTTGAATGAATAACCGCTTTCGCGGGCAAGCCTCGCTCCTGCAGGGGGTGGGTTGAATTGGGCAGTACAGGCGAGGACCGATGACAAAAGCAAAAACAGGCAAGCCAGAAGGATCGCGCAGCCGCTCGCAGATCATCGTGCTGTTTATCGCGCTGATCATCTTCATCATGCTGCTGTTCGCCAACTTCGCTTACCTCAATACCCAGGCGACCTACGACAAACAGTACATCGGCCACGCCGGTGAGCTGCGCGTGCTGTCCCAGCGCATCGCCAAGAACGCCACCGAAGCCGCCGCCGGCAAGGCGGCCGCGTTCAAATTGCTCAGCGATGCGCGCAACGACTTCGCCCAGCGCTGGGGTTACCTGAAAAAGGGCGACCCGAGCACCGGCCTGCCGCCCGCCCCGGCCATCGTGCGCCCGGAAATGCGCGCCGTGCAGCTGGATTGGGAACGCCTGCTGAAAAACACCGACGCCATTCTCTCCAGCGAACAGACTGTGCTGTCCCTGCATCAAGTCGCCGCGACCCTGGCCGAAACCGTGCCGCAGTTGCAGGTCGAGTACGAAAAAGTCGTGGAAATCCTGCTCCAGCGTGGCGCCCCGGCGGCTCAAGTGGCGATGGCCCAGCGTCAGTCATTGCTGGCGGAACGGATTCTCGGCGCGGTGAACACCGTGCTGTCGGGCGACGAAAACTCCCAGCAAGCCGCCGACGCGTTTGGCCGTGATGCCGCGCGTTTCGGCCAGGTACTCACGGGCATGCTCCAGGGCAACCCGACGCTGAAAGTCAGTCAGGTTGAAGACAAGGATGCCCGCGCACGCCTGACGGAAATCTCCGAACTGTTTGAATTCGTCTCCGGCTCGGTGGATGAAATCCTCGAAACCTCGCCGGAGCTGTTCAAGGTCCGGGAATCGGCCACCAGCATTTTCACCCTGTCGCAGACCCTGCTCGATGAAGCCTCGCACCTGGCCACCGGTTTTGAAAACCTCGCCGGTGGGCGCAACACCGACACCATCGGCGGCTACGTGCTGGGCTTGCTGGCGCTGATGTCGATCATCCTGATCGGCCTGGTGATGGTGCGCGAAACCAACCGGCAGCTTCAGGAGACCGCCGAGAAGAACGAGCGCAACCAGAACGCGATCATGCGTCTGCTCGACGAAATCGAAGACCTCGCCGACGGCGACCTGACCGTGACCGCTTCGGTAACCGAAGACTTCACCGGGACCATCGCTGACTCGATCAACTATTCCGTGGACCAATTGCGCGACCTGGTGGCGACCATCAACCTCACCGCCGGCCAAGTTGCCGCCGCTGTGCAGGAAACCCAGGCCACCGCCATGCACCTGGCCCAGGCCTCGGAGCATCAGGCCCAGCAGATCAGCGAAGCCTCCACCGCGATCAACGACATGGCCCAGTCTATCGATCAGGTCTCGGCCAACGCCGCCGAATCCTCAGCGGTGGCCGAGCGCTCGGTGGAAATCGCCAACAAGGGCAACGAGGTGGTGCACAACACCATCCACGGCATGGACAACATCCGCGAACAGATCCAGGACACCGCCAAACGCATCAAGCGTCTGGGCGAGTCGTCCCAGGAAATCGGCGACATCGTCAGCCTGATCGACGACATTGCCGACCAGACCAACATCCTCGCGCTCAACGCGGCGATCCAGGCCTCGATGGCCGGTGACGCCGGGCGCGGGTTTGCCGTGGTCGCCGACGAAGTGCAGCGCTTGGCCGAGCGCTCGTCCGCCGCGACCCGACAAATTGAAACCCTCGTCCGGGCGATCCAGACTGATACCAATGAAGCCGTGATCTCGATGGAGCAGACCACCACCGAAGTGGTGCGCGGTGCGCGGCTGGCGCAGGATGCCGGGGTGGCCCTGGAAGAAATCGAAGGTGTGTCGAAGACTCTGGCGGCGCTGATCCAGAGTATTTCCAACGCCGCGCAGCAACAGACGTCGTCGGCCGGGCAGATTTCCCTGACCATGAACGTGATCCAGCAGATCACCACGCAGACCTCGTCCGGCTCCACGGCGACGGCCGAAAGCATCGGCAACCTGGCGAAAATGGCCAGCCAGTTGCGGCGCTCGGTCTCGGGTTTCACTTTGCCGACCGAGCCCAAGCAGGCCACGGACAACGCTTGAACCGCCCTTGGGCGTCTGAATTGAAAGTAGCGGAGTGGTTATGGGTGATCGGCACGACTATGTGGCCCTCGAGTGGGTCAAAGGCGAGATTGCCGAAACGCTGAAGCAGGCTCATCAAGCGCTGGAAACATTGCTTGATGACCCGCAGGCGACGCATGCGCTGAGCGAATGCCTGGCGTGCATCCATCAGGTCCATGGCAGTTTGCAGATGGTCGAGTTCTACGGCGCGGCCCTGCTCGCCGAAGAAATGGAACACCTGACTGTCGCCCTGCAACAAAACCGCGTCAGTCATCGTGATGAAGCCATTCATCTGTTAAGACAGGCCCTGGGGCAACTGCCGATCTACCTCGACCGGGTGCAAGGCGCACGCCGGGACTTGCCGCTGGTGGTGTTGCCGCTGATCAACGATCTGCGCAGTGCCCGGGGCGAAAGCCTGTTGTCGGAAACCAGCCTGTTCAGCCCGCAACTGCCGGACTTGTCGCCGCTGGACGAAGAAGCCCTGGCGTTGCTGGAACCGGCGGAATTACCCAATGTGCTGCGCAAATTGCGGCAGATGTTGCAAATGGCGCTGGTCGGTTTGCTTCGCGAGCAGGACGGCGAGACGAACCTGGACTACCTGGCCAAAGTCTTCGCCCGGCTCGAAGCGTTGTGCGGCAATGCGCCGCTGAGCCCGTTGTGGCAGGTGGCTTCGGCGTTGGTCGAAGGCTTGCGCAAAGGCGCGATTGCCAACAGCCCGGCCCTGCGCAGCCTGTTCAAGGACGCTGACAAAGAGCTCAAACGTTTGCTGGAACAAGGCATGGTCGGCGTCAATCAGGCGCCGCCGCCCGAGCTGTTCAAAAGCTTGTTGTTCTACATTGCCAAAGCCGAACACCCCACCGGGCAGATGCTGACCATGAAAGATCGCTACGGATTGGACGAAGCGCTGCCCGACAGCGCGATGGTCGATGAAGAACGCGCACGCCTCGCCGGTCCCGACCGCGACGCCATGCGCTCGGTGCTCGCCGCGTTGTGCGAAGAACTGGTGCGGGTCAAGGAACGCCTCGACCTGTTCGTGCGCAGCGACCGCCAGCACACCTCCGACCTCGAAAGCCTGCTGGCGCCGCTGCGGCAAATCGCCGACACGTTGGCGGTGCTTGGTTTCGGCCAGCCGCGCAAAGTCATCATTGATCAACTCGCCGTGGTACTCAGCCTCGCCCAAGGCCAGCGTGAACCCAACGACGCGATCCTGATGGACGTGGCCGGGGCCTTGCTCTACGTCGAAGCGACCCTGGCCGGGATGGTCGGCACCGTCGAACCTGAGAGCCAGGAAGAAAGTCGCCTGCCGACCACCGACCTGACCCAGATCCACCAGATCGTCATTCGCGAAGCGCGGATCTGCCTGCAACAAGCTAAGGACATGATCGTCGACTACATCGACGCCGATTGGGATCGCCAGCAACTCCAGCCCTTGCCGGCGTTGCTGACCCAGGTGCGCGGTGCACTGGCGATGATTCCCCTGAGCCGTGCCGCCAGCCTGATCGAAGCGTGCAACGGCTTTATCCGCGAACACTTGCTGGTGGACACCGATCATCCCGGTTGGCAGCAACTCGACAGCCTGGCCGACGTCATCACCAGCATCGAGTACTACCTGGAACGGCTGAACGACGACCCGCAAGAGACCGGTGAACACCTGCTCGACGTGGCGGAAAACAGCCTCGCGGCGCTCGGTTTTTTCCCCAGCGAAAAAGGCGTGCCGGTGCTCGACGATGTGCTGAGCCCCAACGAAGCCCAGGTCATGCATGACCTCCAGGAACTGGACGACCCCGACACCGTGCAATCCTTGGCCGCTGTGTTGGCCAGCCCGGTGTCCGCCGTCAACCCGCCGGCCCTGCACACCCCGGGCAGCCTGCTGCCGCCACCACCGGGCGAAGAGCCGGTGGACGATGAGCTGCGGGAAGTCTTCCTCGAAGAAACCGACGAAGTCCTGGACGTGTTGCGCGAACATCTGCCGCGCTGGTCGGCGAATCCCGGCGACGCCTCGGCCCTGAGCGAATTGCGCCGGGCCTTCCACACCTTCAAAGGCAGCGGCCGGATGGTCCGCGCACTGGTGCTCGGCGAGTTGGCCTGGACCCTGGAAAACCTGCTTAACCGCGTGCTGGAACACAGCGTCGAGCCAGGGCCAGCGGTGCAACAGTTGCTGAGCGAAGTACTGAACCTGCTGCCGGAACTCATCAGCGAATTTGCCGCCAATGCCCAGCGCCAGCGCGACGACGTGGACCGCTTGGCCGCCCGCGCCCATGCCTTGGCCAAGGGCGAGGCGCCGCTGTCCGACGAGGACACCCAGGACGTCGCCGCCCTCGATCCGCTGTTGCTGGAGATCTTCCGCAAGGAAGCCGAAACCCACCTCGCCAGCCTCAATCGCTACCTCGATCAAGCCGCCGAGCATATGCCGTTGCAAGCCAGCGACGAGTTGCAGCGGGCCTTGCATACCCTCAAGGGCAGCGCCTACATGGCTGGCGTGTTGCCGATTGCCGAACTCGCGGCGCCGCTGGATCAACTGGCCCGCGAGTACAAGGCGCACCTGATTGCCCTGGACCTGGATGAAGTCGAGTTGCTGCTGGAAGCCGAAGGCTTGTTCCGTCTCGGCTTGCGCCAGCTCAAGACCGATCCGCTGGCCGAGATTCCTGGCGCCCGTTCGCTGATCGAACGCACGCATGCGGTCGTGGAAGATCACCTGCAAGCCATCCTCAGCGCGCCAAACCGTGGCCTACGGATCAAGCGCGATCCGCAACTGATCAACAACTTTCTGGCCCAGGGCATGGACATCCTGCTGGACGCCGAAAGCTTGTTGCAGCGCTGGCAGCAGCACCCCGGCGAGCGCCAAGAACTCAGCGCGTTGCTGGATGAACTGACCACCCTCGGCGAAGGCGCGCACCTGGCCGATCTGCATCCGGTGGATGAACTCTGTGAAGCCTTGCTCGACCTGTATGGCGCGGTGGAAGAAAGCAGCCTGGCGGTCAGCGACGGGTTTTTCCATGAGGCTCAAAGCGCTCACGAAGCGCTGATCAATATGCTCGACGAACTGGCTGCGGGCCAGGAAGTCAGCCCGCAACCGGAACGCGTCCGGGCCTTGCGCGAGTTGCTCGATACCAGTCTCGATCCGTCGGCCACGGGCCTGATCCGCAGCGACGGCAGCCGGGCGTTGAGCATTCGCGAACTGGGCAGCGCCACCGCTGAGCTTTCGCAAACGGCGACGCAGGTTGAGCACGACGATGAGATCGTTGCGATCTTCCTTGAAGAAGCGGTGGATATCCTCGAAAGCGCCGGCCAGGCCTTGCAGCGCTGGCTGAACGACCCGGACAACGCCGCGCCGCTGTCGTCCTTGCAGCGGGATTTGCACACCCTCAAGGGCGGCGCGCGGATGGCCGAGGTCGAGGCGGTCGGCGACCTGGCCCATGAACTGGAAAACCTCTACGAAGGCCTGGTGGACCGCCGCTACAGCCACAGCGAAACCCTGGCGACGTTGTTGCAAACCAGCCATGACCGCTTGGCGTTGCTGCTTGAGCAGTTACAAAACCACAAGCCATTGGGTGATCCGCAGGACGTGATCGAGGCGATTCGCGAGTTTCGTCAGGGCAACCCGAGCGCGCCTGAAGTGGTCGAGTCGGTGCACGAACATGACTCGCCGGGCCACGACCCGGAGTTGCTTGAGATCTTCCTCGAAGAAGGTTTCGACATCATCGAAAACTCCGGCGCGGCGCTGGTGCGCTGGCAGGCCGAGCCGTCGAACCGCCAGGAAGTCGAAACCCTATTGCGGGATTTGCACACGCTCAAGGGCGGCGCGCGGATGGTGGAAATCGCCCCGATTGGCGATCTGGCCCATGAACTGGAGTTTCTTTACGAAGGCCTGTCGGCAGGCGTGCTGCAACCGACGGCGGCGTTGTTCTCGCTGTTGCAAAGCAGCCACGACCGACTGGCGCAAATGCTCGACGCCACCCGTGCCGGGCAACCGTGCCCGCCGGCGGATCGGTTGATCGATGCGATCAAAAACTTCAGCCATCCGGTGGAGCCCGAAGCGCCGGTCGTGGCGCCGGCTGCCGTTAAGGTTGAAACACCGGCGCCAGAGGCCGGCGCCGATATGGTCAAGGTCTCGGCCGAGTTGCTCGACGACTTGGTCAACCTCGCCGGGGAAACCTCGATTTTCCGTGGCCGTATCGAGCAGCAGGTCAACGATGCCCGCGTGGCCCTGAGCGAAATGGAAACCACCATTGAGCGGATGCGCGACCAGTTGCGCCGTCTCGACACCGAAACCCAGGGCCGGATTCTCAGCCGCCAGCAAGTCGAAGCCGAACGCCTGGGCTACGAAGAATTCGATCCGCTGGAAATGGACCGTCATTCGCAATTGCAGCAACTGTCCCGGGCGCTGTTCGAATCCGCCTCCGACTTGCTCGACCTCAAGGAAACCCTCGACCGAACCAATCAGGACGCGGAAAACCTGCTGCAACAGCAGGGCCGCATCAACACCGAATTGCAGGAAGGCCTGATGCGCACGCGCATGGTGCCGTTCGACCGGATGCTGCCGCGCCTGAAACGCATCGTGCGCCAGGTGTCCAGCGAGTTGGGCAAGGACGTGGACTTCGTGGTCGGCAACGCCGAAGGCGAGATGGATCGCAACGTGCTGGAACGCATGGCCGCGCCCCTGGAACACATGCTGCGCAATGCGGTGGATCACGGCTTGGAGTCCGCCGAGGTGCGGGTCGCGGCGGGGAAACCGGCCCAGGGGCGTATCACGCTGGACCTGTCGCGAGAGGGCGGCGACATCATTTTCGACATCCGCGACGACGGTGCCGGCGTGCCGCTGGACGCGGTGCGGCGCAAGGCGATCAAGCGCGGCATGCTCGCGCCGGACAGCGACATCAGCGACCGCGACGTGCTGCAATTCATCCTGCAACCGGGGTTCTCCACCGCCGAGAAAATCACCCAGATTTCCGGGCGCGGCGTGGGTATGGACGTGGTGCATGAAGAGGTGCGGCAACTCGGCGGCAGCATGAGCATCGACTCGACGGCGGGGCAGGGCGTGCATTTCCGTATTCGTTTGCCGTTTACCGTGTCGGTCAACCGGGCGCTGATGGTGCAGTGCTTTGATGATCAATACGCGATCCCGCTGAACACCATCGACGGCATCGTCCGCGTGCTGCCCAACGAACTCGAAGGCCATTACCGGCTCGATCCACCGACCTACAAATACGCCGGGCAGCACTATGAACTGTGCTACCTCGGCGAACTGCTGAAAACCAGCACCCGCCCGAAACTGCTGGGCCAGAGCCTGCCGTTGCCGGTGTTGCTGGTGCAATGCAACGAACGGCACATCGCGGTGCAAGTGGACTCCATGGCCGGCACCCGGGAGATCGTGGTCAAAAGCCTCGGCCCGCAATTTGCGGCGGTGCAAGGCTTGTCCGGGGCGACGATTCTGGGGGATGGCCGGGTGGTGCTGATTCTGGATTTGCTGGCGCCGATCCGTGCCATGCAAACCCGCGTGCCGCAACGGCCGGTGACCCAGGAAGTCGAGGCCGAGCCGCACAAGCCGTTGCTGGTGTTGGTGGTGGACGACTCGGTGACGGTGCGCAAGGTCACCAGCCGCTTGCTCGAACGCCACGGCATGAACGTACTGACCGCCAAGGACGGGGTCGACGCCATGCTGCTGCTCGAAGACCACCTGCCCGACGTGATGCTGCTGGACATCGAAATGCCGCGCATGGACGGCTTCGAAGTCGCCACTCAGGTGCGCGCCGATGAGCGTTTGCAGCACCTGCCGATCATCATGATCACCTCCCGCACCGGCCAGAAACACCGCGACCGCGCCATGGCCATTGGCGTCAACGACTACCTCGGCAAGCCGTATCAGGAATCGGTGCTGCTCGAAAGCATCGCGTTGTGGAGCAAAACCCATGCTTGAGCATCGCACCAGCAACCTCACCGGGCTGTTGCTGCCCCTGGCGGACCGCAATTTGATCCTGCCCAACGTCGCCGTCGCCGAGTTGATCGACTATCAACCGGGGACGTTCGATCTTGATACACCGCCGTGGTACCTGGGGCTGGTGACGTGGCGGGATCGGCAGATTCCGCTGCTCAGTTTCGAGTCGGCGTGTGGAAATAAAGTGGTGATTGGCGAGCGAGCGCGGATCGTCATCCTCAATGCGCTTGGCGGGCGACCGGAGTTGAAGTTCATTGCGCTGTTGGTGCAGGGGATTCCTCGCTCTTACAAGCTGGATAGCCAGTTGAGCTATGTGGATGTGCCGTTGTGTCCGCTGGAGCAAGCGGCGGTGCAGGTCGGGGAGCAAGTGGCCAAAGTGCCTGATTTGCTGGCGCTGGAAGAGTTGTTGGTGAGTGCGGGGTTGGTCTGACGGGCCTCTTCGCGGGCAAGCCTCGCTCCTACAGGTTTGGGGGATACGCGATTGCTGCGAACGACATAATTCCCCTGTAGGAGCGAGGCTTGCCCGCGAAGGCGGCCCTCAATTCACCAAAAAATCAACGGCTAAACTTTGGCCTCAGCCATTGCCTCATGGTGATCCAGCACCCGCTCGACCAACAACTGCACACCGTCTGTCAAACGGCTGATCGCCAGGGCTACCGAACGGCGCGAGCCTTCCACATCGTCCGCCAGATCGGCCGCAATCGCGCTGATGGACAGCAAATCTTCTGAAGCATTGGCCAGCAGCGCTTCGGGGTCGTTGATGCCCTCGGCGACGGCGAAGAGGTGGTATTTACGGCGCTTGGATCGTTTTTCTTCAGTAGGGGGGAAGTAGTGGGCGAAGGCGCGGTCGGCGGCTTCTTTCATTTTTTCTGTGTCGAGGGATGGTTGGGAATCGGTGCCGGATTCCGGGGGGTTGGGAGTGGCTTTGAACATAGTGAAGCTCCATTTAATGAGTTTCAGCTGCTCCTTCGGGTTCCAATCGAAGGGGTGGCAGCCGTACGCGGGTTGGAACCCGGGCAAACGGACAAAACCCGACAGACACTAAGGTCTCCCGCGCACAGCCGCCATAACGGAGTGCACCCATTAAAGGTGCGCAAGCATACGTTATGAAAGGCGTTTTTGCCTCGTTAACACCCGGGGGTTCCAATCCCGGTCGCTGAGTTCACAGCGACCCCCAAACGATAAAGATCAACGCAAAACCCCACCAGTCAGGGGCTTCCTGCATCGCTGTAGTCCGCAACGTCAGATTGCGTAGCCGCTAACCCTTTATGTTGTGCAACTTTTAAACACAAATCCCCACTCGGCTGCCAAAAGTTGAAGATTCCTAAAAAGGGACTGATCGGTCCTTTTTTGGGACTTTTCGATCATTGGGCATTGCGGTGATGGTGCTGGCCTCTTCGCGGGCAAGCCTCGCTCCTACGGGGTTTATGGTGTTCGCGGAATTTGTGTACGACACGACCCGTAGGAGCGAGGCTTGCCCGCGAAGGCGTCAGCCCGGCCAACCCTTCCCCTGAGCGCCTGATCATTCCCGCGCAGAGCTTGGGAATGGTCAAACACCAACCCTCAATCAGCGAGCCGCAGTTGAAGATTCCCAAAAAGGGACCTATCGTTCCCTTTTTGGGACTCTTTGGCAGCCACTGTGAAAAACCTCTCCCTCAGCGAAGCCCTGTTCACCACCACCCAGCAAAAAGTGCTGGGCTTGTTGTTCGGCAAGCCCGACCAGAGTTTTTACGCCAACGAAATCGCCCGCTGGGCTCAAGTCGGTAAAGGCAGCCTCATGCGCGAACTGGAGCGGTTGCAGCAGGCCGGCGTGCTGACCCTGACCCGCCAGGGCAACCAGACCCATTACCAAGCCAATCCCGACTGCCCGATCTATGCCGAACTGCTGGGCATCGCCCGCAAAACCTTTGGCATCGCCGAGCCCCTGCGTGAAGCGCTGCAACCCTTTGCCGAGCAGATCACCTGGGCCTTTGTATACGGCTCCATCGCCAAGGGTTCGGCAAACGCATCCAGTGACATTGATCTCATGCTGATCGGCGAAGGCCTGTACTACGGTGAAGTGATGGAGCGGCTCATGCCCCTGGAGGAGCAACTGGGCCGCGTCCTCAACCCGACGCTCTACACCCCCGGCGACTGGGCTGCGAAACGGGCGGCTGAAAACAGTTTTGTCGTGCGTGTGGCGCAGCAGGACAAGATCAATCTGATGGGGCAAAACCCTTTGGAGTCCAAGGATGGGCAGCAACGAGAATCTGGAAAACCTGTTACGTAGCGGTGGACTGAAAGCCGAACCGCCAGATCGCAAGGAATGCGAAGGGCTGATGCGTTCGGCGGTGGATCGATTGAAAGATGCGCAAACACCTTCGCTGTCCTTCGCGAGCCGATTCGACCTGGCTTACAACGCTGCGCATGCGTTGGCTCTGACGGCGCTTCGCTTGTGTAGTTACCAGTCGGATAAGCGATATCTGGTGTTTCAGTGCCTGATTCATACGGCGGATATCGGGAAGGTGCAGGTTCGGTTGTTTGCCTTGTGTCATGAGCGACGAAACCTGGCGGAGTACGAAGGTTATATGGATGAAGATCCGGCGTTGTTGGCGCAGTTGTTGGAAAGTGCTGGGCAGCTTTTGATTCGGGTGCAGGAGCAGATGGCCGATTTGTGATGTTCTGTCATTGGAAGTTGTGGTGATGGTGCTGGCCTCTTCGCGGGCAAGCCTTGCTCCTACAGGTTTGTGTCGTTCATAGAAGTTGTGTGCGGCATAAACCTGTAGGAGCAAGGCTTGCCCGCGAAGGCGTCAGCCCGGCCAACCATTACCCTAACCGTAACAATCCAACACTCTGCTTGATTGATGCCCACTCCCCAACCCCCCTAAGGTGACCCCACGACAGCGAACCCGTGGAGTGGTCATGACAACAACAATATCCCCCGACTCGCGATGGACGCGGCGGCGCAGCGAAAAGCAGCGGCGTCTGGCGTTGGTCAAAAGTTTTGCCGACGGCGTGGTGCTGCCCACCGACAAAATCGTCGCGGCGCTGGAGGCGTTGATTCTGCCCGGCGATCGTGTGGTGCTGGAGGGCAATAACCAGAAGCAGGCGGATTTCCTGTCGCGCTCCCTGGCCAAGGCCGATCCGGCCAAGTTGCATGACTTGCACATGATCATGCCCAGCGTCGGCCGTTCCGAGCACCTGGACCTGTTCGAACGCGGCATCGCCCGCAAGCTCGATTTCTCCTTCGCCGGCACCCAGAGCCTGCGCATCAGCCAGTTGCTGGAAGACGGCCTGCTGGAAATCGGCGCGATCCACACTTACATCGAACTCTATGCACGGCTGGTGGTGGACCTGATCCCCAACGTCGTGCTCTCGGCCGGGTTCATGGCCGACCGCGCCGGCAATATCTACACCGGCCCCAGCACTGAAGACACCCCCGCATTGATCGAACCGGCCGCGTTCAGCGACGGCATTGTCATTGTCCAGGTTAACCAACTGGTGGACGACGTCACTGACCTGCCCCGCGTCGATATCCCCGCGTCCTGGGTCGATTTCGTCGTGGTGGCGGACAAGCCGTTCTACATCGAACCGCTGTTCACCCGCGACCCACGGCACATCAAGCCTGTGCACGTGTTGATGGCGATGATGGCGATTCGCGGGATCTACGAAAAACACAACGTGCAGTCCCTGAACCACGGCATCGGTTTCAACACCGCCGCCATCGAATTGATCCTGCCGACCTACGGCGAATCCCTCGGCCTCAAAGGCAAGATCTGCCGTAACTGGACGCTCAACCCGCACCCGACCCTGATCCCGGCGATTGAAAGCGGCTGGGTCGAGAGCGTGCATTGCTTCGGCACCGAACTGGGGATGGAAAACTACATCGCCGCCCGGCCGGATGTCTTCTTCACCGGGCGCGACGGCTCGCTGCGTTCCAACCGGATGTTCTGCCAATTGGCCGGGCAGTACGCGGTGGACCTGTTTATCGGCGCGACCCTGCAAGTCGATGGCGACGGTCATTCCTCCACCGTCACCCGCGGACGCCTAGCCGGTTTCGGCGGTGCGCCGAACATGGGCCACGACCCCCGCGGTCGCCGTCACGGCACCCCGGCCTGGCTCGACATGCGCCACGACGATGCGCCAGAAGCCCTGCTCGAACGCGGCAAAAAACTCGTGGTGCAAATGGTCGAGACGTTCCAGGAGGGCGGCAAACCGACCTTCGTCGAAACCCTCGACGCGGTGGAAGTGGCGCGCAAAAGCGGCATGCCGTTGGCGCCGATCATGATCTACGGCGACGACGTCACCCACCTGCTGACCGAAGAAGGCATCGCTTACCTGTACAAGGCGCGCTCGCTGGAAGAACGCCAAGCGATGATCGCGGCGGTCGCGGGCGTCACCGTGATCGGCATGCGCCACAACCCGAAAGACACCGCGCGCATGCGCCGCGAAGGCTTGATCGCCTTGCCCGAAGACCTCGGCATCCGCCGCACCGACGCCACCCGCGAATTGCTCGCGGCGAAAAGCGTGGCCGATCTGGTGGAGTGGTCCGGTGGCCTCTACAACCCGCCCGCCAAGTTCAGGAGCTGGTAAATGCACGCACTTAACCTGCAACCCAAAACACTGACCCTGGCCGAGCGGCTGGCGGATCTGGCGGTGGACGCGCTGATCGATGAAGCGGACCTGTCGCCGAAACCGGCGCTGGTGGACCGTCGCGGCAATGGCGCCCACACCGATTTGCACCTCGGGCTCATGCACGCTTCGGCGTTGTCGTTGTGGCCGGCGTTCAAGGAAATGGCGGATGCGGCCATCGAGTTTGGCGACGTCGGTTTGCCGTTGCGCGAAGCCCTCGGCCGGATTGGCCGGGAAGGCGAGCAAGCGATGCTCGCCACCACCAACGGTGTGAATACCCATCGCGGGGCGATCTGGGCCTTGGGACTGTTGGTCGCAGCGGCAGCACTTGAAAACACAAACCCCAGCGCCGTCACGCTGTGCGCCGCACGTTTGGCTTTGCTCGACGACCGTTTCGCCCCACGCCCGCTGAGCCACGGCGCGCAAGTCGCCCAACGCTACGGTGCGCGCGGTGCCCGTGAAGAAGCGCAACTGGGCTTCCCTTCAGTCCTGCAACGCGGCTTACCCCAGCTCAAACGCAGCCGCGCCTTGGGCCACGGCGAACAAAACGCACGTCTGGACGCCTTGCTGGCGATCATGACCCGACTGGCCGACACCTGCGTGCTCTACCGTGCCGGCGAAACCGGTCTGCAAACCATGCAACTCGGCGCTCAAGCCGTGCTCGACGCGGGCGGCAGCGCCAGCCTCGGCGGTCGCCGCCGCTTGCATGAACTGGATGAACAATTAATCGCGTTGAACGCCTCGCCCGGCGGCGCTGCTGATTTGCTCGCCGCTTGCCTGTTCATCGACCGCCTCGAATCCGGAGCTTGCTGATGGAAACCTTATCCTTTGAATTCCCCGCCGGGCAGCCGCCCAAGGGCCGGACGCTGGTGGGCTGTGTCGGCTCGGGCGATCTGGAGGTGCTGATCGAACCGGGTCAGGCCGGCAAGCTGACCATCCAGGTGCAAACCTCGGTCAATGGCGCCGAACAACGCTGGCAGCATCTGTTTGCGCGGATGTTCGATGGGCAGACGCCGCCAGCGATGGCGATTGATATTCACGACTTCGGCGCGACCCCGGGCGTGGTGCGGCTGCGTCTGGAACAGGGCTTTGAGGAGATCGGCCATGACTGATCTTCTTAACAAGACCAGCTTCGTCGAACTCGGCGCCCGGCAGCGGGCGAAAGCCTTGCTCGACGCTGGCACCTTCCGCGAATTGCTCGACCCGTTTCAACGCATCATGTCGCCGTGGCTGTCACGCCAAGGCGTGGTGCCGCAAGCCGATGACGGTGTGGTGATCGCCAAGGGCAGCATCGGTGGATTGCCGGTGGTGATCGCCGCGATTGAAGGCTCGTTCCAGGGCGGCAGCCTCGGTGAAGTCGGCGGGGCAAAAATGGCCGGGGCGCTGGAATTGGCGGCGCAAGACAACCGCAACGGCATTCCGACCCGCGCGGTGCTGCTGCTGGAAACCGGAGGCGTGCGCTTGCAGGAAGCCAATCTTGGGCTGGCGGCGATTGCGGATATTCACGCGGCGATTGTCGATCTGCGTCAGTACCAACCGGTGGTGGGCGTGGTGGCGGGCAGCGTCGGATGCTTCGGCGGGATGTCGATTGCCGCCGGGTTGTGCAGTTATTTGCTGGTGACCCAGGAAGCGCGGCTTGGCTTGAACGGTCCGCAAGTGATCGAACAGGAAGCCGGGATTGAGGAATACGACTCCCGCGACCGTCCTTTCATCTGGAGCCTGACTGGCGGCGAGCAACGGTTCGCCAGTGGTTTGGTGGATCGGTATGCCGCCGATGATGTGGCGCAGATTCAGCAGCAGGTCAGCGAGTTGCTGAAGCAAGGTTTGCCGGCGCAACACCGCAGCCAACAATCCGAGCTGTTTCTGCAACGGTTGGCGCGTCTGGATGCCGAGCCGCAAATCGAGGCGTCGGTGGTTCGCGATCTGTATCAAGGAGAGGGCGCATGAGAGGGTTGAACTGGTTCAAGGCTTTGAGTGCCGGCGCTAAACCGGTCGAAGGTTTACCCGCTTCTTTGAAGGTTGCCGACGGCGTGTTGGGCGATCAATCCGTGCGGTTTATTGCGGTGGTGACTGACCCCGACAACCGCTTCCCCCGCGCCCGCAATGGCGAAGTGGGTCTGCTGGAAGGCTGGGGGTTGGCCAAAGCCGTGGATGAAGTCATTGCGGCGGATGCCGACAACGCGCAGAAGCGAGCCTTGATCGCCATCGTCGATGTGCCGAGCCAAGCCTACGGTCGCCGTGAAGAAGCCCTCGGTATTCACCAGGCATTGGCGGGTGCGGCGGACAGTTATGCTCGCGCACGTCTGGCCGGCCACGCGGTGATTGGTTTGCTGGTGGGCAAGGCGATGTCCGGGGCGTTTCTCGCTCACGGGTATCAAGCCAACCGGCTGATCGCCCTGCGCGATCCGGGCGTGATGGTGCATGCGATGGGCAAGGCCTCGGCGGCGCGGGTGACGTTGCGCAGTGTCGAGGAACTTGAAGCCCTGGCCGCCAGCGTGCCGCCGATGGCGTATGACATCGACAGTTACGCGAGCCTCGGTTTGCTTTGGGAAACCTTGTCGGTGGAACAGATTGAGCAGCCGACGGCGCAGGATCTGGCTCGCGTGACGGAATGCCTGAGCCTGGCGATTGGCGATGTCGCCGAAAAGGGCCGCGATCTAAGCAGCCGTTTGGGTGCGAGTAACCGCGCCGCGTCGAGCAAGGTTCGCGAACTGCTGAGCGCGCAGTGGTGAATACGTTTCTGGCCCACGACTTGCTCTGGGGCATGACCCCGGAGCAGTTGCCTGCGGACGCGCCAATTTGGGCGGTTGAGGCGTTGCGCCAGGGCCAACCGGTGGTAGTGCGGCGTGCCGCCAGTGGATTGGGGCAAGTGGCCGTCGGCGTGCGCGGGCCGTTGCGCGAGCAGCGGTTGGCGACGGCGATGACGGTGGCGACGGTTGAGCGTCGGGTGCGTCCGGAAGATCTTTGCGCCGTGTCGATTGATCGGGATTTACCGGCATTGCGTGCGTTGGCACAACTAAGGTCACTGCTGGATGCCAGCGATTGGATTTGGGGAGTGAGCGGCAGTGCCGGTTTTGAATTGGCCAGTGGCTTTACGGCGTTGCATGAGCGTAGCGATCTCGACTTGATCCTGCGCACACCGCAACCGCTGAGCCGTGAACAGGCTCGGGAGCTGGTGAAGATTTTCGATACCGCCGCCTGCCAGGTGGACATGCAATTGCAGACACCACACGGCGCCATCGCCCTGCGCGAATGGGCCGGCGCCTCGCGACAAGTCCTGCTGAAAAACGCCCGTGAAGCCTGTCTGGTCATCAATCCGTGGAACCCTCAGGAGCAATCCGCATGAGCAGCCTGCTGGTGTTCCCCGGTCAGGGCGCGCAGCAGCCGGGCATGCTCCATGGTTTGCCTCGGGAAACGGTGAATGAGGCGAGTGAAGTTTTGGGCGAAGACGTGTTGCGGCTGGATTTCGCCGAGGCGTTGAACTCGACGAGGGCGGTTCAACTTTGTCTGCTGATCGCTGGCGTCGCAGCTTCGCGGCAACTGTTGGAGCCAGCGGATTACGTCGCGGGATTGTCCATCGGCGCGTATCCGGCGGCGGTGGTTGCTGGCGCGTTGAGTTTCAGCGATGCCCTGCATCTGGTCAGCCTGCGCGGTGAGCTGATGCAGCAGGCTTATCCACAGGGCTACGGCATGACCGCGATCATCGGCCTCGATTTATCCACAGTGGAACGTTTGCTGGCGCAGGTTCACAGCGTCGAAACACCGGTGTACCTGGCCAATATCAACGCCGATAACCAGGTGGTGATTGCCGGCAGTGATGGAGCGATGAAAGCGGTGGCGCAGTTGGCGAAAGCTCAGGGTGCAGGTCTGGCCAAGCGTTTGGCGGTTAGCGTTCCGTCGCACTGTCCGTTACTGGACGCTCCAGCGAAAAACCTGGCAGAAGCCTTCGCCAAGGTGTCACTGAAAACGCCAACCATGGGCTACATGAGCGGCAGCCGCGCCCGGCCCATCGTCAACATTGAGGCTCTACGCGATGACCTCGCGTTCAACATGTGCCGCGTCGTCGATTGGCGCGGCACCGTGCAAAGCGCCTACGAGCGTGGCGTGCGTCTACACATCGAACTGCCGCCCGGTGCGGTGTTGACCGGGCTGGCGCGCCGGGTGTTCGAGCAGGGCACCGTGATTGCCTTCGACGGTGCCCGGCTCGATACCCTGCAAGCGCTGTTGCGTGAGGAGGGAAGCCGCCAACTCTAGAACACCGACTCAGGCTTGCGAAGCACAAAAACAACAACTTCGACGATGCACTTTGAGGACTACAACAATGATTATTTACGGTGTGGCGCTGTTGGCGATCTGTACGCTGGCAGGGGTGATCATGGGCGATGCCCTGGGCATGTTGCTGGGCGTGAAGTCCAACGTCGGCGGGGTCGGGATCGCGATGATCCTGTTGATCTGTGCGCGGTTGTACATGCAAAAACGCGGCGGCATGACCAAGGATTGCGAGATGGGCGTCGGCTTCTGGGGCGCGATGTACATTCCGGTGGTGGTGGCGATGGCGGCGCAACAAAACGTCGTGACCGCGTTGCACGGCGGCCCGGTCGCGGTGTTGGCGGCCATCGGTTCGGTGGTGATCTGCGGCTGCACCATTGCCCTGATCAGCCGGACTCACAAAGGCGAACCCTTGCCCGATGAACCGGCGCAAGTGACCCCGCTAGGCACCCCAGTAGGAGGCCGCTGATATGTGGGAACTCATTGATAAAGGCCTGACCGCCAATGGTCTGGTCACCGCGTTCGCGTTCGTCGGCATCATCATGTGGGTGTCGGTGGTGTTGTCCAAACGCCTGACCTACGGGCGGATTCACGGCTCGGCGATTGCCATCGTCATCGGGCTGGTGCTGGCATGGGTCGGCGGGACCATGACCGGCGGGCAAAAAGGTTTGGCGGACCTGTCGTTGTTCTCCGGCATCGGTTTGATGGGCGGCGCCATGCTGCGGGACTTCGCCATCGTCGCCACGGCGTTTGAAGTGCAAGCCACCGAAGCGAAAAAGGCCGGGTTGGTCGGCGCGATTGCGCTGCTGCTGGGTACGGTGTTGCCATTCATTGTCGGCGCGAGCATTGCCTGGGCGTTCGGTTATCGCGATGCGATCAGCATGACCACCATCGGTGCGGGCGCGGTGACGTACATCGTCGGGCCGGTGACCGGGGCGGCGATTGGTGCCAGTTCGGATGTGGTGGCGTTGTCGATTGCCACCGGGTTGATCAAGGCGATTCTGGTGATGGTCGGCACGCCGATGGCGGCGAAATGGATGGGCCTGGATAACCCGCGTTCGGCGATGGTGTTTGGTGGGTTGGCTGGCACCGTCAGTGGCGTGACGGCGGGGCTGGCGGCGACGGATCGGCGGTTGGTGCCTTATGGGGCGTTGACGGCAACGTTCCATACCGGGCTTGGGTGCTTGCTTGGGCCTTCGTTGTTGTACTTCATTGTTCGCGGGATTGTTGGTTAAACCGCTGGATCTTTGTTCACTGTACTGGCGCCTTCGCGGGCAAGCCTCGCTCCTACAGGTTGTGTGTTGTGGCCCAATCCATGGCACTCCCCAATCCCGTAGGAGCGAGGCTCGCCCGCGAATGCCGCGACGCGGTTTCAAGCCTGGCGATTGGCATACATCCGACACTCCGCCAACAACGCCAGCAAGTTCGGATCGCGCTCCTTGGCCTTCAGGAACACCACGCCAATGTGCTGCTGCAACCGGTACTTTTCCTGCAACGGAATCAGCTTCACCCGGTTCTCATACACCGCCGCAATCCTCCCTGGCAGCAACGCATAACCGACCCCTGAGCTGACCATGCTCAGCAGGGTGAAGATGTCGTTGACCTGCATCGCCACCTTCGGCTCGAACCCCGCCTGCTTGAACACCCGAATCCCGTCCTGGTGCGTGGCGAAGCCTTGGGTCAGGGTGATGAAGGTTTCGTCGCGTACTTCTGCCAGGTCAACTTCGGCCCGTTGGGCAAACTTCGAATCCGCCGGGGTGGCGAGGAAGATGTCGTCGGAGAACAACTGGATGTGCTCGCAGTCCGGGTCGTTGATGCTGTCGTCCAGGGACACCAGGATCGCGTCGACTTCCATGTTTTTCAGCTTGTAGAGCAGGTCAATGTTGGAGCCGAGGATCAGGTCGATGTTGAGTTCGCTGCGGCGGATCTTCAGGCCCATGATCAACTGCGGCACGGTTTTCACCGTCAGTGAATACAGCGAGCCGAGCTTGAAGCGCTCCGCCGAGAATCCGGCGGCTTCGCGGGTCAGGCGCACGCTTTCGACCACGTCCTGGATCAGCTTCTGTGCCCGTTCTTCCAGTACGTAGGCGCTTTCCAATGGCGTCAGGTTGCGACCTTCGTGTTTGAACAACGGGCAACGCAGGGCGCTTTCCAGAGAATGGATGGCGCGGTGCACGCTGACGTTGCTGGTCTGCAATTCGGCGGCGGCCCGGGCCAGATTGCCGGTGCGCATGAAGGCGAGGAACACCTCGAGTTTTTTCAGGGTCAATTCTTCGTCGATCAGCATCGTGCGGACTCTTTTTGGAATGACCTGATTGTGCACGCATGTGAGCTCTCGTAGGAGCTGTCGAGAGAAACGAGGCTGCGATCTTTTGATCTTCGGCGTGTTCAAGGGCGCCGTAGATCAAGGTCAAAAGATCGCAGCCTCGTTTCTCTCGACAGCTCCTACGCCTTGCGCCATGTTGTAACGAATTTTGAGGTGAGCGATTCATGTATCACGGGGAAAGATTGAACGCCTGGACGCATCTGGTCGGGGCGGTGGCGGCGTTTGTCGGGGTGGTGTGGATGCTGGTGATTGCCAGCATGGATGGCAGCCCGTGGAAGATTGTCAGCGTGGCGATTTACGGGTTCACCTTGCTGGTGCTCTACAGCGCCTCGACCGTTTACCACAGCGTGCGCGGGCGCAAGAAAGCGATCATGCAAAAGGTTGATCACTTTTCGATCTATCTGCTGATCGCCGGCAGCTACACGCCATTCTGTCTGGTGACGCTACGCGGGCCGTGGGGCTGGACGTTGTTCGGGATTGTCTGGGGGCTGGCGCTGATCGGCATCCTGCAAGAGATCAAGCCGCGTTCGGAAGCGCGGATTCTGTCGATCGTGATTTACGCGGTGATGGGCTGGATCGTGCTGGTGGCGGTCAAACCGTTGCTTGCGGCGTTGGGCACGGCGGGGTTTGCCTGGTTGGCGTCGGGGGGGATTTTGTACACCGTGGGGATTATCTTTTTTGCCCTGGATCATCGCCTGCGGCATTCCCATGGGATTTGGCATCTGTTCGTGATTGCCGGGAGTTTGCTGCACTTTGTGGCGATATTGTTTTACGTTTTGTGAGCTTAAGATCAAAAGATCGCAGCCTTCGGCAGCTCCTACAGGGGAATGCGATCTCCTGTAGGAGCTGCCGAAGGCTGCGATCTTTTATGTTTTAGAAATCGCCCCAAAGCTGTTGGGCCACCGCAAGCGCTACAACCGGCGCAGTCTCGGTGCGCAAAACGCGCGGCCCGAGGCGGGCGGCGTGGAAGCCGCTAGCCTTGGCCTGATCCACTTCCCCATCCGACAACCCACCCTCCGGCCCGATCAGAAACGCCAGCGTCCCAGGCTTGGCATGACTCACCAACGGCTCCGCCACCGGATGCAGCACCAACTTCAATTCGGCTTCAGTCTGCTTCAACCAATCCGCCAACATCAGCGGTGGATGAATCACCGGCACTCGCGAACGCCCGCATTGCTCGCAGGCACTGATTGCCACCTGGCGCCAGTGCAGCAGGCGTTTGTCGGCGCGTTCGTCCTTGAGGCGGACTTCGCAGCGGTCAGTGAAGATCGGGGTGATTTCGCTGACGCCCAGTTCGGTGGCTTTCTGAATCGCCCAGTCCATCCGCTCGCCCCGGGACAAGCCCTGGCCGAGGTGAATTTGCAACGGCGACTCGACTTGCCCGGCGAAGCGCTCATCGATCTGCACGGTGACGCGTTTCTTGCCGACTTCCGCCAGCGTGCCGCGAAACTCAAAGCCCGAGCCGTCGAACAGTTGCACCGCATCACCCTCGGCCATGCGCAGCACGCGGCTGATGTAATGGGCCTGGGCCTCGGGCAGTTCGTGCTCGCCGGTGCTCAGGGGGGCGTCGATAAAGAAGCGGGACAGTCTCATCTTGGGTCTCTGGAAAGGGTGTGAATCATCTGGATTTGTGTCGACTTCATTCGCGAGCAAGCCCGCTCCCACAGGGGAATGCATTCCAAATGTGGGAACGGGCTTGCTCGCGAAGGCGGCGGCCCAGTCACCACAGCAGTTCAAGCAGGTTCAATCAGCCCGGATCACGGAAACCGGGGTGAAACGCTTCCGGCACCGAAACGCTGACGCTGTCCCGGGTCGCAATATCGATCCCTTCGCTGGCCACTTCCGCCAAAAAGTCGATCTGCTCCGGTGTAATTACGTACGGCGGCAGGAAGTACACCACGCTGCCCAACGGACGAAGTAAAGCACCACGCTCCAGTGCATGCTTGAACACTTTCAAGCCACGGCGCTCCTGCCACGGGTAGGCTTCCTTGGTCGCCTTGTCCTTGACCATCTCGATGGCCAGGACCATGCCGGTCTGGCGCACTTCGGCAACGTTCGGGTGATCCACCAGGTGTGCGGTGGCGGTGGCCATGCGTTGGGCCAGGGCTTTGTTGTTCTCGATGACGTTGTCTTCTTCGAAGATATCCAAAGTCGCCAACGCCGCCGCGCACGCCAGCGGGTTGCCGGTGTAGCTGTGGGAGTGCAGGAAGGCGCGCAGGGTCGGGTAGTCGTCGTAGAACGCGTCGTAGACGTCGTCGGTGGTCAGCACCGCCGCCAGTGGCAGGTAGCCGCCGGTCAGGGCCTTGGACAGGCACAGGAAGTCCGGGCGGATGCCGGCCTGTTCACAGGCGAACATGGTGCCGGTGCGGCCGAAGCCGACGGCGATTTCGTCGTGGATCAGGTGCACGCCATAACGGTCGCAGGCGTCGCGCAGCAGCTTAAGGTAAACCGGGTGGTACATGCGCATGCCACCCGCGCCCTGAATCAACGGTTCCAGAATCACGGCGGCCACGGTGTCGTGGTGCTCGGCCAGGGTCTGTTCCATGGCGGCAAACATGTTGCGCGAATGTTCTTCCCAGCTCATGCCTTCCGGGCGCAGGTAACAATCCGGGCTCGGCACCTTGATGGTGTCCATCAGCAGGGCTTTGTAGGTTTCGGTGAACAGCGGCACGTCGCCCACCGCCATCGCGGCCATGGTTTCGCCGTGGTAACCGTTGGTCAGGGTGACGAAGCGTTTCTTGTTCGGCTGGCCACGGTTGAGCCAGTAGTGAAAGCTCATTTTCAGCGCGACTTCGATGCAGGATGAGCCGTTATCGGCGTAGAAGCACCGGGTCAGGCCTTCCGGGGTCATCCTCACCAGGCGTTCGGACAGTTCGATCACCGGCTGATGGCTGAAGCCGGCGAGGATCACGTGTTCCAGTTGATCGACCTGGTCCTTGATGCGCTGGTTGATCCGCGGGTTGGCGTGGCCGAACACGTTGACCCACCAGGAACTGACGGCGTCGAGGTAGCGCTTGCCTTCGAAGTCTTCCAGCCAGATGCCTTCACCGCGCTTGATCGGGATCAGCGGTAGCTGCTCGTGGTCTTTCATCTGGGTGCAGGGGTGCCACAACACGGCCAGGTCCCGTTGCATCCACTGATTATTCAGGCCCATTTACAGTCTCCTCGAGGCGGTCCGCGGCGGGCGCGGGCAAACAATCGCGCAAGCCTATGCAATGCGTCGCGTCGGGACAACCCATTGTGTCGATTGAGCTACTTTGTAGGGGGCGGTAGACGTCGCTGGCGGCGTTTTGATGGCTAACGTATTCTTCGCGGTTCTTTGAGCTGTCTGGCTCGTAAAACTGCTTTTTTCTCGTGTATTTCCGGAGTTCGCTGAATGTCTGCTGGTTGGCTGCGCGCCTGTGCGCTGGTGATGTTGGGGCTGTTCAGCGTTTCGGCGCTGGCCAAGGATAAAACCGCGATCGTGATCGGCGGCGGGCTCTCGGGCCTGACCGCGGCCTACGAGCTGCAAAACAAGGGCTGGCAGGTCACTCTGCTGGAAGCCAAGCCCAGCCTGGGCGGTCGCTCGGGCATGGCCACCAGTGAGTGGATCGGCAACGACAAGACCCAACCGGTGCTGAACAAGTTCGTCTCGACCTTCAAGCTCGGCACGACGCCGGCCCCTGAATTCGTGCGTACGCCGGGTTACCTGATCGACGGCGAATACTTCACCGCCGCCGACCTGGCCAGCAAGCAGCCGGCTACCGCCGAAGCGCTCAAACGCTACGAAAAGACCCTGGATGACCTGGCAAGCTCGATCACCGACCCGCTGAACCCGGCTGCCAACAGCACGCTGTTCGCCCTGGACCAGATCAACGTGTCCAACTGGCTCGATCGCCTGAACCTGCCGCTCACGGCTCGTCAGTTGGTCAATCAGCAGATTCGTAGCCGTTATGACGAACCTTCGCGCCTGTCGCTGCTGTATTTCGCACAACAGAGCCGTGTGTACCGTGGCGTTTCTGACCGTGACCTGCGCGCTTCGCGCTTGATCGGTGGCAGTGCGGTGTTGGCCCAGGCCTTCGTCAAGCAACTGAAAACCATCAAGACCAGCTCCCCGGTGTCGTCGATCATCCAGGACAAGGACGGCGTGACCGTCAAGGTTGGCAGCGTCGGCTATCAAGCGGATTACGTTGTGCTGGCGGTGCCACTGCGCGCCCTGAGCAAGATCGACATGATCCCGGCGCTGGACGCCCAGCACATGGGCGCGATCAAGGGCACCAACTACGGTTGGCGCGACCAGATCATGCTGAAGTTCAAAACCCCGGTGTGGGAAAGCAAGGCGCGGATGTCCGGCGAGATCTACAGCAACGCCGGTCTGGGCATGTTGTGGATTGAACCCGCCCTCAAGGGTGGCGCTAACGTGGTGATCAACATTTCCGGCGACAACGCCCGGGTGATGCAGGCTTTCGGCGACAAGCAGATGGCCGATCAGGTGCTGATTCGCCTGCACGCTTTTTATCCACAGGCGCGCGGTTCGTTCACTGGTTATGAAATCCGTCGTTACAGCACCGACCCTTCGACGGGTGGCGCTTACCTGGCCTTCGGTCCGGGCCAGATCAGCAAATACTGGCGCCTGTGGGAGCGTCCGCTGCAACGTGTAGCGTTTGCTGGCGAGCACACTGACACCTTGTACCCGGGCACTCTGGAAGGCGCGTTGCGTACCGGCGAACGTGCGGCCAGTCAGGTTGAAGACCTGGCGGCAGGCAAGTCGTTTGAACCGGTGAAGGTTGTGCCGGCAGCGGCAGCGACCGCAGCGGCAGGCGCGGTAGCGGCGAAGAAAGGTAACTTCTTCAGCAACCTGTTCGGCGGTTCTGACGACAAACCTGCCCCGGCCAAGGCCCCTGAACCCGTTGCCCCAGCACCGGCTCCAGTCCCTGCGCCAGCTCCGGCCCCGGTTCCAGCTCCGGTTGAAGCGCCGAAGCCTGCGACCCCGGTCAAAGCCGAGCCCGCCAAAAAAGCAACGGCCAAACCGGCGGCGAAGAAGCCTGCGGCTAAAACCGAGGCCAAAAAGGCACCGGCCAAACCGGCCGCGAAGAAAGCCGAACCGGCGAAGAAACCCGCCGCCAAGCCTGCGGCGACGACTCCGGCAGCCACTGATGCCAAAGCGCAGTAAGGGTTGGAATTAAAGAAACGCGGCGTAAATGCCGCGTTTTTTTATGCCTGGAAAAAGCGCAATCGAATAAACCTGATGGCGCAGGTGTTCTTGGAGTGGACTTCATCTTTTTTCACACTTTGGGTCTTTAATCTTTCCTTAACGCATCACTTACAGACTCTTGATCGTATTTCTCGATATTTCAAAGCGAAATTTTCCGCTTTAATTCGATAGATAACTCGATAGTCTTGGGCCAGCACTTACAGGGACTTGGCAATGCAACTACGAAACTCTACTTCTCGCTACGGCTGGGTCAGCATCTTCATGCACTGGGGCGTAGCGCTGGCAGTGTTCGGTATGTTCGCCCTGGGTCTGTGGATGGTCGATCTCGGCTATTACGATCCTTGGCGCAAGGCAGGGCCGGATATTCACAAGAGTATCGGTCTGATCCTGTTGGCGGTGATGGTGTTGCGCGTGGTGTGGCGTTTCATCAGCCCGCCGCCGCCAACCCTGAGCAGCTACAGCCGCATGACGCGCCTCGGCGCCAAGTTCGGCCATGGTTTTCTGTATCTTTGTTTGTTCGCTGTGATGATTGCCGGTTACCTGATTTCCACCGCTGAAGGCGTCGGGATTCCGGTGTTTGACTGGTTTGAAGTGCCTGCGCTGGTTTCCGGACTACCGGACCAGGCAGATACCGCCGGTGCGATTCACCTCTACCTGGCGTGGGCGCTGGTAATTTTTTCCGGCCTCCATGCGTTGGCAGCATTGAAGCACCACTTTATCGACCGTGATGTGACTCTGAAACGAATGCTCGGTCGCAAGGCCTGACATTCCACTTAGCCCCCAAGGAATACAAAACATGTTGAAGAAGACTCTCGCCGCTCTGGCAATCGGTTCTGCTCTGTTGTCCGCTAACGTAATGGCCGCTGATTACACCGTCGACAAACAAGGTCAACACGCCTTTGTCGATTTCAAGATCAGCCACTTGGGTTACAGCTACATCACCGGTACTTTCAAGGACATCGACGGCAAGTTCAGCTTTGATGCTGCCAAGCCTGAAGACAGCAAGATCGAGTTCAACGTAAACACCGCCAGTGTTTTCACCAATAACGCCGAACGCGACAAGCACATCTCCAGCAAAGACTTCCTGGAAGTGGACAAATTCGCCAAGGCCACGTTTGTCTCCACCAGCGTTAAAACCACCGGCAAAAACGCTGATGGCAAAGTCACTGCTGACGTAGCCGGTGACCTGACTATCCACGGCGTAACCAAGCCAATCGTGGTTAAAGCCACCTTCCTGGGTGAAGGCAAAGACCCATGGGGCGGCTACCGTGCCGGCTTCGAAGGCACCACCAGCATCAAGCGTTCTGATTTCGGCAAGATGATGGACCTGGGTCCACAGTCCGACGCTGTTGATCTGTACATCACGTTTGAAGGTGTTAAAGCGAAGTAATGCTGAGACCGTAGGAGCTGCCGAAGGCTGCGATCTTTTAAGATCAAAAGATCAAAAGATCAAAAGATCAAAAGATCGCAGGCTTCGCCAGCTCCTACAAAAGCAGTTCGCCGCGCACACAAAAATGCCCCGGATCTCGCGATCCGGGGCATTTTTTGTCTACTTCAAAAACTCAGCGATTGCGGGTCAGCAACGCTGGTTTCTCGCCGCGCGGACGACCTGGCAGTTGATCCAGTTGCTCAGGAGTCGGGAACCGATCGGTCTTCGACTCTTTATGGATGATCTTCGGTGCCGGGCCACGCGGGTTCTGCACGGCCGGTTCCGAACGAGGCTGGTCGTCACGGGCCGGGCGGCGGTTGCGGGACTCTTCGCGACGGGCCTGACCGTCACGTGGAGCACCGTTGCGTGGGCCGCTGCGCTTGGCGGGCGGGGTGCCGGTGGTGGCGCCGTCGCTGCTGCGCGGGCCGCTTTGGCGACCCTGAGGCTTGCCGCCGCCGCCAGTGCGCGGAGCACCTGCGCCCGCTGCCGCGCCTTGTGCCGGAGCACCCGGACGACGACCACGGCCCTGGGCCGGTTTGGCCTGAGGTACGTAATCAACGCGGTTACCGAAGTTATCCACGTCGTCGTCCAGGAACTCGTCCGGGGCACGATCAGCAGCGGCAGTGCGTGGAGCCGGACGCTGTTGCTCGCGAGCCGGAGTGCCTTCACGTGGCTTGTGTTCACGGGCCGGGCGATCGCCACGAGCCGTAGCAGCAGGTTTTTCCTTGCCGCCCTTGTCCTTGCCTTTGTCTTTACGACCGCCGCCACCGCCAGTGCCGTTCGGGCCGTCGCCGCGCGGGCCACGTGGGTTGCGCGGGTTACGCACATCCGGACGCTCGCGAACTTCAGGCTTTTCAGCTTCTACAGCGCTGGAGTCGAAGCCCATCAGGTTGCCGTCGGCAATCTTCTGCTTGGTCATGCGCTCGATGCTTTTCAGCAGTTTTTCTTCGTCCGGAGCGACCAGCGAAATCGCCTCGCCCGAACGACCCGCACGGCCGGTACGGCCGATACGGTGCACGTAGTCTTCATCGACGTTCGGCAGTTCGAAGTTGACCACGTGGGGCAACTGGTCGATGTCGAGGCCGCGCGCGGCGATGTCGGTCGCGACCAGGATACGCACTTCACCGGCCTTGAAGTCGGCCAGGGCTTTGGTGCGGGCGTTCTGGCTCTTGTTACCGTGGATCGCCACAGCGCTGAGGCCATGTTTATCCAGGTACTCGGCCAAACGGTTGGCGCCGTGCTTGGTGCGGGTGAACACCAGCACCTGTTCCCAGGCGCCAGCGGTAATCAAATGCGCCAGCAGCGAACGCTTGTGGTTGGCAGGCAGGCGGAATACGCGCTGTTCGATACGCTCGACCGTGGTGTTCGGCGGCGTGACTTCGATGCGCTCCGGGTTGTGCAGCAGCTTGCCGGCGAGGTCGGTGATGTCTTTGGAGAACGTCGCCGAGAACAGCAGGTTCTGACGTTTGCTCGGCAGGCGGGCGAGGACCTTTTTCACGTCATGGACAAAGCCCATGTCGAGCATGCGGTCGGCTTCGTCCAGCACGAGGATTTCCACGTGGGACAAATCGACGCTGCCTTGGCCGGCGAGGTCGAGCAGGCGGCCAGGGCAGGCCACCAGCACGTCAACACCACGGGACATGGCCTGAACCTGCGGGTTCATGCCGACGCCGCCGAAGATGCAGGCGCTGACGAACTTCAGGTCACGGGCATAGACCTTGAAGCTCTCGTGTACTTGAGCCGCGAGTTCGCGGGTAGGGGTCAGGACCAGCACGCGTGGTTGGCGCGGGCCGTGACGCTGGGATTTGTCCGGGTGACCGTTGGGGAACAACCGCTCCAGAATCGGAAGGGCGAAGCCGCCGGTTTTACCAGTACCTGTCTGTGCCGCAACCATCAGGTCGCGACCTTGCAACACGGCGGGAATGGCCCGCTGTTGCACCGGAGTAGGCTCGGTATAGCCCGCTGCCTCGATGGCGCGGACTAAAGCCTCGGAGAGACCGAGGGAAGCAAAGGACATGAGTAATCCTGTTTTAGTTAGGGCTTGGCCCAATGGGAGTCTTGCCTGGCGCGAATGGCGTTTAAGAGGACGCAATCCCGTCCGGTCCTGCTGGGGCTTGAAAGCTCGTCTGGAGCGCTCGCGCGGGCTGAAGAGCTGCGCTGTAGCGGGGTCGAGATGCCTTGAACAAGTCCGAGCGTCCGGGCGTGAGCCTGGCGGGAAGGCCGGAGTATAACAGAGCAATCACTGCGCGCCGCTTTCCTGCTGCTCAACGGTTTTTACACCGCTGACGGTGGCGGTTGTCGCTTGTGTCATCGGGCCTGGGTCGGCGCCGTAACGGGCGCTCAGTTCAGCATAGGCGGGCTCGCGCTTGAAACGCTTGAGTTCGGCGCCGAAGCGCTGCACCAGCAAATCCATGCCGGCATTGCGCCGAACCGCCAGGAACTGGCTCTGATGGCTGATGACTGTGGGGTTTTCGGTGATTTGATTGCGGATGTCCAGTTCATCCAGCAAATGCTGGCCGACCCGGCGATCAGTGATCAGCAGGTCGATGCGCCCGCGTACCAGTTTGCCGAAGTTGGCTTCGTGGGTCGGTGCGGGCTCGCGGGTGAACAGCGTCGAGCCGCTGAAGTCTTCGCTGTAGAGATAGCCCGGCGAGGTGCCGATGGTCAGGCCTTTCAGATCGTCGAGGGTGCGGAACGGGTGTGGTCGGTCGTTGGCGTAGAACATCACGAACTCGACTTCCGAGAGTGGTTCGCTGGGGTAGAGCAGGGTGGCGTCGCGTTCAGCACTGTGAAATATATCCAGCGCGCCGTCGGCCTGGCCGGTTTCGAGCATCGACAGGCAGCGCTTCCACGGCAGGAACTGCCATTCCACCTCGATCCCCAGGCGTTTGAACACGATAGCGGTGGTTTCGTAGTCCAGCCCCAGGGATTTACCGTTTTCCTCGTACACGTACGGCGCCCACGGTTCCGTGACAATGCGCAATTTCTCGCCCCGAGCGGCGAAGCTCAGGCAAGTGAAAAGAAGCACGGTAAGGAGCTGCGTGATCAAAGGCATGGCTTGAGATTACGACGAGAAACCGTAAAGAGCCAGAAACTGGCGGCAGAAGCTCTAACTCAGTAGGTTGCTGCGCAATAAAAGAGCGTTAAAAGCAAAAGATCGCAGCCTTCGGCAGCTCCTACGTTGGTTTGTGTACACCCTGTAGGAGCTGCCGGAGGCTGCGATCTTTTGATCTTGCTTTAACGCTTTTTAACGCGGCAACTTCAGGTTATTCCACACCGCCAGACTCGGCTCAGCCTGGTTCAACGTATAGAAGTGCAACCCTGGCGCGCCACCTTGCAGCAGGCGTTCGCACATCTCGGTGATGACTTGCTCACCAAAGCCTTGAATGCTCTGGGTGTCGTCGCCGTAGGCTTCCAGTTGCTTGCGAATCCAGCGCGGGATTTCCGCACCGCAGGCATCGGAGAAGCGCGCGAGTTTGCTGTAGTTGGTGATCGGCATGATCCCCGGCACGATCGGGATGTTCACACCCGCCGCCCGTACACGCTCGACGAAGTAGAAATAGCTGTCGGCGTTGAAGAAGTACTGGGTGATCGCACTGTCGGCGCCAGCATTGGCCTTGCGCACGAAGTTGGCGATATCGTCTTCGAAATTGCGCGCTTGCGGATGCATTTCCGGGTAAGCGGCGACTTCGATGTGGAAATGATCGCCAGTCTCTTCACGAATGAATTCAACCAGGTCGTTGGCGTGGCGTAGTTCACCGCTGGCCATGCCCATGCCCGAAGGCAGGTCGCCGCGCAGGGCAACGATACGGGTGATGCCGGCGGCCTTGTATTGCGTCAGCAGGCCGCGCAGGTCGTCCTTGCTGTCGCCCACGCAAGACAGATGCGGTGCGGCCGGGACTTTGACTTCGCTTTCGAGCTGCAACACGGTGTTGATGGTGCGATCACGGGTCGAACCGCCAGCGCCATAGGTGCAGGAAAAGAAATCGGGGTTGTAAGTCGCCAGTTGACGGGCAGTGGCGAGCAGTTTTTCATGCCCAGCATCGGTCTTCGTAGGGAAGAACTCGAAGCTGTAGCGACGGTCTTGGGACATGGTCATATCCTTGGAAACTCGTAAGCCGGACGCTGTACCCCTGTAGGAGCTGCCGCAGGCTGCGATCTTTTAAGATCAAAAGATCGCAGCCTGCGGCAGCTCCTACAAAAAGCGGTCAAGCAGCGCCAGTCAGGCAGCGCGGTGCGCCAGGCACACCGCGTCGACGCTCAGCCAATCAGTAGCGGTAAGCGTGTGGCTTGAACGGGCCTTCGACGGTCACGCCGATGTAGTCGGCCTGGGTCTTGGTCAGTTGAGTCACAACGCCGCCGAAACCGCGGACCATTTCCAGGGCCACTTCTTCGTCGAGTTTCTTCGGCAGTACTTCAACGGTCAGGCGCTCGGCTTTCTGGGCTGGCGACAGGTCGGCGTACTTTTGGCCGAACAGGAAGATCTGCGCCAGTACCTGGTTGGCGAACGAACCGTCCATGATGCGGCTTGGGTGACCGGTGGCGTTACCCAGGTTAACCAGACGACCTTCGGCCAGCAGGATCAGGTAGTCGTCGTTCTGGGCATCGAATGCGCCAGGACCGGTACGGTGGATCTTGTGAACCTGTGGCTTCACTTCTTCCCATGCCCAGTTCTTGCGCATGAAAGCGGTGTCGATTTCGTTGTCGAAGTGGCCGATGTTGCAGACAACAGCGCGCTTCTTCAGGGCTTTGAGCATGTTCGAGTCGCAAACATTGACGTTGCCGGTGGTGGTCACGATCAGGTCGATCTTGCCCAGCAATGCTTTGTCGATGCTCGCTTCGGTGCCGTTGTTGATGCCGTCGATGAACGGCGAAACCAGCTCGTAGCCGTCCATGCAGGCTTGCATGGCGCAGATCGGGTCGACTTCGGAAACTTTAACGATCATGCCTTCCTGACGCAGGGACTGAGCGGAGCCCTTGCCCACGTCACCGTAACCGATGACCAGCGCTTGCTTGCCGGACAGCAGGTGGTCGGTACCGCGCTTGATCGCATCGTTCAGGCTGTGACGGCAGCCGTACTTGTTGTCGTTCTTGCTCTTGGTCACCGAGTCGTTGACGTTGATGGCCGGGATTTTCAGCTCGCCCTTGGCCAGCATGTCCAGCAGGCGGTGAACGCCAGTGGTGGTTTCTTCGGTGACGCCGTGGACGCGGTCCAGGATCGCCGGGTATTTCTTGTGCAGCAGCTCGGTCAGGTCGCCGCCGTCGTCGAGGATCATGTTGGCATCCCAAGGCGCGCCATCTTTCAGGATGGTTTGCTCAAGGCACCATTCGTACTCTTCTTCGGTTTCGCCTTTCCAGGCATAAACCGCGATGCCGGCAGCAGCGATAGCCGCAGCGGCCTGGTCTTGAGTCGAGAAAATGTTGCAGGACGACCAGCGCACTTCGGCGCCCAGGGCAACCAGGGTTTCGATCAGCACGGCAGTCTGGATGGTCATGTGGATGCAGCCGAGAATCTTCGCGCCTTTGAGCGGCTGCTCACCGGCGTACTTGCGGCGCAGACCCATCAGGGCTGGCATTTCGGATTCGGCGATGATGGTTTCGCGACGACCCCAGGCAGCCAGGGACATGTCGGCGACTTTGTAATCGGTAAAATCTGCAGGCGTGATAACAGCGCTCATGAAGAGCCTCCATTCGTAATGTATGCGAATGGGCGCCGTTGTGCGTTTAGTGTCTGGTCGATGACGACCGGGCAACGCCCCATCCGAGCCTGACAGGTCGAACCTGCTGCAGCGCCCCTCGGACAGGTGGCGGGAAAACGGTATCAGTGCAAAGTTACCGTTTTGAAACGGTGGCGATTATAGCCGTGTAAGCGATACTTCCAAAGCGTTTCTATCGGTCAATGTCTGAACGGTAATCGAGTCCATAGTCGATGCCTGATAGAGCTCCAGGTCGGGCTCTGCCATGATGGCGCCCATCATTCGGCCAGACGCTCAGGAGTGAACATGAATTTCCACACCCGCAAATGGGTAAAACCCGAAGACCTCAACCCCAACGGCACGCTGTTCGGCGGTAGCCTGTTGCGCTGGATCGACGAAGAAGCGGCGATCTACGCCATCGTCCAGTTGGGCAACCAGCGCGTGGTCACCAAGTACATTTCCGAAATCAACTTCGTCAGCGCCTCGCGCCAGGGCGACATCATCGAACTGGGCATTACCGCCACCGAGTTCGGCCGCACCTCGATCACCCTGACCTGCGAAGTGCGCAACAAGATCACCCGCAAAAGCATCCTCACCGTAGAGAAGATGGTCTTCGTGAACCTGGGTGAAGACGGCTTGCCCGCACCCCACGGCCGCACCGAAATCCTCTACGTCAAAGACCAGTTCAAGGACGACGCCGCCAGCGAGTAATGCGAGCCCCGTAGGAGCTGCCGCAGGCTGCGATCTTTTGATCTTGTTTTCAGAAGCAAAATCAAAAGATCGCAGCCTTCGGCAGCTCCTACAGAACGGAATCCGAACCCCGCGTGTCGTACCTACATGACACGCCACCGGTTGCGGAGCTCCATGGACACTCAAAAAGACGGCAAGACCCCGAACCTCTCGGCTGAAGAACAGCACGAAGCCGACCGCAACCAGCCACCCCGTGCGGCGGTGTTGCACGAAATCATTCGCACCCAGGGCGATCAAGAGTTGGAGCGCAGCGTCGCCGCGCTCTGGTGGTCAGCCCTTGCGGCCGGCCTGACCATGGGTCTGTCACTGATGGCGATGGGGCTGCTCAACTCCCGACTGCCCGACGGCGAGGGCTTCAAGGTCATCGCCAGCTTCGGCTATTGCGCCGGTTTCCTCGCGGTGATTCTGGCGCGCCAGCAACTGTTCACCGAAAACACCCTGACGGCCGTGCTGCCGATCATGACCAAACCCACACTGAGCAATTTCGGCCGGCTGATCCGGCTGTGGGGCGTGGTGCTGTTCGGCAATCTGTGCGGCACCTTGCTGGTGGCCTACGTGATGTTGCACCTGCCGATTTTCGACACCAAGACCGACATGGCCTTCCTCGATATCGGGCGTAAGATCATGGAGAACGACGCCGGCCAGATGTTCGCCAAAGGCATCATCTCCGGCTGGATGATTGCCACCATGGTCTGGATGATCCCGTCCATGGAAAGCGCCAAGATGTGGATCATCATCCTCATCACCTACCTGATGGCGCTGGGGGATTTCACCCACATCGTCGTCGGTTCGGCCGAGGTGTCGTACCTGGTGTTTGCCGGCGAGTTGCCGTGGAAGGATTTCTGGCTGGTGTTCGCCGGGCCGACGCTGGCGGGCAACATCATTGGCGGCAGCTTTATCTTCGCGTTGATCAGCCATGCGCAAGTGCGCAGTGAAAGCAGCACGCCGAATAAGGCCAAGGATCAGACCGAGGCGCCTGGCCGGCAGAAGATCGACAAGTGATCAGTGATGCTCAGCGTCGAGGCCGTTGAACCGTGTGTACTTCTTCGCGGGCAAGCCTCGCTCCTACAGGTTATGTGTGTCGCCAATGCGCGGCACACCCCGATCCCGCAGGAGCAAGGCTTGCCCGCGAAAGCAATGTCATGGCCGAAGCAGTTGTTCATCCAGAAACGTTGACCGCCGCCGCACCGCGACGCTGCAGGTAGATGTAGAACAGCGCCGTCAGCACCGTCAAGCCACTGACCAGCGCCCCGGTCCATGGCAAGTCCGCGAGGTCCGCGCCACTGGCCACCACCAGCCCGCCAATCCACGCCCCGGCGGCGTTGCCGAGATTGAACGCGCTCTGGTTCAACGTCGAACCGAGGTTCGGCGCTTCGTGCGCCTGATCAATGATCAACAGTTGCAGAATCGGGCACAGGGCAAACGCAAAAATCCCCCACAACACCAACGTAATCGCCGCCGGAATCGCCGAGTGGCTGGTCTGGCTGAACGCCGCCAACACCACTGCAACAGCCAGTGCCATGCCCACCAGCGAAGGCAGCAAGCGACTGTCCGCCAATCGACCACCGAGCATGCTCCCCGCCGTCAAACCGACGCCGAACAACAGCAACATAATGGTCACGCCGTGGGGGCTGACGCCGGTGATGTCTTGCAGGATCGGTGCAATGTACGTGAACACGCTGAACAAACTGGTGGACGCCAGCACGCTCATGCCCAGGGCCAGCAGCACATTGATCTTGCCCAACACTTTGAACTCGCTGGCCAGGTTGGCCTTGTCCATGGCGATCTCTTTCGGCAGCCACAGCCATTGAGCGATGGCCGCGATCACGCCGATCACCGACACCGCCCAGAACGTCGAACGCCATCCGGCGTATTGCCCCAGCGCCGTGCCCAATGGCACGCCGAGCACATTGGCCAGGGTCAGGCCGGTGAACATCATGGCAATCGCCTGGGCCCGTTTGTTCGGTGCCACCAGGCCGGCCGCCACCACCGAACCGATGCCGAAGAACGCGCCGTGGCACAACGCGGTGACCACGCGCGCGGCCATCAGCGTCGCGTAGTTCGGCGCCAGCGCGCAGAGGATGTTGCCGAGGATGAACATCAGCGTCATGCCCAGCAGCGTGGCTTTGCGCGGCATGTTGGCGGTGGCGATCGCCAGGATCGGCGCGCCGAACACCACGCCCAGGGCGTAGCCGGTAATCAGCAGACCGGCGTGGGGAATGCTCACCGCGAGGTCGCGGGCGACATCGGGCAGCAAGCCCATGATGACGAATTCAGTGGTGCCGATGCCGAACGCGGCAACAGCGAGGGCAAGCAAGGCGAGTGGCATGCGCAAGGTCTCTGTCGGTAGTCTTGACGCTGTGATCAGGCATACGCAGGCCATCGGCCATTCTCAGAGAGAGCGGGCGGGGGCGGAAATTATTGGAATTAGTCTGTGCGCAACTGAGTGCGGCGTGGTCGCTTGCAGTATAAACAGCTGCGGAAATATGGCGAATCAATTCTCCCCACGTTCCCCGTAGGAGCTGCCGAAGGCTGCGATCTTCTGACCTTGAAAATCAACATCAAAAGATCGCAGCCTTCGGCAGCTCCTACGGGGGGCGTGGGGACAAAAAAGGAGTGGACGGTGCTGGCGACGGCGTTGGTATTGGTGGCGGCGCTGTTGCACGCGGCGTGGAACACCCTGATCAAATTCAGCGCCGAGCGGCTGCTGGTGGTGGCGTGCATGGACAGCGTGGCGATGCTGTTTGTCGCGGTGATGCTGGCGTTCGTGAACCTGCCGCCGATGGAGATCTGGCCGTGGATTCTGGCTTCGGCGGCGTTTGAATTGCTCTATCGCTATCTGTTGATTCAGGCCTATCGGGTCGGCGACCTGGGGCTGGTCTATCCGCTGATGCGCGGGTTGTCGCCGTTGGTGGTGCTGGCGCTGACGTTGCTCTTTGCCGGGGAAGTGCTGACGAATCAGCAGATCTTCGGCATTTTGCTGATCCCGTTCGGCATGCTGTGCCTGCTCTGGCAGGGCGGTGGCGGGGCGCGACTGCCGTGGTCGATGCTGCCGGTGGTAGCGCTGATCGGCCTGTGCATCGGCTGCTACACCTTCATCGATGGCCAGGCGTTGCGGCGCTGGTCCCATCCGCTGGACTACCTCGTCTGGGTCACGCTACTCAGCGCCTGGCCATTCCCGTTGCTGGCGCTGGTGCGCAAGCGGCCGGCGTTCATGCTGTTCTGGCGTGAGCAGTGGCGACTGGGGCTGGCGGTCGGGTTCTGCGTGTTGTTCAGCTACGCTTTGGTGCTATGGGCGATGCAACTGGGCTCGATTGCCGAAGCGGCGGCGCTGCGTGAGATCAGTGTGATTCTGGTGGTGCTGTTCGGCATGCGCTACTTGAAAGAACCTTTCGGCCGGCCACGGCTCTTAGCCTGTGGGCTGGTGCTAATTGGCATACTGGTGATGAAGTTTTGACTGGCCGCCGAATTTCTAAAACTGAAGAAGGGATTGTTTTATGACGGTTGCTCTGTGGTGCGTATTGATCGCGATTTTCCTGCCTTATGTCTGCACGGCCGTCGCAAAGGCCAGTGGCGGGTTCCGACTGAGTGACAACCATGATCCTCGGGACTTTCTTGAGTCGCTGAATGGTGTGGCCAGGCGTGCGCATGCGGCGCAGTTGAACAGTTTTGAAGTGATGCCGGCGTTTGCGATTGCGGTGATCGTGGCGCATCTGGTGGGGACGGCGCAGTTGGTGACGGTCAACGTGCTGGCGGTGCTGTTTATCACCAGTCGGTTGCTCTACATCATTTGCTACCTGGCGGACTGGGCGATCTTGCGGTCGCTGGTGTGGTTTGTGGGGATGGGGTTGATTGCCAGTTTCTTTTTTGTGTCGGTTTGATTGGAGTGAGATCAAAAGATCGCAGCCTTCGGCAGCTCCTACAGGGGGATCGTTGTGAACACGGTCCATGTAGGAGCTGGCGAAGCCTGCGATCTTTTGACTTTAAGGTTTGTCAGCCACCTGCGGCACTGTCGGCAACGCCGCGCCTTTAGGCCACAACATCCAGATTTGCCCCTGCTGTTTCATGTCCCCGGCCAGTTGCCCGGCCGCCTCGCCAGTGCCCCAGAACAGATCCGCGCGAACCTCGCCGGCAATCGCGCCGCCGGTATCTTGTGCGGCCACCGGGCGAACCAATGTGCTGCCATCGGGTTTAGTGGTCGATAACCACAACAGGCTGCCCAGCGGAATCACTTTGCGATCCACCGCCGCGCTATAACCGGCGGTCAGCGGCACGTTCAGCGAACCACGGGGCCCTTCGTTGCTGTCCGGGTTGCGGGTGAAGAACACGTAGCTCGGGTTGCTGCCCAGCAGTTCCGGGATGCGCGTCGGGTTCGCTTTTGCCCAGGTGCTGATGGCACCCATGGTCACGTCTTCTTTCTTCAGCTCACCTTGATCCACCAGCCAGCGGCCGATCGGTCGATACGGGTGGCCGTTCTGGTCGGCATAGGCGATGCGCAGTTGACGACCGTCGTCGAGCTGGATGCGGCCCGAACCCTGGATTTGCAGGAACTGCAGGTTCATCGGATCGGTCAGCCAGGCAACGACCGGTGCCTTGACCCCTTTGGTCTCGATGGTGGCGGCGTCGTCATAGGGCTTGAGCACACGACCTTCGAGGCGACCGCGCAGGCGTTTGCCCTTGAGCTCCGGGTAGATGCTGTCCAGGGACACAATGATCATGTCGTCCGGCACGCCGTACACCGGGATGTTCGCCACGGTGGTCTGGGTCAGGCTGCCGGGGTACACCGGTTCGTAATAGCCGGTGATCAAGCCGTTGGGATTGTTATTGGCGGCGCGCAGGCCGTAGACATCGAGGTTCTGCTTGAGGAAGCCGCGAATGTCGCTGGCGGTTTGCGGCACCGTGGCGGATGCCGCGCAGGTCGAGCCCCAGACCGGGTCAGCCTTGAGTCGGGTGCAGGCGCTGCGCCAGGAACCGAAACCGGCCACCAGGTCAGTGTCGGACACGCTCGGCAATGCTTCCCAAGTGGCGCTGGTGTACGTGGCCAGGGCATGGGTTTTCGGTGTTTTGTTTTCGCCGCCGGTGCAGCCTGCGAGCACGGCCACCATCGGAAGGGTCCAGGCCAGGCGCGGGCGCCAAGCCTTGAAACGGCTGTTCATGGAGTAATTCCTTGGACGGTTGCCGGAGTGCTCCATGCGCTCAAACAACCCTTATTGATAATAGGGCTATTGGTCTTTAACGATGACGCGAGGATACTGGCCGCCGTTCCCCGTGACCTGAAGCCACCATGACTCTTAAAAGACTTTCTGTTGTATTGCTGGCCTGCCTGACGTTGTCCGCCTGCGGCGGTGTTGACCCGAACTCGCCACTGGGTCAGCGCAAGGCGATCTTCAAGCAAATGCTCAAGACCGGCGAAGACCTGGGCGGCATGTTGCGCGGACGCATTCCGTTCGACGGCCCGAAATTCGTCGAGGGCGCGGTGAAACTCGATTCGCTGTCCCATGAGCCGTGGAAACATTTCCCGCAGGTGCGCGAAGAAGATCACACCAGCGCCAAGGACGATGTGTGGAAGCAGCAGGCACGCTTCCAGGAAATGGCCCGCAACCTTGAAGCCGCCACCGGTGAATTGGTGACCGCCAGCCAGGTTCAGCCGTACAAGGCCAGCAACCTCGGGCCGGCGGTGCAGAAAGTCGAAGATGCGTGCAGTGCGTGCCATAAACAGTTTCGGGATCATTGATTTCTAAAAGATCGCAGCCTTCGGCAGCTCCTACCGAGTGATGTGTACACCTGTAGGCGCTACCGAAGGCTGCGATCTTTGGATCTTCAAAACAATTTTTACTTATCCAGCTCGTCGAGCGCTTCCTGCAATTGCTTGCGGGACTCGGCGAGTTTGTCTTTGCGTTTGTTGATCTTCTCGGCATCGCCTTTGCTCATGGCCTTGTCGAGGTCGGCCTGGCGTTTGCTGACTTCATGCTTGGCGTCGAGCACCTTGTTTTCCCGTTCCTTCTTTAAGGAAGCGTCGGTGCAGTGAGCGGTGACCTCGCTCAGTGCGGTCTCAAGACCTGCCTGCTGATCGGCGTTGCCGTGGGATTTGGCCAGTTCGATCTGGTTGATGATGCCCTGCTTCTTGGCCGCGCAACCGGTCAGTTCCGGAGTGTCCTCGGCAGCCATCAGTGGGGCAGCCAGCACGCTGCAAAGGGTCAACAGGGCGAGCGGTGCAAGAAATTTCATAAAAGCTCCGTGCGAAAAGGCAATCGGGTCGATGTGGCAATGGGCTGTTTGAGCGCCACGCCACCGTTGGGTTCCCGGGCTGACAGGCATTATCGGCCACTAAAAGCCCTCAATCCCGGCAGCACGTAATGTTTCACTCAAGGCCAGGGCCTGCGGGTCGCGGAAAAACGCGCTCAATTGCGCTGCGCGTCCCGGGCCGATGCCGGCTTCGGCCTGCCATTGTTCGTGTGTGCGTTGTGCCAGTGCCTGCCATGAGTCGGCGAGGCTTGCCTGGCCCGTCGGCGGCAAGCCCAGGGCTTTGAGCCAGCGCGCAAACGGACGTTGCCGGGCGATTTCAAAACTGTTTAAAAGACGAGCGCTGCTGCGCTCGCCGAAGCCGGCAATGTTAGCAAGCTCTTGGGCATCAAGGGTCAACCAATCCAGCAGGCTGTTGAGACGGCCTGTTTCGAGAAGTTTCTCCCAAGTGCCTGGACCGACATTAGGCAGGGCCAGTCCTTGCTTGCCACTGAGCCAAGTCAGGCGGGCAAGGAATTGCCCCTCGCAGCCTGGGATTGGCTGCCAGCAACTCAAGTGATGAAAGTCTGCGGCCAAAGGCGCGTTCACTTCCGGGCGCTCAGTGCTGCGCAGCACTACGCTATCGAGCCTGGGAATGGTCAGGCCCGCGAGGCTGATGGCGACCTGATCACCGGGTCGAATGTCCATCTGCTCCCAGCGTCGCAGGGAACTGACACTGACACGTTTGATTTGCCGATCATCGAGCTGCACCGGCGAGAGCTCCAGCACCGGCGTGATTCGACCGGTTCGACCGATCTTGAAATTGACCTTGCGCACTTCGGCCAGCGCCTGGGCAAAGGGGTATTTCCAGGCGACGCTCCAGTAAGGCGGCCGGGCCTGCCAGCGCTCGGCGGGCGGGCGCTGATTCTGGCGCAGGACAACCCCGTCGCTGGCGAAGGGCAGGGGCGAGCGATACCAGTGATCGCGCCAGTGCTGGGCCTCGGCGAATGAGTTGACCGGGTGACTGTAAGCCTGAGTGATCGCAACCCCCAGCTTATCCAGGGCCGCCGTCCGCTCCGGCAGGCTTGCCGGACCTTGAGGCCAGTCCCAGACAAACAAACCGATCCCGGCCGCTTGCTCGGCCGTCAGCGACTTGCGCCCCATCAACCCGGCCACGGTCGCGCGAGCATTAAGGCTGCCGGCCTGGGCTTGAACGTGATCGGGCAGGCGCCAATAGAGTTCGCCTTGCAGCAGCATGTCCAGGGGTTGCTTCAGTTGTCGGGGGATGGCCGCGATCTGACGTGCCGAGGCGGTCCAGTCCTGGCCACTTATTCCGTCGCCGCGACTGATCGCTTGATGTAACTGGCCGTTGCGGTAAATCAGTGACACGGCCACGCCATCGACCTTGGGTTGAATCCAGATGTCCTGGCGCTCGCGCAACCAGTTTTCGACGGCGCGCTCGTTGTGGAGTTTTTCCAGGCCGGTGTGGACGATCGGGTGGGGGATTTTGCCGCTCGCCGTTCGCAAGGGTTCGGCGGAGGGGCCGAGGTTGAAGCAACGGCGCCATTGCGTCAGTCGGGCGCGGGACTGGTCATAGAGTTCGTCCGCGATCAGTGAGCGGCCATCGCGATGGTAGCTGTTGTCCCAAAGGTCGATTTGTTGTTGCAGGGTGGTGATTTCGGTCTGCGCGCGAGTGGGGGGCCAGTCGGGGCAGTCGCTGGCACTGGCGGTCAGGGATGTCAGGAGAAGGGCGAAAAACAGGCGCAGGTTGGCGGGCATCGAGAGCGTCCTTGCTCAATGGAATGCTTGAAGGCTAGTTCGGATTCTGGCGGTAGGGCGGGTGGCTATTTTTCAATGTGTGTCGACGAGCCCTGTAGGAGCAAGGCTTGCCCGCGATAAAGGCGCCGCGGTATGTCTGGTGCCGCGCGTGAAGGCCATCGCGGGCAAGCCTTGCTCCTACAGGGGGGATTGCAATAAAAAAGCCCCGCACGGAGAACCGTGCAGGGCTTTGAGTACCGCCATGGAAGTCTTACAGGCCGGCAGCCAGACGCAGGTCGTCGGCGCGGTCGGTTTTTTCCCAGGTGAATGTGGTGAAGGTGTCTTCGCCCACAGTCTTGGTCTGCGGGGTGCGACCGAAGTGGCCGTACGCAGCGGTTTCCTGGTACATCGGGTGCAGCAGGTCGAGCATGGTGGTGATGGCGTATGGACGCAGGTCGAACACTTCGCGAACCAGTTTGACGATTTTGTCGTCGCTGATTTTGCCGGTGCCGAAGGTGTTCAACGAGATCGAAGTCGGTTGAGCCACACCGATCGCGTAGGAAACCTGGATCTCGCAACGCTCGGCCAGGCCGGCTGCGACGATGTTCTTGGCCACGTAACGACCAGCGTAGGCGGCCGAACGGTCAACCTTCGATGGATCTTTACCGGAGAACGCGCCGCCGCCGTGGCGAGCCATGCCGCCGTAGCTGTCGACGATGATCTTGCGACCGGTCAGGCCGCAGTCACCCACCGGGCCACCGATGATGAACTGGCCAGTCGGGTTGATGTGGAACTGGGTGTCCTTGGACAGCAATTCGGCAGGCAGTACGTGCTTGACGATCAGCTCCATCACGCCTTCGCGCAGGTCTTTGTACGACACTTCCGGGTTGTGCTGGGTCGACAGCACAACGGCGTCGATACCGACAACCTTGCCGCCTTCGTAACGGCAAGTCACTTGCGACTTGGCGTCCGGGCGCAGCCAAGGCAGCAGGCCGGATTTACGGGCCTCGGCTTGCCTTTGCACAAGTTGGTGCGAGAACGTGATCGGTGCTGGCATCAGCACGTCGGTTTCGTTGCTGGCGTAGCCGAACATCAGGCCCTGGTCGCCGGCGCCCTGATCTTCAGGCTTGGCACGGTCAACACCCTGGTTGATGTCTGGGGATTGCTTGCCGATGATGTTCATCACGCCGCAGGTCGCGCCGTCGAAGCCGACGTCGGAGCTGTTGTAGCCGATATCGAGAATCACGTTACGGACGATGTCTTCCAGGTCGACCCAGGCCGACGTGGTGACTTCACCTGCGATGATGGCTACGCCGGTTTTGACCATGGTTTCGCACGCAACGCGGGCGAACTTGTCTTCAGCAATGATGGCGTCCAGCACCGCATCGGAAATCTGGTCGGCGATTTTGTCCGGATGCCCTTCAGACACGGACTCGGAGGTGAAGAGGGAGTATTCGCTCATCTCGATGTTTTCCTGAATTTACCGATGGTGAGTGTCGCCAGCCGGTCGCTGAAAATGGCGGACCTGGATCTGGAAACCATTGCGTAAGCCTACATAGAGGCTTTCCCCGGGAACGAGTCCCGCAGCGGTGGCCCAACGGGCCAAATCGTCCTGTTCAAACCCCAACCACAGATCACCGCAGGCCTCCCTGGCCCAACTCTGGTTGTGGCTACATAACTCTGTCACTAACAGGCTACCGCCTGGTTGCAGCAAACCGGCCATGTGCTTGAGCGCATCGGCCGGTGCGGCGAAATGGTGCAGCACCATGTTCAATACAACGCAATCGGCGGTAAGGCTCACACCGTTCAGTGCATCGGCCAATTGCAGGCTGACATTAGTCAGCGCGTCACGAACGCAAACCTGGCGCGCCAGTTCGAGCATCGCCGCGCTGTTGTCCAGCGCCGTCACCTGAGTGAAGCGGCGTGCCAGTTCCGGCAGAAAACCGCCGTCGCCGGGGCCGACTTCAATCGCCGTGGCGCCTTCACTGAAGCTCAGCTTGTCGAGCAGTGCCACCACGCTTTCGCGGTACTGCGGCAGGCCGGCGATCAAGTCTTGCTGGGCGCGAAATTTCTCCGCGACCCGTGAGAAAAAGTCCTGGCTGGCCGCCGCCCGTTGCCCGTGAACCTGGGCGATCCGCGACTGCACATCGGCCGGCAGGGTCAGGTTGTCCACTTCTTCGAGCAAGGCAGCGTGGAGCTTGCCGCCCAGTAATTCGGTGTGGGGCAGGGCGCGACGGTAAAAAATCGCATTGCCTTCGCGGCGCGTCGCCACCAGGTCGGCCTGGGCCAGGACCTTGAGGTGGTGACTCATGCCCGACTGACCCATGCCAAAAATCTGCGCCAGTTCCAGCACGCCGAACGAGTCGTTGGCCAGCGCGCGCAATACATTCAAGCGCAGAGGATCGCCGCCGGCCTTGCACAGGGCCGCCAGCTCATCGCAATCGTCATGTTGAATGGAAGGCACGCGTAGATTCATAGGGCCAGCAGTCTAGTGACGGTCAGAAAACCCCGCAAGGGCAATATCAAAAAGTTTTGATATTGCTCGATAGATGGCACTTCTCGACGTTAGGTTTAGTCAACAAACCAACTGCGGAAAGGTTTCACCCGTCGATTACGCTGTTATGCATGGGAAAAACGCCTCCAGATGACTATCTGTCATTGCCCCGGGGCGGGTGGGTGAGGGAAAATGCTCGCCTTTTTTCCGATTCGTTTTATTCAATCCCCCAGGAGATCAGCGATGCCAAGCCGTCGTGAGCGTGCCAACGCCATTCGTGCCCTCAGCATGGATGCCGTGCAAAAAGCCAACAGCGGCCATCCCGGTGCCCCTATGGGTATGGCGGATATCGCCGAAGTACTTTGGCGTGACTACCTCAAGCACAACCCGAGCAATCCATCGTTCGCTGACCGTGACCGCTTCGTGCTGTCCAACGGCCACGGCTCGATGTTGATCTACTCGCTGCTGCACCTGACCGGCTACGACCTGTCGATCGATGACCTGAAAAACTTCCGCCAACTGCACAGCCGCACCCCGGGCCACCCGGAATTCGGCTACACCCCGGGCGTGGAAACCACCACCGGTCCACTGGGCCAAGGCCTGGCCAACGCCGTGGGTTTCGCCCTGGCGGAAAAAGTCCTGGCGGCGCAGTTCAACCGTCCCGGGCACAACATCGTTGACCACCACACCTACGTGTTCCTGGGTGATGGCTGCATGATGGAAGGCATTTCCCACGAAGTCGGCTCCCTGGCCGGCACCCTGGGCCTGGGCAAACTGATCGCGTTCTACGACGACAACGGCATCTCCATCGACGGCGAAGTCGAAGGCTGGTTCACCGATGACACGCCGAAGCGTTTCGAAGCCTACAACTGGCAGGTGATCCGCAACGTTGACGGTCACGACCCGGAAGAAATCAAAACGGCGATCGAAACCGCGCGCAAAAGCGAGCTGCCGACCCTGATCTGCTGCAAGACCACCATCGGTTTCGGTTCGCCGAACAAGCAAGGTAAAGAAGACTGCCACGGCGCCCCACTGGGTGACGCGGAAATCGCCCTGACCCGCAAGGCGCTGAACTGGAATTACGGCCCGTTCGAAATCCCGGCCGACATCTATGCCGAGTGGGATGCCAAGGAAAAAGGTCGCGCTGCCGAAGCCGAGTGGGATCAGCGTTTCGCTGCTTACTCCGCTGCGTTCCCGACCGAAGCCAACGAGCTGATCCGTCGTCTGAGCGGCGAGCTGCCAGCCGACTTCGCTGAACAAGCCTCGGCTTACATCGCTGAAGTCGCGGCCAAAGGCGAAACCATCGCCAGCCGTAAAGCCAGCCAGAACGCCTTGAATGCCTACGGCCCGCTGTTGCCGGAACTGCTGGGCGGCTCGGCTGACCTGGCCGGTTCCAACCTGACCCTGTGGAAAGGTTGCAAAGGTGTGTCGGCGGAAGACGCCAGCGGCAACTACATGTACTACGGCGTTCGCGAATTCGGCATGAGCGCGATCATGAACGGCGTGTCCCTGCACGGCGGCCTGGTGCCTTACGGCGCGACGTTCCTGATGTTCATGGAATATGCGCGCAACGCGGTACGCATGGCGTCGCTGATGAAGAAGCGTGTGGTGTTCGTCTACACCCACGACTCCATCGGCCTGGGCGAAGACGGCCCGACGCACCAGCCAATCGAGCAACTGACCAGCCTGCGCAGCACGCCAAATCTCGACACCTGGCGTCCAGCCGATGCCGTTGAGTCGGCGGTTTGCTGGAAACTGGCCATCGAGCGCAAGGACGGCCCTTCGGCGCTGATCTTCTCGCGTCAGAACCTGCAGCACCAAACCCGTGATGCCGGCCAGATCGCCGACATCGCCCGTGGCGGTTACGTGTTGAAGGACTGCGAAGGCGAGCCTGAGCTGATCCTGATCTCCACCGGTTCGGAAGTGGGCCTGACTGTTCAGGCGTACGACAAGCTGACCGAGCAAGGTCGCAAGGTTCGCGTCGTTTCGATGCCGTGCACCAGCGTGTTCGATGCCCAGGACGCCGGTTACAAGCAAGCCGTCCTGCCGTTGCAAGTCAGCGCCCGAATCGCCATCGAAGCCGCGCACGCGGACTACTGGTACAAATACGTGGGCCTGGAAGGCCGCGTGATCGGCATGACCACTTACGGCGAGTCGGCGCCTGCGCCAGCCTTGTTCGAAGAGTTCGGCTTCACCCTGGAAAACATCCTGGGCCAGGCTGAAGAGCTGCTGGAAGACTAAAAGTGCGAATGCGGTGGCCGAGTGTCACCGCAATCCCCCTGTAGGAGCTGCCGAGAGAAACGAGGCTGCGATCTTTTGATCTTGTTTTTTTAGATCAGGATCAAAAGATCGCAGCCTCGTTTCACTCGGCAGCTCCTACAACGGGGTGTTGTACGTAAGAAATTCGTCTGGCTGCGCATTATCGAGAACCCCATGCCTCAACCGCGTCCTTACAAAGTTGCACTCAACGGCTACGGCCGGATTGGTCGTTGCGTCTTGCGTGCGTTGTTTGAGCGAGGCGAGAAGGCCGGGTTTGAAATTGTCGCGATCAACGATCTGGCGGACATGGCCAGCATCGAATACCTGACACGCTTCGACTCCACTCACGGGCGTTTCCCCGGCGAAGTGCGGGTTGAGGGCGATTGTCTGCATATTAATGGCGACTGCGTGAAGGTCCTGCGCAGTGCCACCCCCGAAGGCATCGATTGGGCGTCGCTTGGCGTCGATCTGGTGCTGGAGTGCTCCGGCGCTTACCACACCCGCGCCGATGGCCAGCGGTTTCTCGACGCCGGCGCCCCGCGTGTGCTGTTTTCCCAGCCGATGGCCAGCGAGGCGGATGTCGACGCCACCATCGTCTACGGCGTGAACCAGGATTGCCTGACCGGCGACGAACTGCTGGTGTCCAACGCGTCCTGCACCACCAACTGCGGCGTGCCGCTGTTGCGTCTGCTGGACCAGGCCATTGGTCTGGAATACGTGTCGATCACCACCATTCACTCGGCGATGAACGACCAGCCCGTGATCGACGCCTATCATCACGAAGACCTGCGCCGCACCCGTTCGGCGTTCCAGTCGGTGATCCCGGTGTCCACTGGTCTGGCGCGGGGCATCGAACGCCTGCTGCCGGAACTTGCCGGGCGAATTCAGGCCAAAGCCGTACGGGTGCCGACGGTGAACGTCTCGTGCCTCGATATCACGATGCAAACCGTGAGCGACACCGACGCCACCGAGGTCAACCGGATTTTGCGCGAGGCCGCCAGCAGCGGCCCGCTCAAAGGCCTCCTGGCCTACACCGAGCTTCCCCACGCAAGCTGTGATTTTAATCACGATCCCCATTCGGCCATCGTCGATGCCAGTCAGACCCGCGTTTCCGGCCCACGGCTGGTGAACATCCTGGCCTGGTTCGACAACGAATGGGGGTTTGCCAACCGAATGCTGGACGTTGCAGAACACTATCTGCAAATAGCTGCTCCACTTTCTGTCACTAAAAAACAGTAACTCAGGAATTGCGACCCATGACCGTGTTGAAGATGACCGACCTCGATCTGCAAGGTAAGCGCGTACTGATCCGCGAAGACCTCAACGTCCCAGTCAAGGACGGTGTTGTCACCAGCGATGCGCGAATCCTGGCTTCGCTGCCGACCATCAAGCTGGCCCTGGAAAAAGGCGCGGCCGTGATGGTCTGCTCGCACCTTGGCCGTCCGACCGAAGGCGAATTCTCGGCCGAGAACAGCCTCAAGCCTGTGGCTGACTACCTGAGCAAGGCCCTGGGCCGCGAAGTGCCGCTGGTCTCCGATTACCTGGGCGGCGTTGACGTGAAGGCCGGCGACATCGTGCTGTTCGAAAACGTGCGCTTCAACAAAGGCGAGAAAAAGAACGCTGACGAACTGGCCCAGCAATACGCCGCCCTGTGCGATGTGTTCGTGATGGACGCCTTCGGCACCGCTCACCGTGCCGAGGGTTCGACCCACGGCGTGGCCAAGTTCGCCAAAGTCGCCGCTGCTGGCCCGTTGCTGGCCGCTGAACTGGATGCACTGGGCAAAGCCCTCGGCGCCCCGGCCCAGCCAATGGCCGCCATCGTGGCCGGCTCCAAGGTCTCGACCAAACTCGACGTGCTCAACAGCCTGAGCCAGATCTGCAACCAGTTGATCGTCGGCGGCGGCATTGCCAACACCTTCCTGGCCGCTGCCGGTCACCCGGTGGGCAAGTCGCTGTACGAACCTGATTTGCTGGACACCGCCCGCGCTATCGCCGCCAAAGTTAGCGTGCCGCTGCCAGTAGACGTGGTGGTTGCCAAGGAATTCGCTGAAAGCGCCACCGCGACCGTCAAGCTGATCGCTGACGTGGCGGCCGACGACATGATCCTGGACATCGGCCCGCAGACCGCCGCGAATTTCGCCGAGCTGCTGAAGTCGTCCAAGACCATCCTGTGGAACGGCCCGGTGGGCGTGTTCGAATTCGACCAGTTCGGCAACGGCACCAAAGTCCTGGCCCAGGCCATCGCCGAAAGCTCGGCGTTCTCGATTGCTGGCGGTGGCGACACCCTGGCGGCCATCGATAAATATGGCGTAGCGGATCAGATCTCCTACATTTCTACCGGCGGTGGCGCGTTCCTGGAATTCGTCGAAGGCAAAGTGTTGCCAGCCGTTGAAGTCCTGGAAAGCCGGGCCAAGGCCTGAGGCCATCCCAATGACCAGGCAAAGGAGTGTTTACATGGTCAGGACGCTAGCGCTGTTGATGGTCGCCGGTTCACTGGTGGCGTGCGGGAGTAACCCGAAAGCCGCGCCGGAACCGGCGCCCTCGGCCACGGAAAAAGGCTGCTACCAGGCCGATTGGCAGGCCGAAACCAACCCGGTGCTCAACAAGCGTTCCGGGCCGGACGGCCTGGACAAATACGAGACACAGACCCCCGCCAAGGAACGTGGTTGCCCTTGACGGGTCTGACTCATTACTCAAGTCCGGCGGCGTGCGCCGTCGGTCGAGGAACACGGATGAAAGGTTTTATCGCCATCATGGCGTTGGCGCTGCTGGCAGGTTGCTCGAGTTTGAACATGAACCTGTTCAACGCGTCGGCCCCTGGGGACAACTGGACCACCTGGACCTGCGACAGTCAGGCCAAAGTGCTCTGGCGCTACACCGACGACAGCCGCAAGGAAGTCGACGTGCGCCTCGGCGGGGCCGATCAGGTCTTCCGCTTGAAGCTTGAACCGGGCGCCGAAGGTTCGCTGTACAGCAATGACATGCTGGCGTTTCACGTAAAAGGTGAGGAAGGCCTGGTGTACTGGGTCGCCACCAATGATTTGATCGGCCGCGGTTGTAAAGCGCAGTAATTGATGGACCGCGCCAAACCCGTAGGAGCGAAGCTTGCTCGCGAAGAGGCCAGCACATTCAACACATGTGTTGGCGGTTAAACCGCTTTCGCGAGCAAGCTTCGCTCCTACAGGGAATCGATGGCTCGTAGAGATTTTGCAACACCGAATGAGCGGACCGGACCGACCCCCGATCTGCAATAACTTGAATAGCCGCCGCCGCTACGGCAGGCTGGCACGATTAACGACCCAAACCGGGAGAGACACACACAATGGCACTTATCAGCATGCGCCAGATGTTGGACCACGCAGCCGAGTTCGGCTATGGCGTTCCAGCCTTCAACGTCAACAACCTTGAGCAGATGCGCGCCATCATGGAAGCCGCTGACAAGACTGACTCCCCGGTGATCGTCCAGGCTTCGGCCGGTGCCCGCAAATACGCCGGCGCCCCGTTCCTGCGTCACCTGATCCTGGCGGCCATCGAAGAATTCCCGCACATCCCGGTGTGCATGCACCAGGACCACGGCACCAGCCCTGACGTCTGCCAGCGTTCCATCCAACTGGGCTTCAGCTCGGTGATGATGGACGGTTCCCTGGGCGAAGACGGCAAGACCCCGACCGACTACGACTACAACATCCGCGTGACCCAACAAACCGTGGCCATGGCTCACGCCTGCGGCGTTTCGGTAGAAGGCGAGCTGGGTTGCCTGGGTTCGCTGGAAACCGGCATGGCCGGTGAAGAAGACGGCATCGGCGCCGAAGGCGTTCTGGATCACAGCCAAATGCTGACCGACCCGGAAGAAGCCGCTGACTTCGTCAAACGCACCCAGGTCGATGCCCTGGCCATCGCCATCGGCACCAGCCACGGCGCCTACAAGTTCACCAAGCCACCCACCGGCGACGTGCTGGCGATCGACCGCATCAAAGAAATCCACAAACGCATCCCGAACACCCACCTGGTGATGCACGGTTCGTCTTCCGTGCCACAAGACTGGCTGGCGATCATCAACCAGTACGGCGGCGACATCAAAGAAACCTATGGCGTGCCGGTTGAAGAAATCGTCGAAGGCATCAAGCACGGCGTGCGCAAGGTCAACATCGACACCGACCTGCGCCTGGCGTCCACCGGCGCAATGCGTCGCCTGATGGCCACCAACCCGAGCGAATTCGACCCGCGTAAATTCTTCGGCGCGACCGTGACTGCGATGCGTGACGTGTGTATCGCTCGTTACGAAGCGTTCGGCACTGCCGGCAATGCTTCGAAGATCAAGCCGATCTCGCTGGAAGGGATGTATCAGCGTTATTTGAAAGGTGAGTTGAACGCTAAGGTTAACTAAGCCTCGCGTTAAACAGTGTTGATAAAAGACCCGCCGAGAGGCGGGTTTTTTGTGGGTGGGGTTTTTTGCGCCGTTCAGTTAATTCTCTGCGGATCAACCGGTATATGACGGATTTTTTAAGGATTGGTTATCGCGAAAAAGTATTAAGCCCTGTTATTTCTTACAGGTGTGCTGCCGCTCCTTGGTACTTATGATTTGGTTTGTAGAGGGGCGGTAATTAAAGTCGCGCCATGAAATCCAACGATTAACTATGAACCGAGAGGTGGCTATGAAAACCATCAAGGCAGCGAAGTTTCCAGATCGTCCTTTGCTGGAGGGGGCTGTAACAGCGACGGTGCACGGCACGCAGGGTCAAAGCTTTCAGTTTGAAACGGAATTCATCCATGGTAATTACGGGCACTATAACGATCTTATTTATGTGAATACGTATGGCAAAAATAATGCAGGGCATCTTTTGTTTTTTATTCCGGTGAGCTTCACCATTGGCGATAAAGAGCTGGGAGGTACTGACATTGTTGTGGCTGATACGCGCCTGGGACGTTGGTTTCCACAGAGAGGCAAACTATTTCTGGAAAGTGTCGTGCATAGCGACTATCGCGGAAGATTCGAGATGTACAGAGATGCGACTGATGAAGAGGATGTCGATTATATAAAAGAGGGGCGGTTTTTATTTAAGTTTGCGTCTGCTTAGTGGCAAGTATCCAGCGGTCTGGGTGGTTGTAAAGTCGCAGGTTAGTGCGCGTTTATTTATTAAAACGCGAAAAGAAACCCGTCGAGAGACGGGTTTTTTTACGACTAAATCGGGTCGCTGATTTTACGGTGCGTCAAACCCACGTTGTTCAATCACTCGAAAGACATCGCTCACATCCTGGAGCAGGACCCGGGCGATGTTGGTGACGGTGTTGATGTCGTTCTCGGCGTAGTCCGGCAGGCTGGTGCAGGCCATGAGGTTGAGGTATTTGAGGACGGCGTTGAGGCGTTCGCTGACGCAGTTGTGCAATTCACGGATTGGCGCGTCGCTGTCGATGAGCAGGACGGGGTAGTCGGTGGCGAATTGGGACATGGGGGTGAAGCGGCGTGGCGGATGCTGTTCTGTCATGGGAAATCCTTAACTCAAGAAAGAATTCACCACCGTTTGCTGCGAAACAAATTGGGTGGCAACTGTGCGCGGGTTCGCAGACCGAGGAGTTAAGACCCGGCAGACCCGAAGGTCTCCCACGCACAGCCGCCATATAAAAGCCGAACATAGGCAGACGTCGCCTATGTCGGATTCTGACGGTTGTGGTTTTAACTCGGTAGGGCTGCGAAACCCTATCGCCGACTGCTGTCAGCGACGGGGCGAACTATAAGCGGCGACTTTGCTGGCTGCAACCGCACTGTAGGACGGCGCACAACCCCGGTGGCGAGGGCGCTTGCTCCCGTTCGGTGGCGTAGCCGCCGCAAACCGGGCGGCGCGATGGTGTTGTAGGAATGCGCTGGCCGGTGGATGGGGTTGCTTCGCGGCCCCGCGGGAGCAAGGTCCCTTGCCACAGAGGGTGAATTCCTACGAGGATTTCGGATTTTAAGATCAAAAGATCGCAGCCTTCGGCAGCTCCTACGGGCTTGCGCGATCCCTGTAGGAGCTGCCGAAGGCTGCGATCTTTTAGCGGTGAATGCGGTTTCGTTACTTGTCGTGATCAATATCCAGTTTGCTGAACGTCACTTTCCCGCCCTCGCTGGTGTACCCGGTGTTGTCCTGCACATAAACGCCAGCCTTGAAGTACAGCGGTTTGTCACGCCATGTGGCGCTGATATCGGTGTCCCACTGGTAGCCGGCGGCGCTGACGCCCAATGCACCGCCAGGGCTCAGGTGAATCAGGTAGGAAAACTCCTGATCCAGTTTCACGCCGCTGGCGATGGTGATCACCCGGCCTTCGCCGTCATCGGGGTGCATGCGCACTTTGGCGACGATGTTGCCGGTCTGCGTGCCCGTTTTGTATTGGTACTCAAGCTTGATCAGGGGTTTCTGGCTTTCATAGGCGTGGATCTGGCCGATGACAATCTTGCCCGAGCTCGGCACCTGGTTCACCGCCAGGGTCGCGCGCAGGGAATTGTCGGCCTCGGGGTAGAGCCAGTTGCGCAGGGTGCCGTTGCTGTAGGTTTCGCGAAGCTCGGTGCGGGGGTATTTGGCGTTTTCGGTTTTGGAGCCGGTGACCGGGGACCAGAAAAACAGGGTGCCGGTGTCGGAGTGGAAGTATTGGTCCTTGAAGCCGTTCACCAGTTTGGACGTGACAACGGTGTACGGCGGATTGCCGACGGGAACACTGAGGTTCCAGGTTGCGAGATCGATCATAGACAAAGCTTCCACGAATTCATGCTGCGCCCGTACCAATAGCTCTAGCGCGGGCCTTGGAGGGCAGTCTTTATAAGCGTAGTCAGCGGCTTTGTTAATGCCCGTCCGGCAGATGATTGGCGTCAAGTTCCTGTCAAAAGGCCATCTTTGCCGGTTTCCGGGGGCTGTAGAGCCGACCGTTAGTCGGCTTATGGACGCTTTGGTTACATGATGGCGCGATGACAGCTACTGCTTTTGCAGATCCGGGTCTAGAGTGAAGGCTTAGTATTTGTCCGGTTTTCACGAGAAACCGGCCTGTCGCCCCAACAAGAGAAGCAGCATGGAATGCGCGCAACCCACGCCAGGTGAAGGCAACTCTGTCCTTTTAATCGTCGATGACTACCCTGAAAACCTGATCAGCATGCGCGCGTTGTTGCAGCGCCAGGACTGGCAGGTGATGACCGCCGCCTCGGGCTTCGAGGCCCTCAGTTTGCTGCTTGAACATGAAGTCGACCTGGTGCTGCTGGATGTGCAGATGCCGGGCATGGACGGCTTCGAAGTCGCGCGGTTGATGCGCGGCAGCCAACGTACCCGCCTGACCCCGATCATTTTCCTCACCGCCAACGAACAATCCCAGGACGCTGTGATCAAGGGCTACGCCAGCGGCGCCGTGGATTACCTGTTCAAACCCTTCGACCCGCAGATTCTCAAACCCAAGGTCCAGGCGTTGCTGGAGCACCAGCGCAATCGCCGGGCATTGCAGCGCTTGAGTCATGACCTGGAGGTCGCCCGGGCCTTTAATGCCTCGGTGCTGGATAACGCCGCCGAGGGCATTCTGGTGGTGGGCGAGGATGGCTTGATTCGGTTTGCCAACCCGGCGATGTCGCGGTTGCTCAATGCCACGGTCAAGGATTTGCAGGGCCGCGAGTTTCTCGATTTCCTGCAAAAACCGCACATCCCGATCTGGGCCGATTCCGAGCTTTATACCGGCTACAAGCGCGGCGAAACCCTGCGCTTGCACGATGCGCTGTTGCGCACGGCGCCGGGCCAGCAGGTGCCGGTGGCGTTGTCCTGCGCGCCGTTGCCCAGCGAACAGCACGCGATGGTGGTGACGGTGCTGGACATGTCGGTGGTGCGCCATCTGCATCAGCAACTGGAATTCCAGGCTGTGACCGATCCGCTGACCGGGTTGCTCAATCGGCGTGGTTTCTACCAGACCGTGGAAAACCTGCTGCTGCGCGGCGAACGTTCCGACAGCGCGTGGGTGCTGCTGTACCTCGACCTGGACGGCTTCAAACGGGTCAATGATTCCCTCGGCCATGACGCCGGTGACCGGGTGTTGCGCTGGGTTTCCGAACAATTGAAGGCGTGCCTGCGCCCATTCGACATTCTGGCGCGCATGGGCGGCGATGAGTTCACAGCGCTGCTGGACCTGGAATTCCCCGAGCAAGCGGCGAAGATTGCCGAGAAACTGATTGAACGGGTGTCGATCTGTCAGCAGATCGAGGGCCTGGACATTGCCCTCGGCGCCAGCATCGGCATCGCCACCTACCCGGACTGCGGCTCCAACCTCGACGGCTTGCTGCGCGCGTCCGACATTGCGATGTACGAGGCCAAGCGCGCCGGGCGTCAGCAATACCGCTTTTACGATCACGAAATGAACGGTCGGGCCCGCTCGCGGCTGATGCTGGAAGAAAGCGTGCGCACGGCCATCGAGAACCGCGATTTCAACCTGGTCTATCAGCCGCAAGTGGCGATCAATGGCGGGCAGATTCGCGGGTTCGAAGCGCTGTTGCGCTGGCAGCACCCGAGTGTCGGCGACGTCCCGCCGGGGCTGTTTCTGCCGTTGCTGGAAGAAGCGCGGCTGATCAGCCGCTTGGGCAGCTGGATTTACCATCGCAGCGCCAAACAGCGCAAAGCCTGGGAAACCTTGTTCGCTGAGGACTTGGTGTTGGGCGTGAGTTTGAGCAGCACGCAGTTCGGCATGCCGAATCTGGTCACCGAGTTGCGCCAGGTGCTGGAGCGCCACGGCTTGCGCCCGCATCACATTGAAGTCGAAGTGACCGAAGAGGCCTTGCTGCAAAACCCTGATGAAACCCGCAAGCAGTTGCGTTTGCTGCGCAATCTGGGGGTGCGGGTGGCGCTGGACGACTTCGGCTCGGGGCCGTGCTCACTCTCGCACTTGCGGGATCTGGAGCTGGACACGCTCAAGCTCGACCGGCATCTGATCGCCCGGCTGCCAGACTCGACCCGCGACGCGGCGTTGGTGTGCAGCGTGATCGAGCTGTGCAAGCGCTACGACATGCTGGTGATCGCCGAGGGCGTGGAAACCGTCGCGCAATATGAGTGGCTGCAGGCCAACGGCTGTGAGTATGTGCAGGGTTTTCTGGTGGCGCGGCCGATGATGGCCGAGGACGCCGGCGAGTTTGTGCAGCCCTTTGACTGGAGCGCGCTGACCCGCTGAATTCGCTACACTGGCGACCTTTTCGTGATTCGTGTTGCCTGCCCAATGACCGCGTTGAAATACCTCCAGGCCTATCCCGCCGCGTTGCAGGACCAGGTGCGCCAGCTGATCGCCGAGGGTCGGCTGGGCGACTACCTGAGCCAGCGTTACCCGCAACAGCATGCCGTGCAGAGCGACAAGGCGTTGTACACCTACGCTCTGGACCTGAAACAGGAATACCTGCGTAACGCCCCGGCCATCGACAAAGTGTTGTTCGATAATCGCCTGGACCTGACTCACCGCGCCCTTGGCCTGCACACTACTATTTCCCGGGTGCAGGGCGGCAAGCTCAAGGCCAAGAAAGAAATCCGCGTCGCTTCGCTGTTCAAGGAAGCGCCGTCGGCGTTTCTGAAAATGATCGTGGTGCATGAACTGGCGCATTTCAAAGAGTCGGATCACAACAAGGCGTTCTACAAGTTGTGCGAGCACATGTTGCCGGGGTATCACCAGGTGGAATTTGATTTGCGGGTTTATCTGACTTGGCGGGATATGCAGTAGAAGATCAAGATCAAAAGATCGCAGCCTTCGGCAGCTCCTACGCGCCTTTGGGCGCTGCCGAAGGCTGCGATCTTTCAAAGGAGCAAACGGATGGACGTCAGCAAGACCAAAAGCAGCTTCTACCGCCGGCTATACGTGGCGTACCTGATCGACAGCGGGCTGGCCAGCAGCGTTCCGGCGCTGACCGACGTCACCGGCATGCCCCGGCGCACGGCCCAGGACACCATTGCGGCGTTGGCCGATCTGGACATCGTGTGTGAGTTCGAGCAGGAGGACGGCGCGCGGAATCATGCCGGGCGTTATCGGATTCGCGACTGGGGCGCGATTGATCGCGGCTGGATCGAGCGCAATTTGCGGCAGATCAAAGCGGTGCTCGAGTATCCCTGAGATTTTCCGGCGCCTGGGCTGACGCCATCGCGGGCAAGCCTTGCTCCTACAATGCCCGCGTCGTACACAAATGATGCGAACAACCAAAACCTGTAGGAGCAAGGCTTGCCCGCGATAGGGCCTTCAGGAGCGACGCATCCCTATATGGGGAATGCCGTCCTCGACATACTCCTCGCCTGCCACCCCAAACCCGTACCGCCCGTAATACCCCTGCAAATGCGCCTGGGCCGAGAGATAGATCGGCACGTCCGGCCAGCGCTTCCCAGCCTGCTTCAAGGCCTGTTCCATCATTTCATGGCCCAACCCCTGGCCACGACCTTCAGGCGCCGTCACCACCCGGCCAATCACTACGTCACCGCCCTGTAGTTCCGGGTCGAGCAAGCGCAGATACGCCACCAGTCGCTCCCCATCCCAAGCCATCAAATGGCAGGTGTCGCCTTCCAGATCCTGGCCATCGACATCCTGGTAAACACACTGCTGCTCGACGACAAACACCTCGGCGCGCAGTTTCAAAATGGCATACAGCTGCTCTTTACCCAGATCGCTGTGATGTTTGCAGACCCACTCGATTGTCATCTTCTGATTCCTTGAACAACGTGCTCCCGATACTAAGCGTCCTGAAGAAAGATGTCTCGATGGCAGAGAAATCTGTGACAAAGGCCAAAATGCCATCATTCATTTCGCGCGGCGTTGTCTTCTTTGTGTAATCTGCAAGTCAGCGCTGTGCAGTGGCTTCAATGAGCTAAGGTTTAGTACCGGCAGGCCGGTATCGGAGTCTTGGAGTTTTGGCTGAAAAACACGTCGGGCAGCCCGCCCGCTAAGGATTTTCTAGCATGCCGCGATTGCATCGAGCCTTTGCTTTGATTGGATTGCTGTTGCTGACTCAGAACGCGGCGGCGGACAAGCTGCGTCTGGTGGCCGATGCCTGGCCACCGTTTACCGATGCCACGCTGGTGAACGGTGGGTTGGCCACAGATATCGTCAGCACGGCGCTGGCCCGGGCCGGTTATGCCAGCGATTTCGAGCAGGTGCCTTGGGCGCGTGCCTTGCTGGGCGTGGGCGAGGGCCGCTACGACGTGCTGGTCAACGCCTGGTACAACGACGAGCGCACCAAGCTCGGGCAGTTTTCCAGCGAGTACTTGCTCAACCGCGTGCGCTTCATCAAGCGCAAAGACGCGCCGATCGAATACAACAACCTGCAGCAACTGCACACCTACCCGATCGCGGTGGTGCGCGGTTACGCCTATTCGCCGGAGTTCGATGACGACGCGGCGCTGCAAAAAATCCCTGTGCATAACTTCGCCATGGCCGTGCGCATGCTCGCGGCGGATCGGGTCAAGCTGACCCTGGAAGACGAGTTTGTCGCCCGCTACTACCTGGCCCGGGAATCGGCCAAGGTGCGCAATTCGGTGGAGTTTTTACCCAAGCCGTTGAGTGAAAACAGCCTGCATATCCTGGTCAGCCTGAAGAACCCGGCGCATGAACAGATCGTGGCCGGGTTTGATCGGGAGATTGCGGCGATGAAGGCGGATGGGAGTTATGAGCGGTTGATGAAGCAGCATGGGATGTAGAGGGGCAGCGGTTAGTTTCAAGCTTCAAGCGGCAAGTTAATGTGTGGCGTGGCTGCTGGCGCCTTCGCGGGCAAGCCTCGCTCCTACAGGTTTGTGTCGTGGTGAAAATCGCGGGAACGCACCCAGTCCCGTAGGAGCGAGGCTTGCCCGCGAAGGCGTCAGCCCGGCCACCACAAGGCTCAATCCTCGCTGGTCTCCTTGATCAAATGCGCCGCCAAGGTCCGCAACGGCCCCAACTGCCGGCAGATCAACGCCAGTTGTGTCTGCACCAGCCGCTGCCCCTCATCAATCTCGTCCGGCATCTGTTCCAGTTCATTGGCCAGGGCTTCTTCCGTATCGCTTTGAATCGCAATCGGCAGTTTGCTCGCCAGCCCCTGGGCGATTTCGTCGAGGCTGGCGGCCAGGCTCACGCCGGCGCCATCGATAAGGTGTTCGCGCACATCCGCCGGCAATTGGGTTTCGCGGTGTGCGCCCAGCCCTGACAAGTAGCTCAGCAACGTGTGGGACAGCACCAGAAAACGGAAGCCGACGTCCGCTTCTTTCCGGAAATGCCCCGGCTCCATCAGCATGTTCGCCAGGGTGGTCGACAGCGCCGCGTCGGCGTTGTGCGCGTTGCGTCGGGCCAGGCGATAGGCCAGGTCGTCGTTTTTGCCGGCGGCGTATTGCTGCATGATCTGGCGCAGGTAAATGCTGTTGCAGGTCAGGGTGTTGGCCAGCACTTTGTTCAGGCGTCGGCCCTGCCAGTCCGGCAGGAAGAGCAGTACCGCAAGCCCGGCGATCAGGCTGCCGACCAAGGTATCGAACAGGCGCGGCAGGAACAGCCCATAACCGTCCCCAACCTGGTTGAAACAGAACAGCACCATCAAGGTAATCGCGGCGGTGGCCAGGGTGTAGCGGGTGGTGCGGTTGATAAAGAACACCACCCCGGCAGCGATGGCGAAGCACGACTGGATCAGCGGGCTCGGGAACAGGTCGAACAGCGCCCAGGCCAGGGTCAGGCCGATCGCTGTGCCGATGATCCGCTGACCGAGTTTGCGTCGGGTTGCGCCGTAGTTCGGCTGACAGACAAACAGCGTGGTGAGGATGATCCAGTAACCCTGGGACGGGTGGATCAAATGCACCATGCCGTAGCCGATGCTCAACGCTAGGGGCAAACGCAGGGCGTGGCGGAACAGCAGCGAGGTCGGCGTCAGTTGCGTGCGCAAACGCAGCCACACATCCTTGAGGTTGCGCGGCGAACGGTCGAGCAGGCTGCTGTCGGTGGCGTCGGCGAGGGCATCGGGGTTGCTGGCGTCGCTGAGCAAACGGTCGAGGGTGCCGAGGTTGGCCGCCAGTGCGCGCAAGGAACGCAGCAGCCCGCGCCAGGCCGGGTTGCTCTGGATGCGCAGGTGTTCGAGGGAGGCGTGCAGGTCGCCCAGGGCTTCGGCGAAACTGGCGTCATAGACGAAGGGTTGGCGCATCTGGATCGATTCGGCCAGGGCCCGACAGGCTTTGCCTTGTTGGCGCAGCAGGCGCTGGCAGCGGAACATCACGTCGCTGTGAAAGAACGCCTCGGCCAGGGCGTTGTAAGGGTAGTGCGAGGAACTGGCGCGTTCGTGGATATCCTGGGCCAGGAAGTAGAGCTTGAGGTAACGGCTGACTTTCGAACCCGGCCGACCGTTGCCGACCCGGTGCAGGATGATTTCCTTGGCCACGTTCAGCGCGGCGACTACCCGACCGTTTTGCTGGGCCAGTTCCAGGCGTCGCGCTTCCACGTCCATCTGGCGGATCGGTTCGAACAGCGAGGATTTGAGCTTCAGGTACAGGCCTAGTTCACGGAACAACCGCGCCAGACTTTGCTGCACGGGCTGATTGGAAAACATCGCCTGCCACAGCACCGAGAGCAACCCGTACCAGGCCGCGCCGGCCACCAGCAGCACGGGCTCGTGCCAGAAATCGGTCACCGCGCCGCCGCGCTGGTCCACGCCGATCATGGTGTACACCGACAGAATCAGCGTCGCCGAAGCAATTGCGCCATAACGCTCGCCCAGTGCCCCTAGCATGGTCAGGCCGAACGCGGCCAGCGCCAGGGCGATGATAAAGACGATGGGGTAGGGGAACAGCAATTCGACCGAGAACGCGGCGATGCTGAAACACACCAGCGTGACGGCCAGTGCGTTGAGCCGGCCTTGCCAACTGTCGTCGGTCTCGGCCAGGGCGCTGGCGATGATGCCCAGGAACAACGGGATCAACAGCCCCATTTCATCCTGATACCAACACACGGCCATGCTGCCGGTCAGGGCGATGAACACCCTTACGCTGTAACTGAATTTATCCAGCGCCCAGAGGCGGCGCAAAGACTGACTGAATGGGGTCGAGGACATGAAGTGCGAGGGCCTTCCGAGGCGATGACGCTAAATTGAGCCAGTAATGACGCCGACGCAATGGCGCCGATCACATCTGACAGCAAAATCTGTTCCTTCCCTGGCGAATCACGAACCCCGTAGGGCTGTGTAGGAGCTGTGTAGGAGCTGTCGAGTGAAACGAGGCTGCGATCTTTTGATCTTAAAAAAAATCAAAGTCAAAAGATCGCAGCCTCGTTTCTCTCGGCAGCTCCTACAGGGGGCGGTGTGGTCAGGCGTACTGCGCAGCGGCGTAGCCCGAGGCCCAGGCCCACTGGAAGTTGAAACCGCCCAAATGCCCGGTGACATCCAGCACTTCACCAATGAAATACAACCCGGGGCTTTTCAGCGATTCCATGGTTTTGGACGAGACTTCGTGGGTATCGACGCCGCCCAAGGTCACTTCGGCCGTGCGATAGCCTTCGGTGCCGGCGGGCACGACTGTCCAGCTCGCCAGTTTTTCGGCGATGTCGGCGATTTCCGCGTGGGTGTACTGCTTCATCGGTTTGGAAACGAACCAGTTGTCCGCCAGCAGGTTGGCCATCTTCTTGGTGAAGATTTCCCCCAGCAGGGTTTTCAATTCGCTGTTCGGGCGTTCGGCTTGCTGCTGAACCAGCCAGCTAGGCACGTCGTGATCCGGCATCAGGTTGATCTCAACCGTGTCGCCGGATTCCCAAAACGACGAAATCTGCAAAATCGCCGGGCCGCTGAGGCCGCGATGGGTGAACAGGATGTTCTCGCGGAAACTCTGCTCGTTGCAGCTCACCAGGCAATCCACCGACGTCCCGGAGAGCTCGGTGCACAATTCTTTGAGCTGATCGGTGATGGTGAACGGCACCAGGCCGGCGCGGGTTGGCAGCAGTTCGTGGCCGAATTGCTTGGCCACTTGGTAGCCGAAACCGGTGGCGCCCAGGGTCGGGATCGACAGGCCGCCGGTGGCGATCACCAGGGATTCGCAGGTCAGTTGACCGAGGGTGGTGTCCAGCAGGTAACCGTTTTCGAGTTTCTCGATGGTCTGGATCGAGGTGTCCAGGTGCAGGCTGACGCCGACCTGATCGCACTCGTTGAGGAGCATCTCGAGGATGTCGCTGGATTTGTTATCGCAGAACAGTTGGCCGAGTTTTTTCTCGTGGTACGGCACGCCGTGTTTGGCGACCATGCCGATGAAATCCCACTGGGTGTAACGCGCCAGTGCGGATTTGCAGAAGTGTTCGTTCTGCGAGAGAAAATTGCCCGGTTCGGTGTACATGTTGGTGAAATTGCAGCGGCCACCGCCCGACATCAGGATTTTCTTGCCGGCCTTGTTGGCGTGGTCGAGCAACATCACCTTGCGCCCGCGCCCGGCGGCGGTCAGTGCACACATCAACCCAGCGGCGCCAGCGCCAATGATCACGACTTCGGTAGAGCGCAAAACGGTGTCCTCGGTATAAAAAACTGTAGGAGCTGCCGAGTGAAACGAGGCTGCGATCTTTTGATCTTGAAAAAGCAAAGTCAAAAGATCGCAGCCTGCGGCAGCTCCTACAGGGGATGTGTGGCGGTATTACAAGATACGAACGCGCAGCGAACGGCCCTTGATCTTGCCGTCGTTCAAGCGCTGCAAGGCTTGCTTGGCAATCCCGCGTTCCACGGCCACATACGCCTGGAAGTCAAAAATCGCGATTTTGCCGACCTGGGCACCCGGAATGCCGGCATCGCCGGTCAGTGCGCCAAGAATGTCGCCCGGGCGCACCTTGTCTTTACGGCCAGCGCCGATGCACAGCGTGCTCATCACTGGCAGCAACGGACCGCCACCCTGGGAGGTGAGGTTGTCGATCTGATCCCAGTTCAACGGCGACTGTTGCAGTTTCTCGATGGCTTGGGCGCGGAGGGCTTCGGATGGCGCCACCAGGCTGATCGCAATGCCTTTCTCACCGGCGCGGCCAGTACGGCCGACACGGTGGATGTGGATTTCCGAGTCGCGGGCCAGTTCGACGTTGATCACCATGTCCAGCGCATCGATATCCAGGCCACGGGCGGCAACGTCAGTGGCCACCAGTACCGAGGTGCTGCGGTTGGAGAACATCGCCAACACCTGATCGCGGTCACGCTGTTCCAGATCGCCGTGCAGGCCGACGGCGGAAATGCCTTTGGAGGTCAGGTGATCAACGGTTTCCTGGACTTGCTGCTTGGTGTAGCAGAACGCCACGCAAGACGCCGGGCGGAAGTGGCCGAGCACTTTGGTCACGGCGCTCATGCGCTCGTCCGGGGAGATTTCGTAGAAGCGCTGCTCGATCTGCGTGTCGTCGTGGAACGCTTCGGCTTTGACGATCTGCGGGTTGCGCATGAACTTCGCGGCCAATTGCTTGATGCCCGACGGGTACGTGGCGGAGAACAGCAGGGTCTGGCGACGCTCCGGGGTCTGGGCAATGATTTCTTCGATGGAATCGTAGAAACCCATGTCGAGCATGCGGTCGGCTTCGTCGAGGATCAGGGTGTTCAGGCCATGCAGGATCAGCGAACCCTTGCGCAGGTGCTGCTGAATCCGGCCCGGGGTGCCGACGATGATGTGCGCGCCGTGCTCCAGGGAACCGATCTGCGGGCCGAAGGACACGCCGCCGCACAGGGTCAGGATCTTGATGTTGTCTTCGGCGCGGGCCAGACGACGGAGTTCCTTGGCAACCTGGTCCGCCAACTCGCGCGTCGGGCAGATGACCAGCGCCTGGCAACCGAAGAAGCGCGGATTGATCGGGTTCAGCAGGCCGATACCGAAGGCGGCGGTCTTGCCGCTGCCGGTCTTGGCTTGCGCGATCAGGTCCATCCCCTTGAGGATCACCGGCAAGCTTTGCGCCTGGATCGGCGTCATCTGGGCATAACCGAGGGAGTCGAGGTTAGCCAGCATGGCGGCGGACAGCGGCAAAGTATTAAAAGCGGTGGCGATGGTGGTCACGGGACTGGCCTGCAAAACAAAATGTCGCGCAGTGTATCAGTCCCGCGGCCATTCGCCCTAAGGCTCTATGTGTTCTTCCGGACGCTTGACGCGCCGTCCGTCTTCCTTGGAGAGCTGCGAGAAGATCGTCGCGGCCAGCATCGCCATGATGCCGACGGTCACAAACGTCAGTTGGAACGCGCCCAGCACCGTCTCCACGCCGTCATTTCCGACCTCTGCGGTAAAGCCGCCGAGCAGCGCACCGGCGCAAGCCACGCCAAGGCCCAGGGACAATTGCGCCACCACCGACAGCAAACTGTTACCGCTGCTGGCGCTCGCATCATCGAGGTCGATCAGGGTGACCGTGTTCATCGCAGTGAATTGCAGGGAGTTGATGGCCCCGAGAATGGACAGCATCGCCAGCAGCAACCAGTACGGCGTCTGCTCGCTCACCAGGCCCATGCTCGCCAGCATGATCCCCAGAAACAGGGTGTTGCCGGTGAGCACGATGCGGTAACCCAAGCGTTCGATGATGGGCCGCGCCACCGACTTGGCCAGCATCGCCGCCGCCGACAGCGGCAGCATGCTCATCCCGGCCTGTGACGGCGAATACCCCAGTGCTACTTGCAGCAGCAACGGCACCAGAAACGGCAACGCCCCCCCGCCGAGGCGGGCGAACAGGTTGCCGAGGATGCCGACAGCGAACGTCCGGGTCTTGAACAGTGACGGCGAGAACAACGGGTTATCGATGCGCCCGGCGCGCAGCCAGTACGCCGCCAGGCACGCCATGCCGGCCACCAGCAACAACATCACCCGCAAATGCGGCAGGTGCAGTTCGCCGAGGCCTTCCATGGCGATGGTGATCAGCACCATCGAGGCACCAAACAGCAGGAAACCGACGCCGTCGAAGCGGGTACGCTCGGTGCCGCGCAGGTCCGGGATGAATTTCCACACGGCGTAGCAACCGATCAGGCCCACCGGCAGGTTGACCAGAAAGATCCAGTGCCACGACAGGTATTGAACCATCCAGCCGCCGGTGGTTGGCCCCAACAAGGGGCCGAGCAGTCCGGGAATGGTGATGAACCCCATGATCCGCACCAGCTCCGAGCGCGGATAGGCTCGCAGCACCACCAGCCTGCCCACCGGCAACATCAAGGCACCGCCCAGGCCTTGAATGACCCTCGAGCCGATCAGCATCGTCAGGTTGGGCGACAGTGCGCAGAGTAGCGATCCGATGCTGAACAGCAGGATCGCGCCGAAGAAGATCTTCTTGGTGCCGAAGCGGTCAGCAATCCAGCCCGAGGCGGGGATCAGCAGGGCGACGGTGAGCATGTAGGCGATGATCACGCCTTGCATGCGCAACGGGTTTTCCGCCAGGTCCAGGGCCATGGCCGGCAGGGCGGTGTTGAGGATCGTCCCGTCGAGGGACTGCATGAAAAAGGCAATAGCGACGACCCATGGCAGCCAACGGGCGGTGACAGGGTCGAGAGGCGGGCGGTTGGGCATGGGACCTCTAGTGAGTGTGAGTCAGTTAGTCCGTGGTGGATTCTTCGCGGGCAAGCCTTGCTCCTACAGTCCGGCATCGTCCACAAGAACTGCGGTAAACCCCGATCCTGTAGGAGCGAGGCTTGCCCGCGAAGCTTTTAGAGGGTCAAGGTCAATCGGCTGACGAGCGCCCCCGGCAAAACCGCCGAGGCCGTGGCTCGCTGACTGTAAGTACTCGCCGACAGCAGCAACTCGCGCTCCTGGGTCAATGCTTCCAGCTGCGAACCGAGCAGGCTGTAGGCGCTGTCATCAAAACGCATGGTGCTCACCGGGGCCTGGATCTCGCCGTTCTCGACCCAGAACGTCGCAAACCGGGTCATGCCGGTCAGCCGGGCGGCGGGTTGGTCCGAGTAGTTCAGGTACCAGAGGTTGCTGATGTACAGCCCCGTGCCCAGTTGCTTGAGGATCTCGGCTTGCGGCAACGCACCAGCGGCCATATTCAACGCGCTGGGCATTTCACCGCCGCCAGCGCCGTTGGCCGTCAGGCCATATTCCGCCGCACTGCGCGAGCTGACCATTTGCGCGCCAGCCTTGCCGTCGACGATCAACCCCAAGTCGCTGCGCGGATAGCCTTCGCCGGAGAACGCCGGGCTCAGGGAACCGCTGACCTTTTCATCCAGCGAAACCAACGGGCTGAATGAATGGGCGCCCGCATAGAGCTTCTGCAACGGGCTGTTCTTGCTGGCAATCGACTGCGCGGAGAAACCACCCCAGCCGAGCATGCCCATGATTTCTTCCATGGCCGCCGGCGCCAGATAAGCCCGGTAGTTGCCCGGTGGCAACGTGCGCAACGGCCGTCCGAGAAACGCCAGTTGCTCGCGGGCCTGGGCAAAGCGCTTGGCAAAGCCTTCGCTGCTCCAGTCATGCCCGGCGTAACTGGCTTTCACCGCTTGGCCGTTGTCGTGGAACAGGCTGAAATCGAAGTTGAAGCTGTTGGCCTGATGCCAGCCGAACGCGCCCGAGGAACTGGCGAAACCACGGCTTATAGGCCCGGCGGCGTAGAAACCCACCAAGTCCAGACCTTCGGCAGCCTGGGCGATTTCAGCCACGACTTGCTCAGTGTCCGGCAGCGGGTGGTCCTGTACGTTTTTGCTCTGCCAGCCGTTGTGATTGAGCAGCAGGTACGGGTCCGGCGGCAGCAACGGCAGGGTTTCGCGCAACTGTTGCAGGCCTTCGGCCAGGCGCTGGATGTCGGTTTGGGCGTCACCGGAGAGGGTGATGCTCAGGTCGGCGTGGCGACCCTCATTGATCAGCTTGAAGCCAACGCTGGCCTGCTGCACCTGCCCGGCCTGACGGACCTTGGCGTGGTTGAAACGCACGAAGGCCGAGGATTCGGCGGCGTAGCTGAGGGTGAATTGTTCCGGCTCGCGAATCGCCTCGCGCAGCCACTGGACCAAGGCTTTGAACGCATCGGCCTGATTTTTAGACGTACTCATCAGGCATCTCCCCCAAACACATCAACGTTGCTGAACACACAGGCCGGCGAGGCATGGCCGACGCGGATCACCTGGTTCGGCTCGCCCTTGCCGCAGTTCGGCGTGCCCAGGACCTTGACCGTATCGGCGTTGCCGACGGCGCTGAGGCTTTTCCAGAAGTGTGCGGAAATCGCCCGGTAGTTCGGGTTCTTGACCACGCCTTTGAGTTCGCCGTTTTCGATCAACTGGCCCCATTCGCAACCGAACTGGAACTTGTTGCGCGCATCGTCGATGGACCAGGAACGGTTGGTGCGCATCAAGATGCCGTTTTCGATGTTGCCGATCATCTGCTCCAGCGGTTGATCGCCGGCCTCGATATTGAGGTTGGCCATGCGATCGATCGGTGCACGATTCCAGCCGCAGGCGCGACTGTTGGCGACACCGTCCATGCCCGCGCGAAATTGCGAGAGTGCGCCGCCCAATGGACGCAGCAGCAGACCTTCCTTGATCAGGAACTGTTTGCTCGCGGCCGTGCCGTCGTCGTCATGGCCGTAACTGGCGAGCTGTTCGGGAATGTCCGGGTCGAAGGTCACGTTCAGCAGTTTGGAGCCGTATTGCAGGCTGCCGAAGTCTTCGGCCTTGACGAAACTGGTGCCGGCGTAATTGCGTTCATCGCCAAGGATGCGGTCCAGTTCCAGCGGGTGACCGATGGATTCGTGGATCTGCAGCATCATCTGGTCCGGCATCAACAGCAGGTCGCGCGGGCCTTGCGGGGTGTTCGGCGCCAGCAGTAATTGCAGCGCTTGATCGGCGATTGTCGGCGCGGCGCCGACCAGGCCGCAGCGGCTGATCACGTCAAAACCGCCCTGTTGGCCGAAGTTCTCCCGGCCGAGGGTGCGGGTCTGGCTGTCGTTGCCGTCGTAGGCGGTGACTTCCAGGCTCGGGTAGACAAAACGCTGGGCCTGGCGCAGTTCGGCGCCGGCGCTGCTGAGGTAAATCTGCTCGACGTTGGTGATGCCGATGCTCACTTCCCAGTTCACCAGTCGCTCGTCCTTGGGCACGGCGGCGGACTCGGCGCCGAGCAGTTGGTAGCAGTCGCTTAAGGACGGGAAAGGCTGGTCGAAGTTCGGCGAAAAGTAGTCGGCGCGGTCGCTGGAGGCAACTTGCGTGCTCAGGTCGAGCAAGGCATGGGGCTTGAGGCGGCGGGCTTGCTGTTCGGCTTTCTCGAGTGCGGCTTGCAGGCCTTGTTGCGACAGGTCGTTGGTCGCCGCGTAGGCTTCGACGCCGTTGACCCGAACGGTCAGCATCGCGCCTTCGTCACGGCTCAGGCTCGGTGGTTCAGCGACGTTCTTGCGTACCGAGAGGTATTGGCCGGACTCGCGTACATAACGAAGCGAAAAGAATTCAGCGCCCGTGCGCAACGCAGCAAAGCGCTGCTTGAGCTGGGGGTGGAAATCGAACATTCGAGAACCTCCTTGGAATGGAGAAGCGGCGTATCGGTGCGGCGAGGGGGTGAAACGTTTGCGTGGCGCTAGATTAGGCCTGCGCGGGGGGTAGGATCAAGCTTGAAGCGGTGTAGGAGGGATTACCAGCGTGTGTCGGGTAGAGAGTGTGTTGTTTGGTAGGGCGCCTTCGCGGGCAAGCCTCGCTCCTACGGGAATGGCGCCATGCCGAAAATCGGTGATCGCCATCAAACCTGTAGGAGCGGGCTTGCCCGCGAAGGCCGCGCCGCGGTGTAACGGCGTTACTGAGCGGTAGGGCTCACATCCCGCATCGGCTTGCCACGCACCGGTGCATCACCGGCCACGAAGTAAGCAGCCTTGCTGCGCGGCAATGGCTGGCGACCACGAATCTTGTCGGCGATTTTCTCGGCGATCATGATCGTCGGCGCGTTCAGGTTACCGGTGGTGATGATCGGCATGATCGAGGCATCAACCACCCGCAGGCTCTGCATGCCGTGCACACGACCTTCAGCGTCAACCACAGCCATCTCGTCGGTGCCCATTTTGCAGGAGCAGGACGGGTGGAACGCGGTTTCGGCGTGTTCGCGGATGAACTGGTCGAGCTGCTCATCGGTTTGCACGTCGATGCCCGGGCTGATTTCGCGGCCACGGAAGGCGTCGAGCGCAGGCTGTTGCATGATTTCACGGGTCAGGCGGATGCCGTCGCGGAATTCCTGCCAGTCTTGCTCGGTGGCCATGTAGTTGAACAGGATGCTCGGGTACTCGCGCGGGTCCTTGGACTTGGCCTGGATGCGACCACGGCTCGGCGAACGCATGGAACCCATGTGCGCCTGGAAACCGTGCTCTTTCACGCCGTTGCTGCCGTTGTAGTTAATCGCCACCGGCAGGAAGTGGTACTGGATGTTCGGCCAATCGAATTCTTCGCGGGTGCGGATGAAGCCACCGGCTTCGAACTGGTTGCTGGCGCCGATGCCGGTGCCGTTGAACAGCCACTCGGCGCCGATGGCCGGTTGGTTGTACCAAAGCAGCGACGGGTACAGCGAAACCGGTTGGGTGCAGGCGTATTGCAGGTACAACTCAAGGTGATCCTGCAGGTTTTCGCCGACGCCTGGCAGGTCGTGGACCACCGGGATGTCGAGTTTCTTCAGCAGTTCCGCCGGGCCGACGCCGGAGCGTTGCAGAATCTGCGGCGAAGCGATGGCGCCGGAGCACAGCAGCACTTCTTTGCGGGCGCGGGCTTCAACGCGCTCTTCAGCGGCGCCGATCAGGTAACGCACGCCGACTGCACGCTTGCCTTCGAACAGGATCTTGTCGGTCAGGGCGTGGGTGACGATGGTCAGGGTCGAACGCTTTTTGGCGACGTCCAGGTAACCGCGCGCGGTACTGGCGCGACGGCCGTTCGGCGTCACGGTGCGGTCCATCGGGCCGAAGCCTTCCTGCTGATAACCGTTCAAGTCTTCGGTGCGCGGGTAACCGGCCTGCACGCCGGCTTCAACCATGGCGTGGAACAGCGGGTTGTTGCCGGCTTTCGGCGTGGTCACGCTGACCGGACCGTCGCCACCGTGGTAGTCGTTCGGGCCGATGTCGCGGGTTTCGGCCTTGCGGAAATACGGTAGGCAATCGAGGTAGGTCCAGTTTTCCAGACCTGGCAGTTTCGACCAGTTGTCGTAGTCCATCGCGTTGCCACGGATGTAGCACATGCCGTTGATCAGCGAGGAACCGCCGAGGCCTTTGCCACGACCGCATTCCATCCGGCGACCGTCCATGTGTGGCTCTGGATCGGTTTCGTAGGCCCAGTTGTAGCGGCGGCCTTGCAGCGGGAACGCCAAAGCGGCCGGCATTTGCGTGCGGAAGTCGAAACGGTAATCCGGGCCGCCCGCTTCGAGCAGCAGGACGGTGACGCCTTCGTCTTCAGTCAGACGGGTCGCCAGGGTGTTACCGGCCGAGCCGGCACCGATGATGATGTAATCGTATTCTTGGGACATTAAATGCACCCTCTTTGAAGTTGGTCAGGTCGCGGCCATGGCGAGTGCTGCGCACTCGATTCGCGGGCAAGCCTCGCTCCTACAGGGCTGGGGTTTGCCGCAGGTTTTGTGCACGACACAAAACCTGTAGGAGCGAGGCTTGCCCGCGAAGGCGTCCTCGCAGGCGAAGCAGATGCCGTTTTAGAAAACCGAGGCGTAATCGCCCAGTTCGACCTGTACCGATTTGATGCGCGTGAAGTTGTTCAGCGAGCTGATGCCGTTCTCACGGCCCACGCCCGACTGCTTGTAGCCACCGACCGGCATTTTTGCGTCGGACTCGCCCCAGGCGTTGATCCAGCAGATACCGGCTTCCAGTTGATGAATCACGCGGTGGGCGCGGTTCAGGTCTTTGGTGACGATACCCGCGGCCAGGCCGAAGTCGGTGTCGTTGGCACGACGGATCACTTCTTCTTCGGTGTCGTAGGTCAGGATCGCCATGACCGGGCCGAAGATTTCTTCGCGAACGATGGTCATCTCGTCGGTGCAGTCGGTGAACACGGTCGGGGCCACGAAGGCGCCTTTGGCGAATTCGCCGTCGGTCAGACGACCGCCGCCGCACAGGACGCGAGCGCCTTCTTCCTTACCTTTGGCGATGTAACCCAACACGCTTTCCATGTGGGCGAAGCTGACCAGCGGGCCGAAGTTGGTGTTCTCGTCTTCCGGGTTACCGATGCGGATGCGCGCAACGCGCTCGGCAATCTTGGCTTCGAAAGCGGCTTTGAGATGCGTCGGGATGAACACGCGAGTGCCGTTGGTGCAGACCTGACCCGAGCTGTAGAAGTTGGCCATCATCGCGGTGTCGGCGGCGCGATCAAGGTCGGCGTCGTCGAAAATGATCAGCGGGGATTTGCCGCCCAGTTCCATGGTCACGTCTTTGAGCGACGAAGCCGAAGCGCTGGCCATGACCTTCTTGCCGGTGTCGGTGCCGCCGGTGAAGGAGATTTTTTCGATGCGTGGGTGCTCGGTCAACCAGGTGCCGACTTCTCGACCGCTGCCGGTCAGGACGTTGAACACGCCAGCCGGCAGGCCTGCTTCGGTGTAGATTTCGGCCAGTTTCAGCGTGGTCAGCGAGGTGACTTCGCTTGGCTTGAAGATCATCGCGTTACCGGCGGCCAGGGCCGGTGCGGATTTCCACAGGGCGATCTGGATCGGGTAGTTCCACGCGCCGATACCGGCCACGACGCCCAGCGGCTCGCGACGGGTGTAGACGAACGACGTGGTGCGCAGCGGGATTTGCTCGCCTTCGATGGCCGGGACCAGGCCTGCGTAGTACTCCAGCACGTCAGCGCCGGTGACAATGTCGACGTATTTGGTTTCGGAGAACGATTTGCCGGTGTCCAGGGTTTCCAGGGCGGCCAGTTCATCGTTGCGCTCGCGCAGGATGTCCACGGCACGACGCAGGATGCGCGAACGCTCCATGGCGGTCATGGCAGCCCAGATTTTCTGGCCCTTTTCAGCGCTGACCACCGCACGCTCGACGTCGTCGAAGGTCGCGCGCTGTACTTTTGCGAGGACTTCACCGTTAGCCGGGTTGATGGCTTCGAAAGTGGCGTCGCTGCTGGCGTCGGAGTAACCGCCATCGATGTAGAGTTTTTGCAGTTCGAAACGGGCCATAGTGTCCTCGCAAGTGCATAAGTGGTTGGCGTTAGCCACCGGGTGCCATGGAGCGTTGGCGGTCGGTGACGGTTCAGGGGCTGAGCGTTTTATGTGTGCTCTAGCTCACCTGCTTGGCCAATTGGAAATCCATGTATTCGAAAGCGATCTGTTGCGCCTGCGCCGTGTCGAAAGCGTCTCCCGACAGCGCGCCGCGCAACCACAAGCCGTCAATCAACGCTGCCAGGCCTCGGGCGGCGTTGCGCGCATCATCGAGCGGCAACACACGGCGGAACTGGCAGCACAGGTTGGAATACAGACGGTGATCGTTGATCCGCTGCAACCTGTGCAATGACGGGTGGTGCATGCTGGTGGCCCAGAAGGCCAGCCAGGTTTTCATTGCCGGGCCATTGACTTGGCTGGCGTCGAAGTTGCCTTCGATAATCACCTGCAAATGAGCCCGTGGGCTGTCATCTGCCAGCGCCTGGCGGCGCGCGGTGACGTTCTCGCTGAGGACGCTCATCAGATACCGCATCGTGGCGGCGATCAGGCCATTCTTGTCCTGAAAATAGTGACTGATGATGCCATTCGAGACACCGGCCAAACGGGCGATCAGCGCAATGCTGGCGTCCCCCATTCCGACCTGATCGACAGCCTGCAATGTGGCTTCGATCAATTGCTGGCGGCGGATGGGTTGCATACCGACCTTGGGCATCTTGCACATCTCCTTAGGCCTTCCGACGGACGAAAAACGCCTATCGGATTGACGGCCAGTCTATTTTGTTTTGATTGAACGTTCAATCAACAAAGAATAAGATCTGCGACAATTCGTCGCTGCCTACAGGTTTTTCCTACGTGTAGTGGGCGGAAAAACGACATCTGAAAACGCTCGAAACCCCCGCGCACCGGCGCTATTGGGCTTCGGGCTTTTTTCGGGCTGTCTTTATATCACCCGCCGGTCGGCTGCCAACTAACCGATTGGTCGGGTAACGCGTTGCCTTGTGTTCTTCTCCCGCACTGCCCGGAGCCTCTGTGCCATGAGTTCTGCCTCTCTAATAAAGACCCCACCCGAGAAGGTGACGGTCAACGGTTGGGTGTTCTACACCTCTACCGCGTTGATTCTGTTGTTGACCGCCATTCTGATCATCGCCCCGCAAGAGGCCGGCAGATTGCTCGGTATCGCCCAGGCCTGGCTGTCCCGCAGCTTCGGCTGGTACTACATGGTGGTGATCGCCGCCTACCTGGTATTCGTCGTTGGCCTGGCGTTCTCGTCATACGGCAAGCTCAAACTGGGCAGCAAGGACGACACCCCGGACTTCAGTTACGGCGCCTGGGCGGGGATGCTGTTCTCGTCGGGTATCGGCATCTCGCTGCTGTACTTCGGTGCGTCGGAGCCGCTGGACCATTACTTCAACCCGCCGGAAGGCGTAGCCGCCAGCAATATGGCTGCGCGTCAGGCTGTGCAACTTACGTTCCTGCATTGGGGCCTGCACGGCTGGGCGATCTACGCATTGGTCGGTTTGGCCGTGGCCTACTTTGCTTACCGTCACAACCAGCCGCTGGCGTTGCGTTCGGCGTTGTATCCGCTGGTGGGCGAGCGTTGGGTCAAAGGCGCGGCCGGCCATGCGGTGGACGGCTTCGGCATGTTCGTGACCCTGCTGGGGCTGGTGACGAACCTGGGGATTGGTTCGCTGCAAGTGTCGTCGGGGCTGGAAAACCTGTTCGGCATGGAACACAGCAACACCAACCTGCTGATCGTGATCATCGTGATGAGCACCGTGGCGACCATTGCCGCCGTGTCCGGCGTGGAAAACGGCATTCGTCGTCTGTCCAACCTGAACATCGTGCTGTTCAGCGGTTTGCTGATTTTCGTGCTGCTGTTCGGCCCGACGCTGCACCTGCTCAACGGCTTTGTGCAGAACATCGGCGACTACCTGAACGGCGTGGTGCTGAAGACCTTCGACCTGTATGTGTACGAAGGCGACAGTGAGAAGTCCGACCGCTGGTTGGGTCTGTGGACCTTGTTCTACTGGGCGTGGTGGATTTCCTGGGCCCCATTCGTGGGCATGTTTATCGCGCGGATTTCCCGTGGTCGTACGGTGCGTGAGCTGGTGGCGGGCGTGTTGTTGATTCCGCTGGGTTTCACCCTGGCGTGGCTGTCGATCTTCGGTAACTCGGCCCTCGACCTGGTGATGAACCATGGGGCGGTGGAGCTCGGGAAGACGGCGCTCGAACAGCCGTCCATGGCGATCTACCAATTGCTGGAGCACTACCCGGCGTCGAAGATTGTGATCGGTGTGTCGATCTTTGTCGGCTTCGTGCTGTTCCTGACCCCGGCGGATTCCGGCGCGGTGATGATGGCCAACCTGTCCTGCAAGGGCGGCAACGTTGATGAAGATGCGCCGCACTGGCTGCGGATCTTCTGGTCGGCAGTGATCACCCTGGTGACCATCGGCTTGTTGTTCGCCGGTAACTTCGAAGCCATGCAAACCATGGTGGTACTGGCCGGTCTGCCGTTCTCGGTGGTGCTGGTGTTCTTCATGTTCGGTTTGCACAAGCAGATGCGCCAGGACGTGCAGGTCGAACAGGAGCAAGCGGAGCTGGCAGCGCGTGGTCGTCGTGGTTTCAGCGAGCGTTTGACTCAACTGGACCTGCAACCGAACCAGTCGATCGTGCAGCGCTTCATGGATAAACAAGTCAGCCCGGCACTGGAAGATGCCGCTGTGCAATTGCGCGCGCAGGGCCTGGACGTGCAAACGTTGCTGGGTAAATCCAAGCGTTGCATGGGCCTGCGGATCGAGATGGAAGAGGGCAACCCTTTTGTCTACGAAGTGAGCCTGGACGGCTATCTGGCGGCGGCGAGTGATACGGTGCCGGCGCAAAGTGCTGATGAACCCCGTGCACGCTACTACCGCGCCGAGGTTTACCTGCACAACGGCAGCCAGGACTACGACTTGATGGGCTTCACTCAGGATCAGATCACCCGTGACGTGCTCGATCAGTTTGAAAGCCATCGGCAGCTCCTTGGCCGTGTCTATAGCTAAACGTTGAGGGCGCGGTGCAGAGATGCACCGCGTTGCCTTTTTAAAGATCGCAGCCTTCGGCAGCTCCTACGCCGAGCGCATTCCTGTGTAGGAGCTGCCGAAGGCTGCGATCTTTTGATCTTTGCTCCTCAAACAAAAACGCCGCGATTCTCTCGCGGCGTTTTTGTGTCGGTTGCCTTAGCCCAGGTTCTTGCCGAGCAGCGCGTGGTACAGCTCGCTGTCGCCCAGAATCCCGACCACTTTGTTGTTGTCGTGCAGCACCAGTTTGTTGCCGGTCTGGTAACGAATCTGCAGCGCGTCGCGCATGCCGATGTTGGAGTCCACCAGCGTTGGCCGACGGCCCAAACCTTCAACCGCTTGCCCCGGTGCCCAGTTCTGCAGGTCCAGGCTGGCGCCGTTCTGGCGTGCGCCCTTGATGGTGTTGCCTTCGGCCAGGTCCAGCCACGAATCGCCGCCCGGATCGAGGCACACCGAGCCGTTGATGCGTTTGCAGTTGTCGAGGGTGCGCATCAGGCTGCGACCGCACAACACGTTCAGCGGATTGGTGTGGGCCACGAAGGTCCGCACGTAATCGTCCGCCGGGTTCAGCACGATCTCTTCCGGCACGCTGTACTGGATGATCCGGCCGTCTTTCATGATCGCGATACGGCTGCCCAGCTTCAGGGCTTCATCGAGGTCGTGACTCACGAACACGATGGTTTTGCTCAGCTTGCTTTGCAGTTCCAGCAGTTCGTCTTGCAGGCCTTGGCGGATCAGCGGGTCGAGGGCCGAGAACGGTTCGTCCATCAGCAGAATGTCCGCATCCATCGCCAACGCACGGGCCAGGCCCACGCGTTGCTGCATACCGCCGGAGAGTTCGTCAGGCTTCTTGTTGCGCCACTGGGTCAGGCCCACCAGCTCAAGCTTGTCGTCCACCAGTTTGCGGCGTTCTTTCTCGGGGCGACCCTGCATTTCCAGGCCGAAACTGATGTTCTCGCGCACCGTCAGCCACGGCATCAGGGCGAACTTCTGGAACACCATCGCGATGCGCTTGGTGCGCATCATTTTCAGCTCTGCCGGGGTACAGGAAGCGATGTCGATCTGCTTGCCTTCGTGCTCGACGAACAACTTGCCACGGCTCACGGTGTTGAGGCCGTTGATGCAGCGCAGCAGACTGGATTTGCCGGAGCCGGACAGGCCCATCAGCACGCAAATTTCGCCTTTTTCGACGTCCAGGCTGGCTTTTTCAACGCCGACGATCTGCCCGGTTTTTTTCAGGATCTGGTCGCGGGTCATGCCTTGGTCGAGGAGTTTGAGCGCCTCACGTGGGTCTTTGGAGAAGATCACGTCGACGTCTTCGAAGCGAATAATGCTCATGCGTCACCCCCTACTTTAGCGTCGGGTTGTTTGCAGATACGGTCGAGCATGATCGCCAGCAGTACGATTGCCAACCCGGCTTCGAAGCCCAGGGCGATATCGGCGGTGTTCAGTGCGTTGACCACAGGTTTGCCCAAGCCGTCGGCGCCCACCAGTGCCGCAATCACCACCATCGACAACGACAGCATGATGCACTGGGTGATACCGGCCGCGATGCTGGGCATGGCGTAAGGCAGTTCGATACGTGCGAGTAACTGGCGGCGCGAGCAGCCGAAGGCTTTGCCGGCGTCCATCAGTTCTGCGGGAACATCACGGATACCCAGGTAGGTCAGGCGGATCGGCGCGGCAATCGCGAACACCACCGTCGAGATCAGACCCGGGACCACGCCCAGCCCGAAGAGGGTCAGGGTCGGAATGAGGTACACGAACGTCGGCACGGTCTGCATCAGATCGAGCACCGGACGCATCAGTGTGTAGAACATCGGTTTGTGCGCGGCGACGATGCCCAACGGCACGCCGATGATCACGCAGACGAAGGTGGCAAACAGCACCTGGGCCAGGGTTTCCATGGTTTCCTGCCAGTACCCCAGATTGAGGATCAGCAGAAAGGAGGCGATGACGAAAACAGTCAGGCCCCATTTGCGTTGGATGAAGTGTGCCAGTAGCGCGATGAGGCCGATCAATGCAAACGGGTTGAACCAGGTCAACGCGAACGTCACGCCGTGGATCATCGTTTCCAGTGTCACGGCGATTGCGTCGAACGTGCTGGCGCCGTGTTGCGTCAACCATTCAACGAAGCCCGCGATGTACTGGCCTAAGGGGATTTTCTGATCAATCAGCATGGTAGTGAACGTCCGCATGCAAGGAAATAAACAGCCCGGACGGCCGAAGCCGTCCGGCGTAAGCGATTACTGTGCGAGCTTGGCTTTCACGGCCTCCAGGCCTGGTTTACCGTCAATGGTGGTCACGCCAGCGAGCCAGGTATCGAGCACCTGTGGGTTCTTTTTCAGCCAGGCCTTGGCCGCTGCGTCAGGCTTCATCTTGTCGTCCAGGATGTTGCCCATCAGCGAGCTTTCCATGTCCACGGTGAATTCCAGGTTTTTCAGCAGAGTGCCGACGTTGCTGCATTCCTGGACATAGCCCTTGCGGGTGTTGGTGGCCACGGTAGCCGCACCGAAGTCCGGGCCGAAGAAATCATCGCCACCGGTCAGGTATTGAATCTTGAAGCGCTTGTTCATCGGGTGCGGTGCCCAGCCGAGGAAGACCACGGCGGTATCGCGTTTCTGGGCGCGGTCAACCTGGGACAGCATCCCGGCTTCGCTGGACTCGACGACTTTGAAACCGGCGTCTTTGAGACCGAAGGCGTTCTTGTCGATCATGGTCTGGATCAGGCGGTTGCCGTCGTTGCCTGGCTCGATGCCGTAGATCTTGCCGTCGAGTTCTTTCTTGAATTTGGCGATGTCGGCGAAGTCATGCAGCCCTTTGTCGTACAGCGCTTGCGGTACGGCGAGGGTGTACTTGGCGCCGGTGAGGTTGGTGCGCACGACGTCAACGCTACCGGCATCGCGGTAGGCCTTGATGTCGTTTTCCATGGTCGGCATCCAGTTACCGAGGAACACGTCCATGTTCTTGCCGTCGGCCAGGGACTTGTAGGTCACGGGTACGGAAATCATGGTGGTCTTGGTTTTGTAGCCGAGGGCGTCGAGGACGACGCTGGTGGTCGCGGTCGTCGCGGTGATGTCGGTCCAGCCGACATCAGAGAAGTTTACGGTGCTGCACTGAGCGGGTTCTGCGGCTTGAGCCAGTAACGGCAGACTCAGCATGGCGGCCAACAACAACGACGGGGAACCTTTCATGGGTGGACTCCTTTGTGTTTTTTTTGGCAGTGTTCCGACTGGACCACCGCACTTATAGGTTGCGGTTGGATGGCGTTTTGGAGACAGCTCTACCACGGCGCCTTGCAATCGAGTCGATACGATCATGTACCAGTGAAAATCTGACGCCTACAGGGTGCGTCGTAACCAGTACAGGGATGGTCGCATCCAGTGTCGGTGACGTCGTTTACAGATTTTTTCAGCCCCTTTTACCCCTCTGATCCGCTAAAAAACGGCGAAAACGCAGCGTAAAAGACACGCGGCGTTGGTGGGCATGAGTGCGTCGGTGTGAGACGTCGAACAACACGACAAAAGCCTGATGATGCGGCCATCTCGACGGATTGCAGCTTGAGCGTAGCAGCTCCGTCACTGGGCGTTTTTGCGCCCGGAGTTGGCACATCCAGGAGTTCGGCAGTAATGGCTATCAGCGTTTTCGACCTGTTCAAAATCGGTATTGGCCCTTCCAGTTCGCACACCGTCGGCCCGATGCGGGCGGCGGCGCTGTTCGTGCAGGGTTTGCGTGAGCAGGGTCTTTTGGAACAAGTAAGACGCGTCGAAGTTCAGCTCTACGGTTCGTTGTCGGCCACCGGCATCGGTCACGGCAGCGACAACGCCGTGATCATGGGCCTGATGGGCGAGTGGCCGGATGCGATTGATCCGTCGCAAATCGGCATCCGTATCGAAAGCCTGCGTGAAACCCATATGTTGTTGCTCGACGGTCGCCTGTCGGTGCCGTTCATCTGGGCTCGGGACATGCGCCTGATCGACGAGAACCTGCCATTCCATCCGAATGCCATGACCTTGATCGTAGAAGGCGATCACGGCGAGCTGCACCGCGACACCTACTATTCGATTGGTGGCGGCTTTGTCGTCGATGAGGCTCAGGCCTCAAGCGGCGTGGTGGATCTGGACCGCACCGTGTTGCCCTATGACTTTTCCAGTGCGGTAGAACTGTTGGAGCTGTGCCAGAAGCACAACCTGCGCGTGGCCGAATTGATGATGGCCAACGAGAAGGTCTGGCGCAGCGAAGAAGAAATCCGCAGCGGTCTGATGAAACTCTGGCGCGCCATGCAGGATTGCGTCGAGCAAGGCCTCAAGCACGAAGGCATCCTGCCCGGCGGATTGAATGTGCGTCGGCGTGCGGCCAAGTTGCACCGCAGCCTGCAAGAACTCGGCAAGCCCAACGTGATCGGCTCGACCTTGAGCGCCATGGAATGGGTCAACCTGTTCGCCCTGGCGGTCAACGAAGAAAACGCGGCGGGCGGGCGTATGGTCACGGCGCCGACCAATGGCGCGGCGGGAATCATTCCGGCGGTGTTGCACTACTTTATGAAGTTCAGCGAGGCGGTGACTGACGCCAACGTGGTCGATTATTTCCTCAGCGCTGCGGCGGTGGGAATCCTGTGCAAAAAGAACGCCTCGATCTCCGGTGCCGAAGTCGGGTGCCAGGGCGAAGTCGGTTCGGCTTGCGCCATGGCGGCAGCGGGGCTGGCGGAGATTCTCGGCGCCACGCCGGAGCAATTGTGCAACGCGGCGGAAATCGGCCTGGAACATAACCTCGGGCTGACCTGCGACCCGGTGGGCGGGCTGGTGCAAGTGCCGTGCATCGAGCGCAATGCGATTGCGGCGGTGAAGGCGATCAATGCGGCGCAAATGGCCTTGCGGGGTGATGGGCAGCACTTTATTTCGCTGGACCGGGTGATCCGCACCATGCGCGATACCGGCGCGGACATGCACGACAAATATAAAGAGACATCGCGTGGCGGGTTGGCGGTTAGCGCGGTGGAGTGTTGATTCAGTAGGACCGAGTCGCCCTCATTCGCGGGCAAGCCTCGCTCCTACAGGTTTTGTGTCGAACACATGATCGCGACAAACCTCAATCCTGTAGGAGCGAGGCTTGCCCGCGAAGGCGCCAGACCAATCAAAACTGCGCGCTAAGTGAACACCCGCTGCAAAACACGCCACCTTTTAGCGCGTCGCAATCAGACAAGCGCCTTTCCCGCGAATCGGGATCCAGGTTGGCCATTACCGCCCGTCACCTGTGCTTGCGGTGACACTCTTCTCCAGCACGTCGAAGCCCTGTTCCCACAAGTGCTACCGATTTGCTCACACCCTGCCGGGCCGTGCGTTTGCCCGGTTTGATGGCACTTATAACCCCCACTCTGCGCACGGCTTATATAGACACGCCGCGACGTCGTTTTCAGGAGTTATTGAACGCTCATTCAATTTTAGGCATGGCATTTGCTCTGTCATTACAAAGCCCGTCTCCCACGCGAGAACGATGGCAATAACAAGAGCCTCCGCCTGAGGCCATCACCCGCTTTGTGTGAGGAGATACCGCGATGACGACGTTCAACTCCGGGGCTCAACCCCAGAACCGTGCGCCTCAATCCATCGGCTTTCTGCTGCTGGACAATTTCACGCTGATTTCTCTGGCCTCCGCCGTAGAACCCCTGCGCATGGCCAACCAATTGTCCGGTCGCGAGCTGTATCGCTGGACCACACTCACCGTCGACGGCGGCCAGGTCTGGGCCAGCGACGGTCTGCAAATCACCCCCGATTGCTCCATGCACAAAGCGCCGGCCATGGACACCATCATTGTCTGTGGCGGTATCGGCATCCAGCGCACGGTGACCCGTGAACACGTGTCATGGCTGCAAAGTCAGGCACGCCAGTCCAAGCGCCTGGGCGCGGTCTGCACCGGCAGTTGGGCCCTGGCCTGCGCCGGTCTGCTGGACGGTTTCGATTGCAGCGTGCACTGGGAATGCCTGGCGGCCATGCAGGAAGCGTTTCCCCGCGTGGCCATGAGCACTCGTTTGTTCACCCTCGACCGTAACCGTTTCACCAGTTCCGGCGGCACCGCGCCGCTGGACATGATGCTGCACCTGATCAGCCGCGATCACGGCCGTGAACTGTCGGCGGCGATTTCGGAGATGTTCGTCTACGAGCGTATCCGCAACGAACAGGATCACCAGCGCGTGCCGCTCAAGCACATGCTCGGCACCAACCAGCCGAAGTTGCAGGAAATCGTCGCGCTGATGGAAGCCAACCTGGAAGAGCCGATCGACCTCGACGAACTGGCGGTGTACGTCGCTGTTTCCCGTCGTCAGTTGGAGCGGCTGTTCCAGAAATACCTGCACTGCTCGCCGTCGCGTTACTACCTGAAACTGCGTTTGATTCGTGCGCGGCAATTGCTCAAGCAAACGCCCATGTCGATCATCGAAGTGGCGTCGGTCTGCGGGTTTGTCTCCACGCCGCACTTCTCCAAGTGCTACCGCGAATACTTCGGCATTCCACCGCGTGACGAACGCGTAGGTTCCAACACCACGCAACAGGTGGCGATGATGCCGCTGCCGCAAGCGCTGGTGCTGTCGCCGTTGTCCGGGCCGTTGTCGGCGTTGAGCCAGGCGCGTAATGAGTCGACGTTTGCCAGCGTAAGGCTGTAAACCGAGGGGCTTTTAGAAAAGATCGCAGCCTTCGGCAGCTCCTACAGGGATTGATGGACATCTGTAGGAGCTGCCGAAGGCTGCGATCTTTTGATCTTCTATCAGGCGCTACGGCTTTGCTGATACGCCGCCAATGCCGGTAACAACTGCTTGTCGATCGCTTGGCGCACGGCCGGCAGGATGGTCGCGCTGCTGGTGTACATCTGCTTGACCATCGTGCGCAGCACTATCGCCCGCTCATCGTTCAAACCCCGCACCGCACACTCGCAAGCCTGCTCGGCCGTAGCGCCGCTCGGTACTTGAAAGCCCAATGATTTCAGCTGGCCCAACAGATCTTCCTGGTCAATCAAATCGGCGTACATCATGACGCAATCCTTCTTCAGGGAACGGTGTCGTGGCTCGATTCTGGTAGGGGCAGGGGGTGGCGGCAAGGGCGATTTGTCGCAATGGCCGCAATACCTATGAACAGGTCGTTTTCGACTAACTTGCTTCGGATGGGAGTGGGCACACTGGATTCAGCTGGCTACACGATGGTTTGGTCACCCTCGCGCAACAGCTCCTCAACAGTACTTGTGCCCCGATCCTGTCACGGCTTGATCGGGGCTTTTTTTGCCTGTTGAAACGCAAAAGATCGCAGCCTTCGGCAGCTCCTACAGGGGTTACGTGCACCTGCGACATCATGGATGCAGGCGCTTCCTGTAGGCGCTGCCGACGGCTGCGATCTTTATCGGTCTAACGCTGCAACACCAAAATCCGCGACAACAACTCATCCCGATCCACATAACAGCCCTGGAAATGCCGGGCACCGGTGGCGGGGTCGAAGGCGTTGCGGGCGTGGAGGGTGCGGCGGTTGTCGAAACACCACAACTCGCCGGGATTGAGCCGCGTCATCACCCGGAATCGCGCCTCGCGGGTCATCGCAATAAAGCGGCGGTAGGCGCGGTACAGCGTGGGCATGTTTTCCACCGAGGCATCGAACGGCCCGCGCAGAAAGTTCGCCATGCGGATTTCCGACACCTGCCCCAACGCATCCAATGCAATGATCGGCGCCAGGCAGCGGTAGTCGCTGTGGCGGTCCTTGTTGCGGAACTCCACGGGGAGTTCACACAGGGCCTTGAACGACTCCGGGCTCTCCACCCGCAGCGCCTCGGCAATGGCAAAACCGTCGACGAAAATACTCTCGCCACCCTCGGCGTCATTGACCAGGCAATGCAGGAATTGCAGCCCCGGTTGCAACTCCCGGGTCGGCAGGTCGCTGTGCAGCGGCAGGTTGAAAGCGGTGTAGGCATTGCTGTCGGCATCGGCCTTGGATTGCACGTTGAACAGCACGCCGAAATTGCTCTCGCGGATGAAGGAAATCCGCTGGGCGATCAGCTTCAACGAGCCGGTTTCGGTGGGCACGCCCCGTACCTGCGTCAGGCCGATATCCCGCACCGCCAGCAGCCATTGCAGCAAGGCATGGTTGTCGTCCATCAGCGCTTGATACTCGAACACCGGCAGCTTCAGTTCACTGTTCCACAGCCTGGATTTTGGCTTGGCGGCCTGACGCTCGGCGCGGGACTCGTCGTCATAGGCATGGGCCCGCAACCAGCCCGGATCGAAGCGGCTGAGGTGGCCGTCCTGCCATTCGATACACAGACTGCCGTCGGCATCGATACGGGCCTGAAGTGCTGTCAGGTCGTCAGCGACATCGACGATTTCCAGCACTTGCTCGCGGGTTACGGTGTAGACGCACAGCGGGCACGGGCAGTTGTCCCGCAGCCATTGGTGATGAAAGGGGCTGACGCGACCGTCAGCCCATTTCACCAGGACGCGATCCGCCAGCGGCTGCACGCCGGTCAACGCGCTGATCAACGGATAAGTACGGAAGTCGGCAACAGCGGCGGCGGTGTTCATGGCGATCTCCTAGTTATTTTTTTGGGGGTAATGCGATCACTCGGCCAATGTATTCAGGGGTTGGCAGGTCCGTTTGCTCGGCGACGATGGCGTGCAGCTTGCTCAGGGTTTCTTCGCTGAACGGTGCCGAACGCGGCCCGGCGAGATCGACGTGCAGCAGCATTTGCTCGTTGCCGGCCAGTTCCTTGTCACCGCCCACCAGGTGCAGGCTGTGGTAGAGGTGCAGGCGTTTGCTGTCGTGGGCGATGATTTGCGTGTGCACTTCGACGTCGGCGTCGAGCTTCACTTCGTGCAGGTAGTTGAGGTGCAGTTCGAGGGTGAACAACGAGTTGCCGCTGGCTTCGCGGTTGTTGCTGTCCATGCCGAGCCGATCCATCAGCGCGTCGGTGGCGTAGCTGAAAATCAGCAGGTAGAAGGCATCGCGCAAGTGGCCGTTGTAGTCGACCCAGTCGGGGATGATTCTGGTTTGGTAGGTGGTGAGGGTGGGCATGTCGTCACATCCGAAAATGGTTGAAACCTGTAGGAGCGAGGCTTGCCCGCGAAGACGGTATTCCTGCCGCAAGAGATCCGTCGGATGTACCGGCCTCTTCGCGGGCAAGCCTCGCTCCTACAGGGGCTAGCGGCGCTTAGTCGGCAAACGCCATCCCGTGCTTCTCTTTGGTGGTTTTCACCGCTTCCAGCACCGCGAGCAGGCAATCATCACGATAGCGTTCCAGCGCCGAAATACTGTGGGTGCCCAACTGATCGCTGGTGCCATCGACCACATCGTCAATCAGCTTGTCGGTCAGCTCCGGCGCCGGCAGGTACGTCCACGGCAACTGCAACGCCGGGCCGAACTGCGCCATGAAGTGCCGCATCCCGGCATCACCGCCCGCCAGGGTGTAGGTCAAAAACGTGCCCATGAACGACCAGCGCAGACCGGCGCCAAAGCGAATTGCATCATCGATTTCACCGGTGGTCGCCACGCCATCGTTGACCAGGTGCAGCGCCTCGCGCCACAGCGCTTCGAGCAAACGGTCGGCGATAAACCCCGGCACTTCTTTGCGCACATGCAGCGGACGCATCCCTAAGGATTCGTAGACTTTGATTGCCGCTTGGATGGCTTCAGGCGCGGTGTTCTTGCCGCCGACCACTTCCACCAATGGCAACAGGTAAACCGGGTTGAACGGATGCCCGACCACGCAACGTTCCGGGTGGGTCGAACCTTCGTAGAACTCGCTCGGCAACAGCCCCGAGGTGCTGGAGCCGATCAGTGCGTTGGGCTTGGCCGCCGCGCTGATTTTTGCGTGCAGTTCCAGTTTCAGCTCCAGGCGTTCCGGGGCGCTTTCCTGGATGAAATCGGCGTCGCGCACACATTCTTCAATGGTTGCGACAAAGCGCAGGCGATCTTGCGAAGCGCCGGGCGCCAGGCCTTGTTTTTCCAGCGCGCCCCAGGCATTGGCGACCCGCTTGCGCAGGGCGGCTTCGGCACCGGGCGCCGGGTCCCAGGCCACCACGTCGAGGCCATGGGCGAGGGCGCGGGAGACCCAGCCGCTGCCGATGACACCGCTGCCCAGCGCGGCGAAGGTTTTGATTTCGGTGATAAAGCTCATGGCGTCTTCCTAAAGAATTTCGATGACCTGTAGGAGCTGCCGCAGGCTGCGATCTTTTGATCTTGTTTTTAAAAATCAAAGTCAAAAGATCGCAGCCTGCGGCAGCTCCTACGGGGGGTATGAGTGAGGTCAGCCGCGCTTGGTCAGGCCCATTTTTGCCCGGCCTTCCGCTGGCGTCATGACGCGAGCGCCGAGGCAGCTGAGGATTTCGCTGGCGCGTTCGACCAGTTGACCGTTGGTCGCCAGTACGCCTTTGTCCAGCCACAGGTTGTCTTCCAGCCCGACCCGCACGTTGCCGCCGAGCAGCACCGCTTGGGCGGCCATCGGCATTTGCATGCGACCGATGCCGAACCCGGCCCAGACCGCGTCGGCCGGCAGGTTGTCGACCATGGCTTTCATGGTGGTGGTGTCGGCCGGCGCGCCCCACGGGATGCCTAGGCACAGCTGGAACAGCGGGTTGTCGAGCAGGCCTTCCTTGATCATCTGCTTGGCGAACCACAGGTGACCGGTGTCGAAGATTTCCAGCTCGGCCTTCACGCCCAGCTCTTGAATGCGTTTGGCGCCAGCGCGCAACTGCGCCGGGGTGGACACGTAAATCGTGTCGCCATCGCCGAAGTTCAGGGTGCCGCAATCGAGGGTGCAGATTTCCGGCAGCAGTTCTTCAACGTGGGCCAGGCGGGTCAACGGGCCGACCAGGTCAGTGTTCGGGCCGAACTCCATCGGGTTCTCGCCTGCGCCGATTTCCAGGTCGCCGCCCATGCCGGCGGTGAGGTTGACGATGATGTCCACGTCCGCCTCGCGGATGCGCTCCATCACTTCGCGGTACAGCGCCACGTCACGGCTGAATTTGCCGGTTTCGGGGTCGCGAACGTGGCAGTGGACCACGGTGGCGCCAGCCTTGGCGGCTTCCACGGCGGCCGCAGCGATTTGTTTCGGGGTGACCGGCACGTGTGGGCTTCTGGCGGTCGTGTCGCCAGCACCGGTGAGTGCGCAGGTGATGATGACGTCGTGGTTCATGAGGCGATTCCTGTTCTTTATGGGTGTGGCAGGCGTGATTTAGCCGTCCGCAGCCCATGCAGGGCTGCGATTCGGTGGTTTATGTCGGGTTTATTTACTGGTCAGTTGCAGGTTTTCAGCGGCCGGTTTGCCATCGAACGTGGTCACACCTTCGAGCCAGCGCTGCTTGTCTTGCGGGTGATCCTTGAGCCATTGCTTGGCCGATTCGAAGGCGTCCTTGTGATCCAGCAGCGGCTGCATCATCCGGCTCTCGTCTTCGGCGCTGTAGGTCAGGTTGCTCAGCAGGCGACCGATGTTCGGGCATTGCTGCGCGTAGTTCGGCGAGGTGACGGTCCAGACCGTGGCCATGCCTTCGTTCGGGCCCAGGGCGTCGTCGCTACCGGTGAGGTAGGTCATTTTCACGTTGACGTTCATCGGGTGCGGCGCCCAGCCGAAGAACACCACGGCTTCGTTGCGGCGCACGGCGCGATCCACCGCCGCGAGCATCCCGGCCTCACTGGACTCGACCAGTTGGAATTTGCCGAGGCCAAACTGATTCTTGGCGATCATTGCCTTGATCTGGGTATTGGCGCCCGAGCCTGGCTCGATGCCGTAGATCTTGCCGCCCAGTTCTTTTTCGAACTTGGCGATGTCGGCGAAGGTTTTCAGGCCTTTGTCGGCCAGGTAAGTCGGTACGGCGAGGGTCGCGCGGGCGTCTTTGAGGCTCGGCGCTTCGAGGACTTTGACCTGCTTGCCATCGACGAACGGGGTGATGGTCTGGGTCATCAGCGGGTTCCAGTAGCCGAGGAACAGGTCCAGGCGCTGGTCGCGAATCCCGGCGAAGATGATTTGCTGGGAGGCGCTGGTTTGTTTGGTGTTGTAGCCGAGGCCATCGAGCAAGACCTGGGTCATGGCGCTGGTGGCGATCACGTCGGTCCAGTTCACTACGCCCATGCGCACGTTCTGGCACGCGGCAGGTTCGGCGGCCATGACACTGGCGCTCAATAAAGCGGTACCGCTGAGTGCAAGAACACAGCTGCTGATCAGTCGTTTCATGGTGGGTTCCTCGGCAGGTCGTTATTGTGGGTCCCGGTGTCTTCGTGCGCCGGTGATGCCAAGTTACGCAGCTAAGCCCCCGGCAAAGCGCACTGCGGCGACCAGCTCTTGCACTGCAGCGACCTGAGCTCTTGAATGCCGTCGACAACTGGCGTATCAACGTCCACACGCTTCCCGCCTCTCGTTACCAGCCAGTCGAGTGCGCTCCATGTCCCAGGATTTCTACTTCATGTTGATGCCGGGTTTCTCGGCCATCGGTTTTATCTCGGCCATCGAGCCGCTGCGGGTCGCCAATCGCTTTCGCGGCGAGCTCTATCGCTGGCATGTGCTGAGCGCTGATGGCGGGGCGGTGTTGGCCAGTAACGGCATGTCGGTCAACGCCGACGCGGCGCTGGAACCGCTGAAAAAAGGCGCGACGCTATTGGTCGTGGCTGGTTTCGAACCCTTGAAATTCGCCACGCCCGCGCTGGAACACTGGCTGCGCCGACTGGACAACGAAGGCGTGACCCTCGGCGCCATCGACACCGGCAGCTTCGTCCTCGCCGAAGCCGGCCTGCTCGACGGCCATCGCCTGACCCTGCACTGGGAAGCCATCGACGCGTTCAAGGAGTCTTATCCACAGCTCAGCGTCACCCAGGAGCTGTTCGAGATCGACCGCCGGCGCATCACCTCGGCGGGCGGCACCGCGTCCATCGACCTGATGCTCGACCTGATCGGCCAGGCCCACGGTCCGGAACTGGCAATCCAGGTCAGCGAACAATTCGTGCTCGGGCGCATCCGCCCGCGCAAAGACCACCAGCGCATGGAAGTCGCCACGCGTTATGGCATCAGCAACAAGAAGCTTGTTCACGTGATCGGCGAGATGGAACAACACAGCGAACCGCCGCTGAGTACGCTGGAATTGGCAGAGTCGATCAAAGTGACGCGGCGACAGTTGGAGCGGCTGTTTCGCCTGCATTTGAACGACACCCCGAGCAATTTCTACCTGCGATTACGCCTGGAAAAGGCGCGGCAGTTGTTGCGTCAGACCGATATGAGCGTGCTGGAAGTGAGCATTGCGTGCGGGTTTGAATCGCCGTCGTATTTCACCCGCAGTTATCGGGCACGGTTTGAGCGGTGTCCGCGTGAGGATCGCCGGCAAAGCCAAAAGGCCTGAGCACGGCCCTTGTAGGAGCAAGGCTTGCCCGCGAAGGCGGTGTGTCTGGCAACATTGATGTTGAATGTGCCGGCCTCTTCGCGGGCAAGCCTCGCTCCTACAGGTTATATGACGTTACTTCTTCATCAGCCCGGAACACGCCGCTTTATAAGCCTCATGCTGATACTTGTTCAACGTCCCCGGCAGTTCGAAATTGTGCTTCTTGGCCTGGGCATTGATGGTCTGCGGCGACAGCAGCGTCACCTCGCAATTCTCCAGCAACTGAAAAACGCCCTCGATCTTGAACGTGGTCGGCCCACCGGCAAACTCGCCTTTCTTGCTGCGCTTCTTGATCGCAATCCGGTCAATGGCGTTCTCGCGCACAAACGATGCGACCTGGGCGGCGAAGACTTTGACGTTAGCCGCTTCGTCGTCATCGCCCAGGGCGATTTTCTTGGTGGCCAGGGCGACGTGGCTCAGGGCCTGACCGTCGAGGGAGGCCACGGCGATGATCGCTTCGCTGCCTTTGATTTCGATGCCGCAGATTTTCATTGGAGATTCCTTAACGAGCTGATGGCCGACAGCTTACAGCTCAAGGTGGGGTATGCAGGAAACGGTAGTTGATGTGGTGTGTATTAAAGGTATATATATTGTCTTTTATATGAATTTATCTGCATTAATAGGCTAAATATTGGCTCATAAAAATGAGATATACATAGTGCTGCTACACTTGCTCACACTCCTACTGAGGTAGAAACGTGGCCCTTACCCATATTCTCTACTCCCCCGAAGAAATCGCCTCTCAGATCGCCGGGAATGCCAAACGTTTGAGACTCAGCAAAAACCTCTCGCGCAGGACTCTCGCGCAAAAGTCCGGTGTGCCGGAGTCGAACATCAAGCGTTTTGAAACCACAGGCAAGATTTCGCTCGATGGGTTGTTGCTTATCGCGATTTGCCTGGGCGCTGAGGAGCCGCTGACAAATTTGTTTGCCTCAACCCCGTCACTAACGCTCCAGGAACTGAAAAACTACGAAAGGGCTCGTGGCCGACAATGAAATCCGTCAAAGCGCTCAGCGTCATGCTTCAGGAGTCGAGAGTCGGCGAGTTGGTCGCGATTCCTCGCCAAGGCCTTTTTTTCTCCTACGACCCGGGTTGGTTGGCGAAAGGCTTCAACCTGGCCCCGTTTCATATGGATTTTTCGATCAGCCCGCAGAAAGCCGCTGATGTCGCGTTGTTTGACGGCTTGCACGGTGCTTTCAGCGACTCTTTGCCGGATGGCTGGGGCTTGCTGTTGATGGATCGGTTCTTTCGCAGTCAGTTGGGCGTTGAGCGCCACGCAATTGGCCCGCTGGATCGTCTTGCGTATATGGGCAATCGAAGTATGGGAGCGCTTGAGTATGTTCCGATGTTCGAAACCGTTGACGCAGATGACGAGCTTGATCTGGCGGCGCTCTATGAAGCCTCACAAATCATTCTTTCCGGCAGCCCCGACGAAGTCATCACGTCGTTGCGACTCGCAGGTGGCTCCCCCGGTGGTGCCCGCCCCAAGGCGGTTATTGGTCTTTCGCCAGACCTGCGCCGCGCCGTTTCGTCATTCGGTCAGATGCCTAAGGGTTATGAGCATTGGCTGATCAAATTTCGCAGCGAAGAAGAACATCGCGATAGTGGTGCGATCGAGCAGGCGTACGCGTTGATGGCGCGTAGGGCCGGGGTTGAGATGTCCGAGTCGCAACTGTTTCAGGTGGAAACCGCCAAGGGCACAGAGCAATTCTTCGCCACGAAGCGCTTTGATCGAGAGCCCGGTTTCAAACGCCATATGCTCACCGCTGCGGCCATTTTGTACGCCGACTTCCGTGCGCCAAGCCTTGATTACAGTGATTTGCTAAGAGCGACGTGGGCAATGGCCCGGGATGCGACCGAGGTCGAGAAAATGGCTCGGCTGATGGTCTTCAATGCCTTTGCTCACAATCGTGACGACCACGCGAAAAACTTCTCTTTTTTCGGCGGTCCGCAGGGCTGGAAAATGGCCCCCGCTTACGACCTGACGTTTTCCAGCACCGGCGGACGCGGTAACGAGCACACCACGGCATTCGCCGGCAGAGGCAAGCCCTCACGCAAGGCCCTCATTGAGGTGTGCAGACCTTTCAGCTTTCTAGAGCCCGAAAGCTACATTGAGCAGACGCTGGATGCCTTTTCAGAATGGGGCAGCTGTTGCGCTGATCTGGGGGTCGATAAAACGCAGAGCCAGAAGCTGCTGACGGTTCTTGAGTCAGTGTGGCAATCGCTCTAGCACCTCACTCCTGCGAAATCGACTCCAAAAACTCCGACCTTTCATCACTCATCCGCGCCACACAATCATTCTGCGCAATGGTGAACGCCTTGCTACCGCTCGTCGCCGGGAAGGCTTCCACCGCGCAATCCGCATCCCGAGTCTTCAGCCATTGCTGCTGAGCGACCTTGAGCTTTTCGGTGATGTCGCTCAATTGCGCCTTGTTTTTGCCGTAAACCGACTGCAGGCGCTCGTTCAGGCCTTGAAAGTTGTCTTTGAGCAATTGTTCAGCAGTGGTTCTGCTGTAGGCCGAGCATTCCAGGGTCTGGACGTCGTTTTCGACCGCATCGCAGGGGTTGTTGTCGGACTCTTCAGCCGCCTGTACGCCGGTCGCTATCAGTGCCAAAGCCAGGAAGATCGATTTCATTGCGCCGCCCTAAATCCAGTAAGCATCCAGTAATGCGCCGAATTCTGGCCCAAGCGGGCGACGTTGAACAGCTAGCAGAAGAGGCACGGCGACGACCCTTTGTCGCAGATTGACGCTTTCGGCAAACCCCCTGTCGTTTTTGCACCCGGCTGCCCCGGTGCTCAGGCATATGCTGGCCCCAAAGCGCCGGCACACGATTCGGCGCATGAATCGCTAATAGGGGACTGCCTGATGAGCCCAGCCGAATTGCACGCCGACAGCATCGTTATCGACGGGCTGATTATCGCCAAGTGGAACCGCGACCTGTTCGAAGACATGCGCAAGGGCGGTCTGACCGCAGCCAACTGCACAGTGTCGGTGTGGGAAGGCTTCCAGGCCACGATCAACAACATCGCCGCGAGCCAGAAGCTGATCCGCGAGAACAGCGACCTGGTGATCCCGGTGAAAACCACCGCTGACATCCGCAAAGCCAAAGAGCAGGGCAAGACCGGGATCATCTTCGGTTTCCAGAACGCCCATGCCTTTGAAGATCAGCTCGGCTATGTCGAGATCTTCAAGCAGCTCGGCGTTGGCGTGGTGCAGATGTGCTACAACACCCAGAACCTCGTCGGCACCGGTTGCTACGAGCGTGATGGCGGCCTGTCGGGTTTCGGTCGCGAAATCGTTGCCGAGATGAACCGCGTCGGCATCATGTGCGACCTGTCCCACGTGGGTTCCAAGACGTCCGAAGAAGTCATCCTCGAATCCAAGAAGCCCGTCTGCTACTCCCACTGTCTGCCGTCGGGTCTCAAAGAACACCCGCGCAACAAGTCCGATGAAGAACTGAAGTTCATTGCCGACCACGGCGGTTTCGTCGGCGTGACCATGTTCGCGCCGTTCCTGGCCAAGGGCATCGATTCGACCATCGACGATTACGCCGAAGCCATCGAATACACCATGAACATCGTCGGCGAAGACGCCATCGGCATCGGCACCGATTTCACCCAGGGTCACGGTCAGGATTTCTTTGAAATGCTGACCCACGACAAGGGCTACGCCCGCCGTCTGACCAGCTTCGGCAAGATCATCAACCCGCTGGGCATCCGCACCGTTGGCGAGTTCCCGAACCTGACCGAAACCCTGCTCAAGCGCGGTCACTCCGAGCGAGTCGTGCGCAAGATCATGGGCGAGAACTGGGTCAACGTCCTCAAGGACGTCTGGGGCGAGTAAGCCACCGCATTCCGAATCCTTTCCCCCGGCCGTCCGCGCCGGGGGCAACACCCCAATTTTTCTGGAGTTAAGTTTCCATGGCCAAAATCGCCCCGCAATTGCCAATCGAAGTCGACAGCGAAACCGGTGTCTGGACCTCCGACGCCCTGCCAATGCTGTACGTGCCACGTCACTTCTTCGTGAATAACCACATGGGCATCGAGGAAGTACTGGGCGCCGACGCCTACGCCGAAATCCTCTACAAGGCCGGCTACAAATCCGCCTGGCACTGGTGTGAAAAAGAAGCCGAATGCCACGGCCTGGAAGGCGTCGCGGTGTTCGAGCACTACATGAAGCGCCTGTCGCAGCGCGGCTGGGGCCTGTTCAAGATCCAGGACATCGACCTCGACAAAGGCACCGCCAGCGTCAAGCTCGAACACTCGGCGTTCGTCTACGTGTACGGCAAGGTCGGGCGCAAGGTCGACTACATGTTCACCGGTTGGTTTGCCGGTGCCATGGACCAGATTCTTGAGGCTCGCGGCAGCAAGATCCGCACCGTTGCCGAGCAAGTCTACGGTGGCTCCGAAGAAGGCCACGACGACGGTTTGTTCACCGTCAAGCCGTTGTAAGTCGAGGACCCCGCCATGGCTTTCGAAGCAATGTTCCAGCCGATCCAGATCGGCAAACTGACCATCCGTAACCGCGTGCTCAGCACCGCGCACGCCGAGGTTTATGCCACCGACGGCGGCATGACCACCGACCGGTACGTCAAGTATTACGAAGAGAAAGCCAAGGGCGGGATCGGCCTGGCGATTTGCGGTGGTTCCTCCAGCGTGGCCATCGACAGCCCGCAAGGCTGGTGGAAATCGGTCAACCTGGCCGACGACCGGATCATTCCGCACTTCCAGAACCTGGCCGATGCCATGCACAAGCATGGCGCCAAGATCATGATCCAGATTACCCACATGGGCCGTCGCTCCCGTTGGGACGGCGAGCACTGGCCAACCCTGCTGTCGCCGTCGGGCATCCGTGAACCGGTGCACCGTGCGACCTGCAAAACCATCGAGCCGGAAGAAATCTGGCGGGTGATCGGCAACTACGCCAGCGCTGCGGCGCGGGCCAAGGCCGGTGGCCTCGATGGCGTCGAACTGTCGGCGGTGCACCAGCACATGATCGACCAGTTCTGGAGCCCTCGGGTCAACAAACGCACCGACGAATGGGGCGGCAGTTTCGAGAACCGCATGCGTTTCGGCCTGGAAGTGTTGAAGGCTGTGCGCAAGGAAGTCGGCGACGATTTCTGCGTCGGCATCCGTCTGTGCGGTGACGAGTTCCACCCGGACGGCTTGTCCCACGAAGACATGAAGCAGATCGCCAAGTACTACGACGACACCGGCATGATCGACTTTATCGGCGTGGTCGGCTCGGGTTGCGACACCCACAACACCCTGGCCAACGTTATTCCGAACATGAGTTATCCACCGGAGCCATTCCTGCATTTGGCTGCCGGTATCAAGGAAGTGGTGAAGGCTCCGGTGCTGCACGCGCAGAACATCAAGGACCCGAACCAGGCCACACGGATTCTGGAAGGTGGCTACGTGGACATGGTCGGCATGACCCGCGCCCACATCGCCGACCCGCACCTGATCGCCAAGATCAAAATGGGCCAGGTGGACCAGATCAAACAATGCGTCGGCGCCAACTACTGCATCGACCGTCAATACCAGGGCCTGGACGTGCTGTGCATCCAGAACGCCGCGACCTCCCGTGAATACATGGGCGTGCCGCACATCATCGAGAAATCGACCGGTGTGAAACGCAAAGTCGTGGTGGTGGGGGCCGGTCCTGCCGGGATGGAAGCGGCTCGCGTCTCCGCCGAACGTGGCCACGACGTGACCCTGTTCGAGAAAAAAGAATTTATCGGCGGGCAGATCACCACCGCCTCGAAAGCCCCGCAACGGGACCAGATCGCCGGGATCACTCGCTGGTTCCAACTGGAGTTGGCCCGTCTGAAAGTCGATCTGCGCCTGGGCGTGGCGGCTGATGCAGCGACCATTCTCGACCTGCGTCCGGATGTCGTGGTGCTCGCCGTTGGCGGTCATCCGTTCCTGGAGCAGAACGAACACTGGGGCGCGGCGGAAGGCCTGGTGGTCAGCAGCTGGGACATCCTTGACGGCAAGGTTGCGCCGGGCAAGAACGTGTTGGTCTACGACACCATTTGCGAGTTCACCGGGATGTCCACCGCGGACTTTCTCGCCGACAAGGGCAGCCAGGTCGAGATCGTCACCGACGACATCAAGCCGGGCGTGGCGATTGGCGGTACGTCGTTCCCGACCTACTACCGCAGCATGTACCCGAAAGAAGTGATCATGACCGGCGACATGATGCTGGAGAAGGTCTACCGCGAAGGCGACAAGTTGGTGGCGGTGCTGGAAAACGAATACACCGGCGCCAAAGAGGAGCGGGTGGTGGACCAGGTCGTCGTCGAAAACGGCGTGCGTCCGGACGAAGAAATCTATTACGCGCTGAAGGAAGCGTCGCGCAACAAAGGCCAGATGGACATCGAAGCCCTGTTCGCGATCAAGCCGCAGCCATCGTTGAGCCAAACCGGTGACGGCTACTTGCTGTTCCGCATCGGCGACTGCGTGGCCCAGCGCAATACCCACGCGGCGATCTACGACGCCCTGCGGTTGTGCAAGGATTTCTAAGCCAGGCTAAACCCCCTGTGTAGGAGCTGCCGCAGGCTGCGATCTTTTGACTTTGTTTTTTAAGGTCCAGATCAAAAGATCGCAGCCTGCGGCAGCTCCTACATCGACCGCGTTTCTCCAAGATGTACTGGTGGGAGCTTCACCATGTTGAACACCCTTCTTCCAATCCTGCTGTTCGCTGCCCTGGGCCTGGGTGTCCTGGGCGCGTTGCGGCGGGTGGCTATGTGGCGCCGGGGCCGGGCTTCGAAAGTCGACCTGATCGGTGGCCTGCTGGCCATGCCCAAGCGCTACATGGTCGACTTGCACCACGTCGTCGCGCGGGACAAATACATCGCCAACACCCACGTGGCCACGGCCGGTGGTGCGGTTGCGTCCATCGTGCTGGCGATTCTGGTCCACGGTTTCGGCCTGCATAACCGCTTCCTCGGCTACGCACTGTTGCTGATGACCGCCGTGATGTTTGTCGGCGCGATCTTCGTCTATCTGCGTCGGCGCAACCCGCCAGCGCGGTTGTCCAAAGGCCCTTGGATGCGCCTGCCGAAGAGCTTGCTGGCATTTTCCGCGTCGTTCTTCCTCGTGACTCTGCCGGTCGCCGGCATCCTCCCGGAAAACTTCGGCGGTTGGCTGCTGGCGGCGATTCTTGGCGTTGGTGTGTTGTGGGGCGTCAGCGAATTATTCTTCGGCATGACCTGGGGCGGGCCGATGAAGCACGCCTTTGCCGGTGCGCTACACCTGGCGTGGCACCGTCGCGCCGAACGTTTTAACGGCGGCCGTTCCACCGGTTTGAAACCGCTGGATCTCAACGACCCGACCGCGCCGCTGGGGGTGGAAAAACCCAAGGATTTCACCTGGAACCAATTGCTCGGCTTCGACGCCTGCGTGCAGTGCGGTAAATGCGAAGCGGCGTGCCCGGCGTTCGCCGCCGGCCAACCGCTGAACCCGAAAAAACTGATTCAGGACATGGTGGTCGGCCTGGCTGGCGGCACCGACGCCAAGTTCGCCGGCAGTCCGTATCCCGGCAAGGCCATCGGTGAACACGCCGGTAATCCGCATCAACCGATCGTCAACGGTCTGGTCGACGCCGAAACCCTCTGGTCCTGCACCACCTGCCGCGCCTGCGTCGAGGAATGCCCGATGATGATCGAGCACGTCGATGCCATCGTCGACATGCGCCGCCATCTGACCCTGGAAAAAGGCGCGACCCCGAACAAAGGCGCCGAAGTCCTGGAAAACCTGATCGCCACCGACAACCCGGGCGGTTTTGCGCCGGGTGGGCGGATGAACTGGGCGGCGGATTTGAACCTGAATCTGATGAGCGAGAAGAAGTCGGTCGACGTGCTGTTCTGGGTTGGCGACGGTGCCTTCGATATGCGCAACCAGCGCACCTTGCGCGCCTTCGTCAAAGTGCTGAAAGCGGCCAAGGTCGACTTCGCGGTGCTCGGTCTCGAAGAGCGCGACAGTGGTGACGTGGCCCGACGCCTGGGCGATGAAGCGACGTTCCAGTTGTTGGCCAAGCGCAACATCCAGACCCTGGCCAAATACAGCTTCAACCGCATCGTCACCTGCGACCCACACAGTTTCCACGTGCTGAAAAACGAGTACGGCGCTTTTGACGGCAACTACCTCGTGCAGCACCACAGCACCTACATGGCGGAAATCATTGGCGCGGGCGCGCTCAATCTCGGCCAGCACAAAGGCAGCAGCGTGACCTATCACGACCCGTGCTACCTCGGCCGCTACAACGGCGAATACGAAGCACCCCGTGAAGTGCTGCGCGCCCTCGGGATCGAAGTGAAGGAAATGCAACGTTCCGGTTTCCGTTCGCGCTGCTGCGGCGGCGGTGGCGGTGCGCCGATCACTGACATTCCGGGCAAGCAACGTATCCCCGACATGCGCATGGACGACATCCGCGAAACCGGCGCCGAACTGGTGGCCGTGGGCTGCCCGCAATGCACCGCGATGCTCGAAGGCGTGGTCGAACCCCGTCCGCTGATCAAGGACATCGCCGAACTGGTGGCCGACGCATTGCTCGAAGACGCTGCACCGAGCAAGCCGACCACCCCGGCCAAACGTGAACCTGCGGAGGCCCACTGATGAGCGACATTATCCGCCGCGACCCCCGCGCCGAATGGATTGCGCGTAACCGGCTGCACCCGCTACACGCGGCGATGCAACCGGCGCAACACAGCTGGATGGGGCCGAACGGCGTCATCCGCAAAAACTTGCATGGCATCGGTTTTATCGGCCCCAACGGCATCAAACGCATCGACCGCAGTGGCGCCCAGCAGGGCGGGGCGACCAAACGCTCGGCCGCCGTTGAGGTGCAATTGCCGCTGCATCAAGTGCCGGCACCGGCGTTTTACATCAGCGTGGTGCCGGACATGGTCGGTGGCCGCTTGAGCAGCCACGACCGCGACTTGCTCGGTCTCGCTCATCAACTGGCCGGCAAGGACGGTGCGGTATTGGCCGTGGTCTTTGGCGAACACAAGGAAAGCGCTTTCGCCACCGCCGGCGTCGATCGCCTGCTGGTGCTCGATGGCGATCAATTCAGCGGTTATGCACCGGAACAACGGGTCCAGGGCCTGCGGGCTGTGGATAACCAGTTCAACCCGCGTCACTGGTTGCTGCCGGACAGCCGCAGCGGCGGTGGCGAACTGGGTCGGCGCTTTGCCGCCGCCCTGGGCGAACGCCCGGCCACGCGGGTCTGGCAGGTCAAGGATCAGGAGTGCATCGGCCGCGCCGGTGCTGGCCTGCAGGACCTGGCGCGCCCGGTTGCACGTTTGATTCTGGCGGCTGTCGAGTGCGCCGAACCGGTCAGCGAAACCCGTCACGAGGCCTTGCCCGTGGAGTTATCCACAGCCGTGGTGCGCAGCTTGTCGCGTATCGAGGATTTGGGCGCGGTGGCGGTGGACCCGGCGGCGATTCCAATGGCCGAAGCCGAGTTCATTTTCTCCGGCGGCAACGGGGTCAAGGACTGGGGACTTTTCCACAGGACCGCCGAAGTGCTGGGCGCGACCGAAGGTGCGTCCCGGGTGGCGGTGGACGATGGGTTCATGGCCCGCGACCGTCAGGTCGGCGCGTCCGGCACCTGGGTCACCGCACGGGTCTACGTGGCCGTGGGGATTTCCGGGGCGATCCAGCACCTGCAAGGCATCGGTGCCTGCGACAAGGTGGTGGCGATCAACCTCGACCCTGGCTGCGACATGATCAAACGGGCCGACCTGTCGGTGATCGGCGAGAGTGCCGAGATTCTTCAAGCCTTGATCGATGCGATGGCGGCTTATCGCAACGACGCCAAGCGCGATGCGGCTTAAGGGAAGGAAAAGGTCATGAGTACGAACGTCATCAGCCTGGTGTCCATCGGCGCCCACCCGACCTCCGGCCGGCCACGCCGCGCCGAACAGGACGCGCGCGCCGTGGAACTGGGTCTGCAACTGGCTGGGGATAACCTGCAAGTGCTGCATGCCGGCGACGTCGCGGAACCGGCGTTGCGTGCCTACCTGGGCATGGGCCTGGAACAACTGCATGTGCTGGAACAACCGGAAGGCGCCGATGCACTGCCGGCGTTGACCGCTTACTTGCGTGATGCCGGCGCCCAAGTCGTGCTGACCGGCAGTCAGGCGGAAACCGGTGAAGGCTCGGGCATGTTGCCGTTCCTGTTGGCGGAAAGCCTCGGCTGGCCGCTGGTGGTGGGGCTGGCGCAGGTCGAATCCATCGACGGCAACTCGGCCCTGGTGCTGCAAGCCTTGCCGCGTGGCCAGCGTCGTCGCTTGAAAGTGCGGTTGCCGTTTCTGGCGACTGTGGATAACGCCGCGCCGAAGCCTCGGCAAAGCGCCTACGGTCCGGCCCGACGCGGGGTGTTGCAGGCGGATGAAGTCGAAGTGATCGACGATGAACTGCTGGCGGTCGCCACCCTGCAACCAGCCAAGCCCCGACCAAAACGCCTGAAAGTGATCAAAGCCAAAAGCGGTGCCGACCGCATGAAAGCCGCGACGGCCAAGGCCAGCGGTGGCGGTGGGCAGGTGCTCAAAGGTGTGACGGCACAAGCCGGGGCGGAAGCCATCCTCAAGTTGTTGATCGAAGAAGGCGTCGTCCGCTAACGCTTTTTGTAGGAGCTGCCGAAGGCTGCGATCTTTGATTTTTAAGGTCCAGATCAAAAGATCGCAGCCTTCGGCAGCTCCTACATTTGGGCCGGATCGTCTGGCAGGCTGTCTTCGCGCACAGGCTCGCTCTCACAAGGGAATACCAATGTCTGTTGAATTTCGTTCGGCCCAGCGCTCGGATGCGCGGGAGATTGCTCGCTTGTTTCAGATTTCATCGGAAGGCGCTTCGGATTACATCTGGAGCCAACTGGCGCAACCCGGCCAGGACCTGCTGGACGTCGGCGCCAGTCGCTACGCGCGGGATGACGTCGATTTCTCCTGGCAGAACTGCCTGATCGCCGAGGCAGAAGGGCAGGTCATTGGCATGCTGCACAGCTACGTCATGCGCCACGATCCTGAAGCCGCACCGGTCACCGATCCGGTTCTGGCGCCGTATGCCACGATGGAAATCCCTGACACGCTCTACATTTCCAGCCTGGCGCTGCACGAAGGCTGGCGCAATCAGGGCCTGGGCCAGCAATTCCTCGCCTACGCCTATGATCGCGCCAATCAGTTGGGGCTCAACGGCTTGAGCCTGATCGACTACGCGGCGAATACCGGTGCCTGTCGGTTTTATCAACGGCATGGCTTTCGTATCGTCGACACCTGCCAGATCACACCGCATCCGATGATTCGGGTCACCGGCGAGGCCTATTTGATGTACCGCCCTTAAAGAATTAGCCCAATCCCCCTGTGGGAGCGGGCTTGCTCGCGAAGAGGCCATTACATCCACCATCAATGTCGTCTGACACACCGCTTTCGCGAGCAAGCCCGCTCCCACATTGTTCCGATGTAGATCACAGATTGGGTAGCCACCAACAATCTCCAAGGATTTGTGTATTTACCCACAATCCCTGTTAGCGCTTCTGTGGATAACATGTTCGCCCCTTGCTACACCCCACGCCAATCAAGCCCTGCAACCCGTCGTACAAAAAACAACCAGCCTAACTCACGGTTTTTTCGAGCTTTTTCCCCGGGATAACTTTGCTCGACAGCCAATACTTGCCCCCAATCTCTGTTGGCGCTTCTGTGGATAAGATGTTCGCTGTCCGCTACAGCCCATACAAACCGGGCTTATCAGGCTGCTGATCAAAAAACAATCAAATCACCGTTTTAAGCCGACAATCTTCCCTGAAACCCCGATTTATCAAGCGTTGCGCAGGTTTTCCACAGATTGGCCAAAGTTGTACCCAAAGTCTGTTGGCGCTTCTGTGGATAAGGTGTTCGCCATCCTCTACAGGCCATACAAACCGTGCCCTGCAAGCTTTAGATCAAAAAACAACCAATCACCTCCCAGAACCCTGCTTCTGGATAAGTCACGGTTTTTCTTCACTATTTATCGAGAGTTTTCCTGGCAATCCCCGACTTGTCCCCATTTGCTGTGGGTGGAGGTGTGGATAACTTGTTTGCTAAACCCTGCAAGCCACGCCGGACATAGTCCCGAATGCGATAGATCAGATTTCGTACAGTTCTAAGGCACTTCCTTGACTTCAATCTGTCGCCTGTCTTCACTAAGCAGTTAACAAGGACAACGTCACTTATCCACATCTGGTTCAGGGAGAACGCGTGATGGATAGCCAGCCACATCGCTCGCACTCCATTCCCTGCACGACCTGTATCCCGGCCCCGGCGACTTCGTTGCGCAAACGCATTCATCGTCGCGCCGCCAATCAGCGCGCTCGTCTATAGCGCCTGACCCTTTCCAAAGCACCGCTGTGCTGTCACCGGGTTTGCCGGAGGCCAGGTGTCCGTTCGCCCATTGATTGCAGGCAACCGCAGAGTTGCCCCATCAGCCTGAGAGAGGAAAAGACCCATGACACGGATCGCAACGCCCATCAGCGACATCCAGGAACACTACGACGTGATCGTCATCGGCTCCGGCTATGGCGGCGGGATTGCGGCCTCGCGCCTGTCCCGGGCCGGCAAGCGGGTGTGCCTGCTGGAGCGTGGCCGGGAGATGCAGCCCGGTGAGTACCCCAACACCATGATCGCGGCCACCGAGGAATTGCAGGTGCATGACCCGGACGGCCACATCGGCTCGCGCACCGGGTTGTTCGACCTGCACGTCAACGCCCAGCAGAACGTGGTGGTCGGGTGCGGCTTGGGCGGCACGTCGTTGATCAACGCCAACGTCGCCCTGGAACCGGAACCCGGCGTGTTCGACGATCCGCGCTGGCCACTGGCGGTGCGGGAACACCGCGACACCTTGCTCAAGGACGGTTACGCCCGGGCCCGGGAAATGCTCAAGCCCAATCCGTACCCGAGCACCTCGCCGGTATTGCCCAAACTCGAAGCCAACAAGAAGTCGGCGGAGTACCTCAAGCAAGACGCGCACTTCTACCGCCCGCCAATCAACGTGACCTTCGACAAACTGCCGAACAACCTCAACCACGTCGGCGTCGAGCAACTGCCGTGCAACAACTGCGGCGACTGCGTATCGGGCTGTAACAACAAGGCCAAGAACACCACGCTGATGAACTACCTGCCGGACGCCTGGAACCACGGCGCGGAGATTTTCTGCCAGGCCGAAGTGCGATACCTGGAGCGCGACGGCGATGGCTGGATCGTGCACTTCCAGTACCTGGACAGCGGCCGCGAGAAGTTCTCGGCGCCGACGCTGTTCGTTAAGGCCGACATCGTGGTGGTGTCCGCCGGCACCCTGGGCTCCACCGAAATCCTTCTGCGCTCCCGGGACAAAGGCCTGTCGACCTCCAACCAGCTCGGCGAACACATGAGCGGCAACGGCGACATCCTTGGTTTTGGCCACAACTGCGAGCAACCGATCAACGGCATCGGTTTCGGCGCGCACCCGGCCAAGGAGCTGCACCCGGTGGGCCCGTGCATCACCTCGATCATCGACATGCGCACCGAAGGCGACTGGCGCAGCCGCATGGTCATCGAAGAAGGTTCGATCCCCGGCGCCCTCGGCCGGCCGATGGTGCCGAGCATGGCCGGGTTCGCCGAACTGATCGGCAAACCGACTGATGAGAGTTTTACCGGCAAGCTGAAGTACAAGGAGCGCGAAGCCGAAAGCTTCCTGCGCGGCCCGTATTACGGCGCGCTGCACAACATGCAAACGTACCTGATCATGAGCCACGATGACGGCAAGGGCCGGATGCTGCTCGACAGCAAGGATCAGTTGCGCATCGATTGGCCAGGCGTCGGCGAGCAGGAAAACGTCAAACTCGGCAATGAGCGCCTGCACCTGAGCACCAAGGCGCTGGGCGGGATCTGGGTCGAGAATCCGATCTGGACCGAATTGCTCAAGCACAGCATCGTTTCGGTCCACCCGTTGGGCGGTTGCGTGATGGGCGAGGACGCGGGGCAGGGCGTGGTCAACCACAAGGGCCAGGTGTTCAGCGGCGCCACAGGCACTGACGTGTATGCCGGTTTGTACGTGACCGACGGCGCGGTGATCCCGACGTCCCTGGCGGTCAATCCGCTGCTGACCATCTCGGCGGTGAGCGAGCGCAACATGGGGTTGTTGGCGGCGGATCGCGGTTGGAAGATCGATTACACGTTGCCTTCCGCGCCGCGCAAACAGGTGGCGCCGCCGACCCTCGGCGTGCAGTTCACCGAAACCATGAAGGGCTATTTCTCCAAGGATTTCACCCAGCCTCAAGGCACCGACCTCACGTTATATGAAACGGCGGCCACACGCGGCGAAGCGGAAAACTCGCCCATCGAGTTCACGCTGACCATCACCGCCAACGACCTCAACCGCATGATCAAGGAGCCGGAACACGCCGCCACGTTGGTCGGCACCTTGAATGCGCCGGGCCTGTCGCCGCAACCGCTGACCGCCAGCAACGGCGTGTTCAATCTGTTCGAGCAGTACGAGCAACAGGTCGGCGTGCGCCACATGAAGTACGACATGAAACTCACCGCCGAGGACGGTCAGGACTATTTCTTCAGCGCCTTCAAAACCGTGCCCGAGGACAACGGCGTGCTGAACATCTGGCACGACACCAGCACCTTGTACGTCACGCTGTATCATGGGCCGGACAAGACCGGCGCGGTGCTGGGCTGCGGGGTGATGCACATTCACCCGACCGATTTCGCCAAGCAAATGACCACCATGAAAGTGCTCAACGCCCGCAACGAGCGCGAACGCATCGAAGGGCTGGCGCGGTTCGGCAAGTTCTTCGCCGGGATTCTCTGGGAGAGCTACGGCGGCGTGTTTGCCGGTGACATCTACTTCAACCCCGACGCGCCGCCACGGCTGAAACGGCCGCTGGACGCGCCACCGCCGAGCGTGCATTTCTTCCAGACCGAGGACGCAGTCGAACTGCGCCTGACCCGCTATCAGGGCGGCAACAAAGGCCCGGTGATGCTGGTGCATGGGTTGGGCGTGGGCTCGAATATTTTTTCCACCGACACCATCCAGACCAACCTGCTGGAATTTCTGTGCAAGCACGAATACGACGTGTGGCTCCTGGATTTGCGGGTGAGCATTCTGCTGCCGGCGAGCAAGCAGGAATGGAATGGTGACCAGATTGCTCAGTACGACTTCAAGGCTGCGATTGCGCAGATTCAGCAAGCGACCCAGGCGAAAGACGTGCAGTGCGTGGTGCATTGCTACGGCGCGACCACGTTCTTCATGTCGCTGCTGGCGGGGTTGCAAGGGGTGCGCTCGGTGGTCTGTTCGCAGATTGCGGCGGATACCGTGGTGGCCACGGCCACCGGGCTCAAGGCCGGTTTGCACTTGCCGGGCATGCTCGATGCCCTCGGCGTGAAATCCCTCACGGCCTACGCCGACAACAAGGAAAACTGGTTCAACAAACTCTACGACAAAGCCCTCAACGGCTACGCCCGGATCGAGGCCCAGGGCTACTGCACCAATCCGGTGTGCCACCGCATCACCTTCATGTACGCGTCGCTGTACCGCCACGACACCCTCAACGAAACCCTGCACGACAACCTGCACGAACTGTTCGGCGAGTCGAACATGCAGACCTTCGAACACCTGGCGCTGATCGTGCGCAAAGGGCATTTGGTCAACTTCAAGGGTGAGGACGTCTACATGCCGCACTTTGATCGGTTGAGCATGCCGATCTGCTTTATCAGCGGCGCGGACAACCAGTGCTACCTGCCGGAAAGCACGCTCAAGACCTATGAGCGGGTGTGCAAGGTCCACGGGCCGGAACGCTACAGCCGGCAAGTGGTGCCGGGCTACGGCCATATCGACTGCATGTTCGGCAAGGATGCGGTGATCGATGTGTACCCGATCATCCTGCAACACCTGGAGAAAACCGCCCGGAGTTGAAGCAACTTCCCCCCGTAGGAGCTGCCGCAGGCTGCGATCTTTTGACTTTGATTTTTAAAAACAAGATCAAAAGATCGCAGCCTGCGGCAGCTCCTACGGGGGCGGTGTCGCGTTCGAAATGAACAACAAGGAAATGGATGATATGGACAGTTACATCCGCTGGTTTCAACGCTTCATCTGGCTCGGCATCGTGATGAACATGTTCTTCGCGCTGCCCGCCCTGTTCGCCCCGGCGCTGCTGACCTCAATGCTCGGCCTGCCGCCGCAACTCTCCGACCCGTGGCTGGAAAACGCCGGCATGTTGCTGGTGGGCATCAGCGTGTTCTACATGCCGTCGGGCTTCAACGCGCCGCGCTTCGTGGTGCATTCCTGGTTGTGTGTGCTGACGCGGCTGATCGCCGTGGCGTTCTGGATCTACCTGATCAACACCAGCAACCAGGCCACGGTGTTCGTGCCCATGCTACTGGGCGATCTGAGTTTCTTTCTGATCCTCGGGAGTCTGCTGTACCTCGGCACATCGCCGGCCAATCGGCCGCTGGCGTTGCTGTGCGATGGCTGGCGGGAATGGCGCGCGGGTTGGGCGCTGCGTTGGCAACGGCACAGCTTCAAGGTTGGCACGTTGATCGTGGTGGCGCTGCTCGGATTCTTCGGTTACGAAACCTGGTACCAGATGCTGCGCGTTGTGCCAGCGGAGAAATACGCCTCCGACGAAGACCACTACAAATACGCCGCCATTGGCCTGGGCATCGAAGCGCGGATTCCGTATTACCTGTTCGCCGTGCTGCCGCAGATGTGCCCGGAGAAACTGCCAAAACCCGGCGGCTACGAAGTCTTCGGTTTCCTCTACGAAAACGGCAAGGACCTGCCCATCGGCATGGCCAAGCGGCAGATCGGCTACCCCACCGTGGAGCCGAACTGCGCCCTGTGCCACACCGGTTCCTACCGGGCGAATGCCAGCGAAGTCGCGAAAACCGTGGCCACCGCGCCGGCCAATACCTTGCAACTCCAGGCCTTCCAGTGGTTCGCCTACGATTGCGCCAGCGACCCGAAATTCACCACCGACGCGGTGATGACGGCGATCAACGGCAAATTCCAGCTCGGCTTTTTCGAGCGCTTGTACAACCGCTACCTGATCATCCCGATGGCCAAGAGCGCGTTGCTCAAACAGAAACAGGCCTACGCCTGGCAGAAGCTGCGCCCACCCCAAGGACCGGGGCGCACCGACACCTTCAACCCGACCAAAATGGTGGTGTTTGGCTTCCCGGATGACTCGACCATCGGCACCGTCGACCTGCCGCAAGTCTGGAACCAGAAACCCCGGGAGTCGCTGTACCTGCACTGGGACGGCAATAACAACGACATCCACGAACGTAACTACGCGGCGGCCATGGCGGTGGGCGCGACGCCGGAGTCGGTGCTGCCGGAAAGCTTCAACCGCGTGACCAATTGGCTGCTCGGCACCAAACCGCCCGCGTGGCCATGGGCGCTGGATCAGGCCAGGATCGCCCAGGGCAAACCGGTCTGGGACAAGAACTGCGCCGGTTGCCATGAGTTCGGCCGCACCGACACCGGGCAAGTCACCACCAACATCGACGAACTGGGCACCGATCCCCATCGCCTCGACTCGTTCACCACCGGTCTGGTGACGGCCTTCCACGGTTTCAAGAAACCGCCGTTCGACTTCAACGCCTACCGCAAGACCCAGAGCTACAGCAACACCCCCACCGACGGCATCTGGATGCGCGCGCCGTACCTGCACAACGGCTCGGTGCCGACCCTGTGGGACTTGCTGCAACCACCGGACCAGCGACCACAGGTGTTCTTCACCGGTTCCGACGTCTACGACCAGCAGAAGGTCGGCTTCGTCACCACGAGCCAAATCCCCGGCGGTTTCAAATACGACACGCGCCTGGAAGGCAATCACAACAGCGGCCACCTGTATGGCACGCAACTGTCGGACGTTGATAAACGGGCGCTCATCGAGTTCATGAAAACCCTGTGATCCCACTACGGATGGAGGAACACCTACATGTCATTAGTCAGTCATTGGGAACATGAGTACGACAAGGTCAAACTGCGCCTGCATGGCTTGTACACGCGGCTGGACATGGCCTGGAAAAAACTTGTCAGCGACATCGAGCCCGAGGAGTTCGAGGCCATCGTCACCCTGCTGCAACGCGGTCACGACCAGGCGCAATACGTGCTCAAGCACGGCGAGCTGCCGGACGACGAGCCGGGCGTGCCGTGGGAGTTGTCCCACGGCTTGTCGATCCTGCACATCGGCAATGCCACGCCGTTGCCGCAATCCACCGACGAATTGCAAACCCGGGTGCTCAAGGACGGCAGTTTGCTCGGTTGCCGCAAATGGGAACTGCTGGATCTGCTGTGGAGCGAGGCGCTGCTCAAGTGGATCGAAAACCTGCGTCATCACGCGCCGTTCGCCACCACCCCGGCCCTGATGAAAATGGACAGCGACGTGACCCTGGCGATTGCCGGCGACTGGGGCACCGGCCCCTTCGACAGCCACGCCCCGGCCGTGGCGGTGGCCAACCAGATGCAACTGGCCCAGGCGGATTTCACCATTCACCTGGGGGACGTGTATTACGCCGGCACCCACTCCCAGGAAGACGTCGACATGGTCGGCTGGCCGATGGGCAAGCACGGCTCGTTCACCCTCAATTCCAATCACGAGATGTACAGCGGCGCCCATGGATATTTCAAGGAACTGGCCAAGCGTTTCCCGACGCAGCAGGGCACCAGTTATTTCGCGTTGTACAACGATGACTGGCTGGTGGTCGGGCTCGACAGCGCTTATGCCTCGGATGCGATGAACCTGTACATGGACGGCACGCTGAACAAGGAACAGATCGCCTGGATGAAAGCGCTGCCCCAGCGCAAAAAGATCATGGTGCTCAGCCACCATCAGGGCTTCGATATTTCGGGGCACAACAAAACCGCGCTGTATCAACCGGTGTGTGATGCCTTGGGGCGGGAACCCGATTACTGGTATTGGGGGCATTTGCACAATGGCATTTGCTACGCCACCCAAGGCGGGTTGCATGCAAGATGCGCCGGGCACGGGGCGATTCCGTATGGCAATGCCAGTGAGCTGGACGGGCATTCGCGGGTGTTGTGGTCGGAAACGCAGAATGCGGGGGATGAGGCGTATCCGCTGCGGGTGTTGAACGGTTACGTGAAAGTGCGGTTGGTGGGGGAGCACATCGAAGAGACGTTTATTGGCGAGGATGGGTCGGTGCGCTGGTCTTCGGTGCTACAGCAATGATGGGGTGATGCTAAAAGATCGCAGCCTGCGGCAGCTCCTACAGGGATTACGTGTATCCGCGAAATCCCCGTAGGAGCTGCCGAAGGCTGCGATCTTTTGATCTTGCTTAACCTTGAACCGGCACCCCTTTGAGGTAAGGCGCAGGCTCGGCCCCCAGGTTGCTCAACAGCCGCTCGCTGTACCAGTCCACAAAGTTCACCACACCAAACTCATAGGTCTTGGAGTACGGCCCAGGCTGGTACGCGGTGGAGTTGATCCCGCGCTGGTTCTCTTCGGCCAGACGACGGTCCTGGTCGTTGGTGGCATCCCAGACCTGGCGCATGCGCTCCACGTCATAGTCCACGCCTTCAACCGCGTCCTTGTGCACGATCCACTTGGTGGTGACCATGGTTTCCTGGGCGCTGATCGGCCACACGGTGAACACGATGATGTGGTCGCCCATGCAGTGGTTCCACGAGTGCGGCAGGTGCAGGATGCGCATCGAACCGAGGTCCGGGTTTTTGATCCGGCCCATGAGTTTGGCGCAGCCCTGTTTGCCATCCAGGGTCATCGACACGGTGCCCTTGAGCAGCGGCATGCGAACGATACGGTTACGCAGGCCGAAACTGGCGTGGGCGTAAGGAATCTTCTCGGCTTCCCAGGCAGCGGCGGACGCGGCGACGTGGTCCTTGAATGCCTGGTCGGCGCGGGGGTCGGTGACGTCATCCCATTCCAGCAGGGTTTTCAGCAGTTCCGGGTGCGACGCGTTGCAGTGGTAGCACTCGCGGTTGTTTTCCAGCACCAGTTTCCAGTTGGCTTTTTCCATCAAGGTGGTGGTAATCGCCACCTTGGTGTTCTCCATGTCATACGGTTCCATGTAATGGTTCAGCGTCTGCAGGAAGTCATCAATGGCCGGCGGGTTCTCCGACAGGCTGATGAAGATGTAGCCGCCGGCAGTTTTCACGTTCACTGGCTTGAGGCCGTATTGCTTCATGTCGAAGTCGGCGCCCATTTCGGTGCCGGCGAACAGCAGGCGACCGTCCAGCTCATAGGTCCACTGGTGGTAATGGCAGACCAGTTTGGCGACTTTGCCTTTTTCACTGGTGCACAGACGCGAGCCACGGTGGCGGCAGACGTTGTGGAACGCATGAATCACGCCTTCGGCGCCGCGAATCACGATGATCGGGTTCTTGCCGACTTGCAGGGTCAGGTAGTTGCCCTTGGTCGGGATTTCGCAGGCCATGCCGGCGATCAACCACTCTTTCTGGAAGATCTCCTGCATATCGATATCAAACAGCCGCTCGTCAGAGTAAAACGGCTGCGGCAGCGAGAAAGTGCGCTCGCGCTCCTGCAGCATCTGCGCGGTGGCCTTGCGTGCGGGTTCCAGCGGATCGCCCAGGCTGATTTTTGCGGTGACGTCCATCGATTTGATCCTCATGGCCTTTCTGTGAGGCCGGCGAAATAGTGGCTGATACGGTTACATCGCAAGGCGTAAAGAAACTGTCTTTGTGTGGAGCGAGTGTGGGCCCGGCGCTGCCCAGAACCTTATCCATGGGCGACATGGCCCAATCTGTTCCCGACGCCCAACCCCCGGTAGTTGGGGGCTGGTCGCGATAAGTATGTGAATGTCGCAGATAGGTAAATGGGTGACTCGCGCTATACGCAGAATCGCCAACATAAGGCCGACCATCGGCGGTGGAGAACAGCATGTCCAACAGCTTCCTGAATCCGGTAACCACCCAGACCTGGGCCAATGGTCGACACATCGTCCGTTGCGTCAAAGTCATCCAGGAAACCTGGGACGTGCGCACCTTCTGTTTTATGGCCGACCAGCCGATCCTGTTCTTCTTCAAGCCCGGGCAGTTCGTCACCCTGGAGCTGGAAATCGAAGGCGTGCCGATCATGCGCTCCTACACCATTTCCAGCTCGCCGTCGGTGCCGTACAGCTTTTCGGTGACGATCAAGCGCGTGCCGGGTGGCAAGGTGTCCAACTGGCTGCACGACAACCTGCACGAAGGCCAGGAGCTGGCGGTGCACGGCCCGGTCGGGCTGTTCAACGCCATGGACTTCACCGCGCCGAAGGTCTTGTACCTGAGCGGCGGCGTCGGCATCACGCCGGTCATGTCGATGACACGCTGGTTTTACGACACCAACGGCAACGTCGACATGGTGTTTATCCACAGCGCCCGCTCGCCGAAAGACATCATTTACCACCGCGAGCTGGAACACATGGCCTCGCGGATCGACAACTTCAGCCTGCACCTGATTTGCGAGAAGCATGGCCTGGGCGAGCCGTGGGCCGGTTATCGCGGTTATCTGAACCACAAGATGCTGGAGCTGATGGCGCCGGACTTCCTGGAGCGCGAGGTGTTCTGCTGCGGCCCGACGCCGTACATGAACGCGGTCAAACGCATGCTCGAAGCGGCCGGTTTCGACATGAGCCGCTATCACGAGGAATCCTTCGGCGCCACACCGCCGGAAGCCCGCGCCGATGCGGTGGAACAAGCGGAAATCGCCGCCGACGCACCGGAAGTCGATGTCGCGGACCTGCACCAGGTTGAATTCACCGCGTCCGGCAAAAGCATTCGTGTGGCACCGGGTGAAACGGTCCACGCGGCGGCGGCCAAGCTTGGGCTGCTGATCCCGAAAGCCTGCGGGATGGGGATTTGCGGGACGTGCAAGGTGATGAAGCTGGGCGGTGAGGTCGAAATGGACCACAACGGCGGGATTACCGAAGAAGACGAAGCCGAGGGTTACATCCTGTCGTGCTGCAGCGTGCCGAAGGGTGACGTCCGTATCGAGTTCTAACCCACTCTAAACAACTCCCCCGTTCCCCTGTAGGAGCTGTCGAGTGAAACGAGGCTGCGATCTTTTGATTTTTTAAGATCAGGATCAAAAGATCGCAGCCTTCGGCAGCTCCTACAGGGTTTGTTTTTCGTCAATAAACAGGTCTGGCATCAGTTTGTCGGTGGCGTCCGGTTCAAACCGATACCCCTCAAAATCCGTCACGCCGTTTTCCCGCAGAATCTCCTCATCAATCAGCAGCCGCCCGGTCATGCTGCGCTCCGTGCTGTTCAGAATCACATACGCAGCATCCGCCATGATCGCCGGCGTTCGTGCGTGTTTGAAGGATTCCCGCGAGCCAAGCTGAAACTCGATGGCGGCGGTGGCGATCATCGTTTGCGGCCACAGCGAATTGACGCTGATGCCGTAATTGGCAAATTCCTCGCTCATGCCCAGGGTCAGCATGCTCATGCCGTACTTGGTCACGGTGTAGGGGCTGTATTGCGCGAACCATTTCGTCGCCAGGTTCAACGGCGGCGACAGGTTGAGGATGTGGCCATGGGATTTTTTCAGATAGGGCAGGGCCGCCTGGCTGCACAGCAACACGGCACGGGTGTTGATCTGGTGCATCAGGTCGAAGCGTTTGAGTTCGATGTGCTGCACACCGGTCAACTTGATCGCCCCGGCGTTGTTGATCAGCGCGTCAATCCCGCCGAAATGTTCATTGGCCTGGGCCAGCGCTTCCCGCACAGCAACTTCATCGCGCACGTCCACTTGCAGGGCCAACGCTTTCCCGCCCGCCGCTTGAACTTCCTCAGCCACGCTGAAAATCGTCCCGGGCAGTTTGGCGTGAGGCTCGGCGCTCTTGGCCGCAATCACAATATTGGCCCCGTCCCGCGCGGCCCGCAGCGCGATTTCACGCCCAATGCCACGGCTGGCGCCGGTGATGAACAGGGTTTTGCCTTGTAGGGACATGCGTGCGCTCCTGATTATTGTTATGTGAGCGGGGGGCTCGACAAACAATGTAGACCCGTAGGAGCTGACGAGTGAAACGAGGCTGCGATCTTTTGATCTTGATCTTTTTAAAATCAAAAGATCGCAGCCTCGTTTCACTCGTCAGCTCCTACGGCTCCTACGGCTCTTACAGGAGGGAGAGTTTAGCGGGACATGACTTCGCGGATATCTGCCGCCAACTCGCGTACGCGTTCTTCTTCGGTGTCCCACGAGCACATGAAGCGTGCGCCGCCGTTGCCGATGAAGGTGTAGAAGCGCCAGCTCTTGGCGGTCAGGGCGGCGATGGCCGGTTCCGAGAGTTGCAGGAACACGCCGTTGGCCTGTACCGGGAACATCAGTTCCACGCCAGGGATGTCGCTGACCAGTTCCGCCAACAGTTGCGCGCAGCGGTTGGCGTGTTTGGCGTATTTGAGCCAGGCGTCGTTTTCCAGGATGCCGACCCACGGCGCCGACAGGAAGCGCATCTTCGAGGCCAGTTGCCCGGCCTGTTTGCAGCGGTAGTCGAAGTCTTCCGCCAGTTTGTGGTTGAAGAACAGAATCGCCTCACCCACCGCCATGCCGTTTTTCGTGCCGCCGAAGCACAACACGTCGACGCCGGCCTTCCAGGTCAGGTCGGCCGGGGTGCAGCCGAGGAACGCACAGGCGTTGGAGAACCGCGCGCCGTCCATGTGCAGGTTCAGGCCGAGCTCCTTGCAGGTGACGCTGATGGCGCGGATTTCTTCCGGGGTGTAGACGCTGCCGACTTCAGTGGCTTGGGTCAGGGTCACCACGCGGGGTTTCGGGTAGTGGATGTCCTGGCGCTTGAGCGCGACTTCGCGGATCGATTCCGGGGTCAGCTTGCCGTTTTCGGTGCGCGCGACCAGCAGTTTGGAGCCGTTGGAAAAGAATTCCGGGGCGCCGCATTCGTCGGTTTCGACGTGGGCGGTTTCCGAGCAGATCACGCTGTGGTAACTCTGGCACAGCGACGACAGGGCCAGGGAGTTGGCGGCGGTACCGTTGAAGGCGAAGAACACTTCGCAGTCGGTTTCAAACAGTTTGCGGAAATCGTCGGACGCGCGAGCGGTCCATTCATCGTCGCCGTAAGCGCGTTGGTGGCCGTGGTTGGCCTGTTCCATGGCGGCCCAGGCCTCAGGGCAGATACCGGAATAGTTGTCGCTGGCGAATTGTTGGCTCTTATCGGTCATGGCCGGATTCCGTGTTCAAAGCTCTTATGGTGAAGAGTTTTGTGGTCAATGATGGTGCGCACTGTACCGAAGATCGTCCGGGGAGCACACGCGGTGATGCTGTCAGAAAAATACACAGTTGACGGGCAATTATGCACATGACGCAAAGGGACGGCGCGCTGGATCTGCTCAAGTGGCTGGCGCTGCTGAGTATGGTGCTCGATCACCTGCGATATGTCGGTTACTCCCTCGATTTTCTGTATGTGCCGGGTCGTTTGGCGTTTCCGTGGTTTTGTCTGGCGATGGCGGCGAATCTGTCGCGGGCAGGGACCGCTGCGAAAAGCAGCCAGTGGCGCTACCTGGGCTTGTTGATGCTGTTCAGCGCCGTCAGCGAAATTCCCTACCGACTGTTCATTCCTGATCCCGACACGCTAAACGTGCTGCCGACCCTGGCGCTCGGCCTGCTGGTAGCGCGGGGCTGGCAACAGCCGACGCTGCAAGTGCGACTGCTGGCAGTTGCAGCGGTTTTGCTCGCGGTGTTGTTCCCGGAGCGACTGATGTTCGGTTGCTTCGGCGTGCTGTTGCCGCTGGCGATGTTGTTGGTGATCCGCCGGCCCTGGTATTTCAGTCTGCTGCCGGGGCTGGTGTGCCTGGCGGCCAATCAATGGCAGGTGTTGTATGACGCGGCGCGGCAGGGCAACGAAGCAGCGATCTTCGGGATGGTCGCTTGTCTGATCGCGCCACTGTTGGGGCTGTTGATATTGCGCCACGCCGGCCAGTTCAAACCACCGCCCATGCGCCGCTGGGCATACGCGCTCTATCCGCTGCATTTCCTTCTGCTGCTCGCCATACGCCAACTTCTCGCATAACCCCGTAGGAGCTGCCGAAGGCTGCGATCTTTTGATCTTCTGAAGAGCAAGATCAAAAGATCGCAGCCTTCGGCAGCTCCTACGCACAGGCGCGCCTGACCCTGTGGGAGCGGGCTTGCTCGCGAAGGCGCCGGGTCAGTCAATATTTGTGTTGGATGACACACCGTCTTCGCGAGCAAGCCCGCTCCCACAGGGGATCTCTGCCGGTTTGAGGCGTGTGTTCGCCCAGCCATTTCAGCCCATGTCGTAAACGCACCTTTGCGTGGCGTCCATAGGCATTTGACCTGTCTGCGCCGGTCATACCATCGCAATCAAAGGGCACTGCCGAAAGGTACGTGCCTCACCGAGACGAAAGGCGCACAAGCCGCCGCTGGGAGAGACGCGATGTTCAGCAAGCAAGACCAGATCAAGGGCTACGACGATGCACTGCTGGCGGCGATGAATGCCGAGGAGCAACGCCAGGAAGATCACATCGAGCTGATCGCGTCAGAGAACTACACCAGCAAACGCGTCATGGAAGCGCAAGGCAGTGGCCTGACCAACAAATACGCCGAGGGTTATCCGGGCAAGCGCTACTACGGTGGCTGCGAGCACGTGGACAAGGTTGAAGCCCTGGCCATCGAACGCGCCAAGCAACTGTTCGGCGCCGATTACGCCAACGTCCAGCCGCACTCCGGCTCTTCCGCCAACAGCGCCGTTTACCTGGCGCTGATCCAGGCCGGCGACACCATTCTGGGCATGAGCCTGGCCCACGGCGGTCACCTGACCCACGGCGCCAAAGTGTCGTCCTCGGGCAAGCTGTACAACGCCGTGCAGTACGGCATCGACACCAAAACCGGCTTGATCGACTACGACGAAGTCGAGCGTCTGGCCGTCGAGTGCCAGCCGAAGATGATCGTTGCCGGTTTCTCGGCCTACTCCAAGACCCTCGACTTCCCGCGTTTCCGCCAGATTGCTGACAAGGTCGGTGCGCTGCTGTTCGTTGACATGGCCCACGTGGCCGGTCTGGTCGCCGCTGGCCTGTACCCGAACCCGTTGCCGTATGCCGATGTGGTCACCACCACCACCCACAAGACTCTGCGCGGCCCACGTGGCGGCCTGATCCTGTGCAAGGCCAACGAAGAGATCGAGAAGAAGCTCAACGCGGCCGTGTTCCCGGGTGCCCAGGGCGGCCCGCTGATGCACGTGATCGCCGGTAAAGCAGTGTGCTTCAAGGAAGCGTTGGAGCCTGGTTTCAAGGTCTATCAACAACAAGTGATCGACAACGCCCAAGCCATGGCCGGCGTATTTATCAAACGCGGCTACGATGTAGTGTCCGGCGGGACTGACAACCACCTGTTCCTGGTCAGCCTGATCCGTCAGGGCCTCACCGGTAAAGAAGCGGACGCCGCCCTCGGTCGCGCCCACATCACCGTGAACAAGAACGCTGTGCCGAACGATCCACAGTCGCCGTTCGTGACCTCGGGCCTGCGCATTGGCACCCCGGCGGTGACCACGCGAGGCTTCAAGGTGACCCAGTGTGTGACGCTGGCCGGCTGGATCTGCGACATCCTCGACAACCTCGGCGATGCCGATGTCGAGGCGAATGTCGCGCAGCAAGTGGCAGCCCTGTGCGCGGACTTCCCGGTTTATCGCTGAGCGCGGTTTTGGAGTAAACGACTATGCAACGCTATTCAGGCTTCGGCCTCTTCAAACACTCCCTCAGCCATCACGAAAACTGGCAGAAAATGTGGCGCACGCCGACCCCTAAAAAGGTCTATGACGTGGTCATCGTCGGCGGTGGCGGGCATGGTCTCGCCACGGCTTACTACCTGGCCAAAGAACACGGCATCACCAACGTGGCCGTGGTCGAGAAAGGCTGGCTGGGCGGCGGTAACACCGCGCGCAACACCACCATCGTTCGCTCCAACTACCTGTGGGACGAGTCGGCGCACCTGTACGAACACGCGATGAAACTGTGGGAAGGCCTGTCCCAGGATCTGAACTACAACGTGATGTTCTCCCAGCGCGGCGTCTACAACCTGTGCCACACCCTGCAAGACATTCGTGATTCCGAGCGTCGGGTCAGCGCCAACCGCCTCAACGGCGTGGACGGCGAACTGCTCGATGCCAAGCAAGTGGCCGACGAGATTCCGTACCTCGACTGCTCGAAGAACACCCGCTACCCGGTGATGGGCGCCACCGTCCAGCGCCGTGGCGGCGTGGCCCGTCACGATGCCGTGGCGTGGGGCTTCGCCCGTGCCGCTGACGCACTGGGCGTGGACCTGATCCAGCAGACCGAAGTTATCGGTTTCCGCAAGGAAAACGGCGTGTGCATCGGCGTGGAAACCAACAAGGGTTTCATCGGCGCCAAACGCGTTGGTGTGGTGACCGCCGGTAACTCCGGGCACATGGCCAAACTCGCCGGTTTCCGCCTGCCGATCGAATCCCACCCGCTGCAAGCGCTGGTGTCCGAGCCGATCAAGCCGATTATCGACAGCGTGATCATGTCCAACGCCGTGCACGGTTACATCAGCCAGTCCGACAAGGGCGACCTGGTGATCGGCGCCGGTATCGACGGCTACAACGGCTACGGCCAGCGCGGTTCGTACCCGGTGATCGAGCACACCATCCAGGCCATCGTCGAGATGTTCCCGGTGCTGTCCCGCGTGCGCATGAACCGGCAGTGGGGCGGCATCGTCGACACCACGCCGGATGCCTGCCCGATCATCTCCAAAACGCCGGTCCCGAACATGTTCTTCAACTGCGGTTGGGGCACCGGCGGCTTCAAGGCTACACCGGGCTCGGGCAACGTCTTTGCCGCAAGCCTGGCCAAGGGTGAAATGCACCCATTGGCTGCACCTTTCTCCATCGACCGTTTCCACAACGGTGCGTTGATCGATGAACACGGCGCTGCTGCGGTTGCCCACTAACAGGAGAAATCCCCATGTTGCATATCTTCTGTCCTCACTGCGGCGAGCTGCGCTCTGAAGAAGAATTCCACGCATCCGGCCAGGCGCACATCCCGCGCCCACTGGACCCGACTTCCTGCACCGACGAGGAGTGGGGCGACTACATGTTCTTCCGCGATAACCCTCGCGGTCTGCACCACGAACTGTGGATTCACGCCGCCGGTTGCCGTCAGTACTTCAACGCCACCCGCGACACCGTGACCTACGAGATTCTCGAAACCTACAAGATCGGCACCAAGCCACAATTCACCGACAAGACCGATAGCTCGAAAGCGGCTACGACGGCTCTGGGAGAGAAGGTATGAGCCAGATCAATCGCCTGTCCAACGGCGGACGGATCGACCGCAACAAAGTGCTGAGCTTCACCTTCAACGGTCAGGTGTACAAAGGCTTTGAAGGCGACTCGCTGGCTGCTGCTCTGCTGGCCAACGGTGTCGACATTATCGGTCGCAGCTTCAAGTATTCCCGTCCGCGCGGCATCTTCGCCGCCGGTGCCGAAGAGCCGAACGCGGTGCTGCAGATCGGCGCCACCGAAGCCACGCAAATCCCGAACGTGCGCGCCACGCAACAAGCGCTGTACCAGGGTTTGGTCGCCACCAGCACCAACGGCTGGCCGAGCGTGAACAACGACATGATGGGGATTCTCGGCAAGGTCGGCGGCAAGCTGATGCCGCCGGGCTTCTACTACAAAACCTTCATGTACCCGCAATCGTTCTGGATGACGTACGAGAAGTACATTCGTAAGGCTGCCGGTCTTGGCCGTTCGCCGACCGAGAACGATCCGGACACCTACGACTACATGAACCAGCACTGCGACGTGCTGATCGTCGGCGCCGGCCCTGCTGGTCTGGCCGCTGCACTGGCCGCTGCGCGCAGCGGTGCCCGGGTGATCCTGGCCGATGAGCAGGAAGAGTTCGGCGGCAGCCTGCTCGATTCCCGGGAAAGCCTCGACGGTAAACCGGCGACCGAATGGGTTGCCAGCGTCATCGCCGAACTGAAAGACACCCCGGACGTGCTGCTGTTGCCCCGCGCCACGGTCAACGGCTACCACGACCATAACTTCCTGACCATTCACGAACGCCTGACCGATCACCTCGGCGACCGTGCGCCGATTGGCCAGGTGCGCCAGCGTATTCACCGGGTTCGCGCCAAACGTGTGGTCCTGGCGACCGGCGCTTGCGAGCGTCCGCTGGTCTATGGCAACAACGACGTGCCGGGCAACATGCTGGCCGGCGCTGTGTCGACTTACGTGCGCCGTTACGGCGTGGCGCCGGGCAAGAAACTGGTGCTGTCGACCAACAACGACCACGCTTACCGCGTGGCGCTGGATTGGCTCGATGCCAGCCTGCAAGTCGTGGCAATCGCCGACGCCCGCAGCAACCCGCGTGGTGCGTTGGTGGAAGAAGCCCGCGCCAAAGGCATTCGCATCCTCACCGGCAGCGCCGTGATCGAGGCTCGCGGCACCAAGCGTGTGACCGCTGCGCGCATCGCCGCGATTGACGTCAAGGCCCACGCCGTGACCAGTCCCGGCGAATGGCTCGACTGTGACCTGATCGCCAGTTCCGGCGGTTACAGCCCGGTGGTTCACTTGGCTTCGCACCTGGGCGGCAAGCCGACCTGGCGTGAAGACATCCTCGGTTTCGTACCGGGCGAAGCACCGCAAAAACGCGTGTGCGTCGGTGGCATCAACGGCGTCTACGGCCTCGGCGATTCGTTGGCCGATGGTTTTGAAGGTGGCGTGCGTGCTGCCAGCGAAGCCGGTTTCAGTGTGGTCGAAGGCACCTTGCCGAAAGCCCTGAGCCGTCTCGAAGAGCCGACTCTGGCGCTGTTCCAGGTGCCCCACGAAAAAGGCACTGCACGGGCGCCGAAGCAATTCGTTGACCTGCAGAACGACGTGACCGCTGCCGCCATCGAACTGGCGACCCGCGAAGGCTTCGAGTCGGTCGAACACGTCAAACGCTACACCGCGCTGGGCTTCGGCACCGATCAGGGCAAGCTCGGCAACGTCAACGGCCTGGCGATTGCCGCCCGTTCGCTGAACGTGACCATCCCGCAGATGGGCACCACCATGTTCCGTCCGAACTACACGCCGGTAACCTTCGGCGCCGTGGCCGGTCGTCACTGTGGGCACATCTTCGAACCGGTTCGCTTCACCGCGCTGCATCACTGGCACGTGAAAAACGGTGCGGAATTCGAAGACGTCGGTCAGTGGAAACGTCCGTGGTACTTCCCGAAAAACGGTGAAGACCTGCACACCGCCGTCAAACGCGAATGCAAAGCCGTGCGCGACAGCGTCGGCCTGCTGGACGCTTCGACCCTGGGCAAAATCGACATCCAGGGCCCGGATGCGCGGGAGTTCCTGAACCGCATCTACACCAACGCCTGGACCAAGCTTGATGTGGGCAAGGCGCGCTACGGCCTGATGTGCAAAGAAGACGGCATGGTCTTCGACGACGGCGTAACAGCCTGTCTCGCCGACAACCATTTCGTGATGACCACCACCACTGGCGGCGCGGCACGCGTGCTGCAATGGCTGGAAATCTACCAACAGACCGAATGGCCAGACCTGAAGGTGTACTTCACCTCCGTGACGGATCACTGGGCAACGATGACCCTGTCCGGGCCGAACAGCCGCAAGCTGCTCAGCGAAGTCACCGACATTGATCTGAGCAACGAAGCCTTCCCGTTCATGACCTGGAAAGAAGGCCTGGTCGGCGGTGTGCCGGCGCGGGTGTTCCGGATTTCGTTTACCGGTGAGCTGTCGTACGAAGTCAACGTGCAGGCTGACTACGCCATGGGCGTGCTGGAAAAAATCGTCGCGGCGGGCAAGCAGTACAACCTGACCCCGTACGGCACCGAAACCATGCACGTGCTGCGGGCCGAGAAGGGTTTCATCATCGTCGGCCAGGACACTGACGGCTCGATGACCCCGGACGACCTGAACATGGGCTGGTGTGTCGGTCGCACCAAACCGTTCTCGTGGATCGGTCAACGCGGGATGAATCGCGAAGACTGTGTGCGTGATCAGCGCAAGCAACTGGTGGGCCTGAAGCCGATCGATCCGACCAAATGGCTGCCGGAAGGGGCGCAACTGGTGTTCAACACCAAGCAAACCATCCCGATGACGATGGTTGGCCACGTGACGTCCAGCTACGCGCACAACTCCCTGGGCTATTCGTTTGCCATGGGCGTGGTCAAGGGCGGCTTGAAGCGCATGGGTGAGCGGGTGTTCGCACCGCTGGCCGACGGCAGCGTGATCGAGGCGGAGATTGTTTCTTCGGTGTTCTTCGATCCGAAGGGTGATCGCCAGAACATCTAGTGGCGCTAGATCTTGTGGATGGGCAATGACACCGCGTCGGCCCATTCGCGAGCAAGCCCGCTCCCACAGGGGAACGCGGTCTAAATGTGGGAGCGGGCTTGCTCGCGAAGGCGCCGGACCAGCCACCACAAAGGCCGGAACCAACAGAATTCAGGAACAGGTGCTTTATGACCGCAGCCAATGTGTACCAACAACGCCCAACCACCGGGGCCAAGGCCGAGTCGTCGCTGCATCATGCCGACCTCGCCAGCCTGGTGGGCAAGGGCCGTAAAAACGCCGGCGTGATCGTGCGTGAGAAAAAACTCCTCGGCCACCTGACCCTCCGTGGCGATGGCCACGATGCCGCGTTCAGCGCCGGCGTGCACAAGGCCCTGGGCATCGAACTGCCGGGCGCACTGACCGTGATCGTCAAAGGCGAAACCAGCCTGCAATGGATGGGGCCGGACGAATGGCTGCTGATCGTGCCGAGCGGTGAAGAATTCGCCGCCGAGCAAAAACTCCGTGAAGCGCTGGGCGAGCTGCACATCCAGATCGTCAACGTCAGCGGCGGCCAGCAGATCCTCGAACTGAGCGGCCCGAACGTGCGCCAGGTATTGATGAAATCCACCAGTTACGACGTGCATCCCAACAGCTTCCCGGTGGGCAAAGCTGTCGGCACCGTGTTCGCCAAGTCGCAACTGGTGATCCGTCACACCGCCGAAGACACTTGGGAACTGCTGATTCGTCGCAGCTTCTCGGATTACTGGTGGTTGTGGTTGCAGGATGCGGCGGCTGAGTACGGGCTAAGCGTTCAGGCTTGAGATTGCCTTCGCGGGCAAGCCTCGCTCCTACAGAACCGAGTCGTGTGAATTTCCCGCGAACGACACAAAACTGTAGGAGCGAGGCTTGCCCGCGAACAACCGCGAAGCGGTTGCCCATAACAACAGGAGTCACCGCACTATGAGCCGCGCCCCAGACACATGGATTCTGACCGCCGACTGCCCAAGCGTCCTCGGCACCGTGGATGCGGTGACCCGCTTTCTGTTCGAGCAGGGCTGCTACGTCACCGAGCACCACTCATTCGATGACCGGCTCTCGGGCCGTTTCTTCATTCGCGTGGAATTCCGCCAGCCTGACGGTTTCGACGAACAACTGTTCCGCGCCGGTCTTGAAGAACGCGGTGCCCATTTCGGCATGGTCTTCGAACTCACCGCGCCGAACTACCGGCCAAAAGTGGTGATCATGGTCTCCAAGGCCGATCACTGTCTTAACGATTTGCTCTACCGTCAGCGCATCGGCCAGTTGTCGATGGACGTCGCCGCCGTGGTCTCCAACCACCCGGACCTCAAACCGCTGGCCGACTGGCACCAGATTCCGTACTACCACTTCCCCCTCGACCCGAACGACAAGCCGTCGCAAGAGCGCCAGGTGTGGCAGGTGATCGAAGAGTCCGGCGCCGAACTGGTGATCCTTGCCCGTTACATGCAGGTGTTGTCGCCGGAGCTGTGCCGCAAACTCGACGGCAAGGCGATCAACATTCACCACTCCCTGCTGCCGGGTTTCAAGGGTGCCAAGCCGTATCACCAGGCCTACAACAAGGGTGTGAAACTGGTCGGCGCGACGGCGCATTACATCAACAACGATTTGGACGAAGGCCCGATCATCGCCCAGGGCGTGGAGGCGGTGGATCACAGTCACTACCCGGAAGATTTGATCGCCAAGGGCCGCGATATCGAAGGCCTGACCCTGGCCCGAGCGGTGGGTTATCACATTGAACGACGAGTGTTTTTGAACGCGAACAGAACGGTGGTTTTGTAGCGTATCGAGGACCACCAAAAGCTCGCAGCCTTCGGCAGCTCCTACGTCGATCGCATCTCCCTGTAGGAGCTGCCGAAGGCTGCGATCTTTTGATTTACCGAGCAATCAACGCGCCGCTGCTGCCTGGCGACGCGACCGCTACATAAAAACAACAGCGAGGTGAAAGCATGTCTGGTAATCGTGGTGTCGTGTATCTCGGCAACGGCAAGGTCGAAATACAGAAAATCGACTATCCAAAAATGCAGGACCCGCGCGGCAGGAAGATTAATCACGCTGTCATCCTGCGCGTCGTGTCCACCAACATCTGTGGTTCCGATCAGCACATGGTGCGCGGTCGTACCACCGCTCAAACCGGCCTGGTACTGGGCCACGAAATCACCGGTGAAGTGATCGAGAAGGGCAGTGACGTCGAGAACCTGCAAATCGGCGATCTGGTGTCTGTTCCGTTCAACGTCGCTTGCGGGCGCTGCCGTTCCTGCAAAGAGATGCACACCGGTGTTTGCCTGAGCGTCAACCCGGCCCGTCCTGGCGGCGCCTATGGTTACGTCGACATGGGCGACTGGACTGGCGGCCAGGCTGAATACGCGATGGTGCCGTACGCCGACTTCAACCTGCTGAAACTGCCGGACCGCGACCGCGCGATGGAAAAAATCCGCGACCTGACCTGCCTCTCCGACATCCTGCCGACCGGTTACCACGGCGCAGTGACGGCTGGCGTTGGCCCGGGCAGCACCGTGTACATCGCGGGTGCCGGTCCGGTCGGTCTGGCCGCTGCCGCTTCTGCTCGCCTGTTGGGCGCGGCGGTGGTGATCATCGGTGACGTCAACACCGTGCGCCTGGCCCACGCCAAGGCCCAGGGTTTTGAAATCGCCGACCTGTCCCTCGACACACCGCTGCACGAACAAATCGCTGCGCTGCTGGGCGAGCCGGAAGTGGATTGCGCCGTCGACGCCGTCGGCTTCGAAGCGCGCGGTCACGGCCATGACGGCGTGAAACACGAGGCGCCGGCCACTGTGCTCAACTCGCTGATGGGCGTGGTACGGGTTGCCGGCAAAATCGGTATTCCGGGCCTGTACGTGACCGAAGATCCGGGTGCTGTGGATGCCGCCGCGAAAATGGGCAGCCTGAGCATTCGCTTCGGTCTGGGCTGGGCCAAATCCCACAGCTTCCACACCGGCCAGACCCCGGTAATGAAGTACAACCGCCAACTGATGCAGGCGATCATGTGGGACCGCATCCACATTGCCGACATCGTCGGTGTGGAAGTCATCAGCCTCGATGACGCGCCGCGTGGCTACGGCGAGTTCGATGCCGGCGTACCGAAGAAATTCGTGATCGATCCGCACAAGCTGTTCAGCGCGGCGTAAGGCTTCACGCGACGCAAAACGGCGACCTTCGGGTCGCCGTTTTTGGTTGGAGCAAAAGATCGCAGCCTTCGGCAGCTCCTACGCCGAACGCGTACTCCTGTAGGAGCTGCCGAAGGCTGCGATCTTTTGATCTTATGCTTTCAAAGCGCCGCCAACGCCCCTTGATACAACACCGGCCCCGTCGGCTGCCCGGTCGGCGATCCACCCTTCGGTTCAAGACTCACCGCCAACGCAATCGGCTTGTCGATCAACGTTTTCTGCGCGTCGCTAAGCTCTACGCGACCCTTGCCACCCGCCGGAATCACCCCGAGGGAAATCGGCTTGCCATCCGCCGGTATCGCCCACAGCTCCAGGCTTTGCTCCGGTGTGACGGCTGCCAGCGTCAGCGGTTCGACTTGCAGGTAATTCTCGTGGGCCTGAACCTTGAGCGCCGGCTTCGCGTCGGCGGTCAGCAATGTCGCGCTATAGCGGGTTTCATCACGGTTGTAGAGCACGCTCAGGAACACCACCACTGCCAGCGAACACACCGCCGCCGTCACCCGCATCCAGTTCCAGAACGAACGTTTCTCTGGCACGTGCAGCACTTGCGGCTCGATGCGCGCGGTAATGGCCTGCCACACGCGATCCGGCACCGGTTGTTCAGGCAGGGCGTCGGTCAGGCTGGCGAGGCTGTGTTGCCAGTGCGCCAGTTCCGCCCGCAGCGCGGCGTCTTCTAGCAGCAATTGCTCAAAGCGCCGGCGAGCGGCTGCCGGCATCAAGCCAATGGCGTAGTCGGCGGCGAGGGCGCGGCGCAGGGTCGGGGTTTGATAGTTCATGATTCAAGGCACCTGCGCAGACGCTCCATACCACGGCGAATCCAGGATTTGACCGAGCCCAGGGGCGCGGCCAGATGCTCGGCCAGTTCAGAGCAGGACAACCCCTGAAAGTACGCGACGGTAATCGATTGGCGCTGCATGCCTTCGAGGCTTTCCAGGCACTGGTTCAGGGCCTTGGCTTCGCGGGCGTTGCTTAATAATTCGTGGGCCGAAGGGCTTTCGTCCTCCAATGCCTGTTCTTCCAGATCGGTCAGCGGCCGGTCGCGGTGTTTGCGCAACTGGTCGATGGCTTGATTGCGAGTGATGTTGATCATCCAGGTCAGCGGCGCCGACAGGTGCGATTCATAGCGCGAGGCGTTGTTCCAGATGCGCACGAAGCTCTCTTGCAGCACTTCCTCGGCCAGATCATGGCGCCCCATGAAACGCAGGGCGACACCATGCAAACGCGGGCCGACGCTGCGGTAAAGCGTCTCGAATGCGCGGCGGTCCCCCAGTGAACACTGGGCCAGAAGCTGTCTGAGCTGATCGGCGTCGGCGATGGAAATAACGGTTCTCCGGGCAATCGAGGTGGTGGTGACGGGCTGCGTGCGGTGCCGGTTGCAGGCAGAGGTTAGTTCACGGCGCGCCGTTGTTCCATTCACAGGTGTTCACCTCAGGAAAAAACACCGGCCCCGATGCGCAGGGCCGGCGAGTACGGCTCAACCTTTGGGCATCAGCACTTTGTCGATGACCTGAATCACGCCGTTGGACTGGTTCACGTCATAGGTGGTGATGTCGGCGACGTCACCTTTTTCATCCTTGATCACGATGTTGTGCGGGCCATTCATCATCGCCCACAGCTTGCCGCCGGCGACGGTGGTGAGTTCGGCGGTACCGCCACCGGCCTTGATCTTCTCGGCCAGGGTCATCATGTCGAGCTTACCGGCGACTACGTGATAGGTGAGGATGTGGGTCAGGGTCGCTTTGTTGGCCGGTTTGAGCAGGGTGTCGACGGTGCCGGCGGGCAGGGCGGTAAACGCCGAGTTGACCGGGGCGAACACGGTGAACGGGCCTTTGCCTTTGAGGGTGTCGACCAGGCCGGCGGCTTTCACGGCGGCCACCAGGGTGGTGTGGTCGGCGGAATTGACGGCGTTATCGATGATGTCTTTGCTCGGCATCATCGCTTGGCCACCGACCATCACGCTGTCGTGGCTCATGCTGGCGGCTTGTACGGTGTTCAGGGCAAATCCGCCGCCAAGGGCCAGGGTCAGCAGGCTGGCAATCAACGGGGTTTTGATCGAAGTGCGTTTCATGGTGGTGATCCTTGTGGGGAGAATCGGCCAGGAGTGTCTGTCCGTGCTTGATATACGCAGGCGGGTCTAGACTGGATGCAGCACAGAAGAATTCTTTTCCAGCTGCAACACTGGACCCCCGTAGGAGCTGCCGAAGGCTGCGATCTTTTGATCTTCAAGAGTCAAGATCAAAAGATCGCAGCCTTCGGCAGCTCCTACGGGCTTGCGGGGTTGGGAACAATCCTTCTGGATACCAGTCGAAAGCACAGTTTTTCGCCGTCCATGGGTGGGCGGTTTATGCCTATAGAGGTTGTCTCGATGAAGATTTCACGCGGTTTTGCACTGGCATCGCTCATGACCCTGGCCGCCAGCCCGGTCTTTGCCGGGTTCAGCCTGGACGATGTGACCAAAGCGGCTTCGAGCATGCAGGGCGGCAATGCGGCCACTGCCGCCGCGCCGACCAATGAAACCGCCGGTCTGTTGGGCGCGCTGACCTCGCAACTGAACGTCACCCCACAGCAAGCTGTCGGCGGCACCGGCGCCATGCTGGGGCTGGCGAAGAATCAGTTGAGCTCCACCGACTATTCGCAACTGGCCAAAAGCGTGCCGGGGCTGGACAAGCTGTCCGGTGGCGGTCAACTGGGTGCGTTGAGCGGGCTACTGGGTTCGTCCGGCAAGTCGGCCGGTCTGGAAAACGCCCTGGGCAATGTGAAAAACACCAACGACCTCAACAGCGCGTTCGGCGCCCTGGGCATGGACAGTGGGATGGTTGGCCAGTTTGCCCCCGTGATCCTTCAGTACCTGGGAGGCCAGGGTGTTGGCGGCCCACTGCTGGAAAGCCTGGGCGGAATCTGGGGCGCCGGTTCCGGTAGCTGATTCAGCGGCGCTCGGCGCGCAACGCGTCGATGCGTTGATCCTTCTCGATCCAGAGCTGGTTGACCCAGTTCTGGACCGTTTCGCGAAACACCGGATCGTTTTCGTAATCCCCCTGCCACAACGCCGGGTCCAGTTCGCGGGTCTGGATGTCGATGATGACCTTCGGCACGTTGCCGCTGATCAAATCCCAGAACCCCGGAATCGCCTGCTGCGGATACACCACCGTCACGTCCAGAATGGCGTCCAACTGTTCGCCCATCGCCGCCAGTACAAACGCCACGCCGCCCGCCTTCGGCTTGAGCAGGTGGGTGAACGGTGATTGCTGCTGGGCGCTTTTCGCCGCCGTGAACCGCGTGCCTTCCAGGTAATTCACCACCGTCACGGGCTGGCGTTTGTACAACTCGCACGCCGCTTTGGTGATCTCCAGGTCCTTGCCGGCCAACTCGGGGTGCTTCGCCAGGAATGCTTTGGTGTAGCGCTTCATGAACGGGTAATCCAGCGCCCACCACGCCAGGCCCAGAAACGGCACCCAGATCAGTTCTTTCTTGAGGAAGAATTTGAAGAACGGCGTGCGCCGGTTCAGCGTCTGGATCAGCGCCGGGATATCGACCCAGGATTGATGGTTGCTGATCACCAGGTACGAGGTATCAACCTGCAAGTCATTGCCGCCGCGAATGTCCCATTGGGTGGGAATGCACAGCCGGAAAATCAGCTTGTCGATTTCCGCCCAGGTTTCGGCAATCCACATCACCGCCCACGAAGCGTAATCACGATAGCGCCCGGGCAGGACCAGTTTGAGCAAGGCAAACACCATCAGTGGCCCGAACAGGACCAGGGTGTTGAGCAACAGCAGCAGGGTAACGAAACAGCCGGTGAGCAGGCGGCGCATAAGTAACTCTTGGAAGCATTTGGGCGCGCCATGATAAGCAGCTTCGGGCGACAGGCCAAATCGGGGGTGACGAATGTTTCACCTTTACGCCGTTATGCTTGAGCAAAATCAGGTTGTTGTGGTGATTGATCTGGCCTCTTCGCGGGCAAGGCTTGCCCGCGAAGCGATCTCATGAACGAATTACTTTCTGACGGTCTAAAATCCCGCTGTTCACTCCTTATGGAAGCCCATTACGTGAAATCCCTCCTTGCACTGCTGACCCTCGTGGCCCTGCCGGTCATGGCCGCCGAGCCAACCCTGTACGGGCGTTACGAATACATCGCGCTGCCGGAAATCGGCGGTGAAGTCCTCAAGGCCAAAATGGACACCGGCGCCCTGACCGCGTCGCTGTCGGCCAAGGACATCGAAACCTTCACCCGTGACGGCGAGGAATGGGTGCGCTTCCGCCTCGGCACCAAAGACGCGAGCAACAAGGTCTACGAACATAAGGTCTCGCGGATCAGCAAAATCAAGACCCGCTCCGAAGAAGACGAGGATGACAAAGACGTCGCAGCCCCCACCAAGCGCCCGGTGGTTGATCTAGAGTTGTGCCTGGGCAACGTCAAGCGCACGGTCGAGGTCAACCTCACCGACCGCAGCAGCTTCAACTACCCGCTGCTGATCGGCGCCAAGGCCTTGCGTGAATTCGGCGCGGCAGTGAACCCGGCGCGACGCTTCACCGCCGACAAACCCGACTGCTAACTTCAAGTGGTTTCATTGACGTGAGGTGAGGCTTGGGGCACCGTTCGGCAACTTAACTGCCGGGCTCGGACGCCATGCCTCATATCCTGATTGTCGAAGACGAAGCGGCCATTGCCGACACGTTGATTTTTGCGTTGCAAGGCGAAGGCTTCACCACGACCTGGGTGAGCCTCGGTGCCGCCGCGCTTGAACATCAGCGCCAGGCCCCGGCCGACCTGATCATTCTCGACATCGGCCTGCCGGACATCAGCGGCTTTGAAACCTGCAAGCAATTGCGCCGTTTCAGCGACGTGCCGGTGATCTTCCTCAGCGCCCGGGACGGCGAAATCGACCGGGTGGTGGGCCTGGAGATCGGCGCCGACGATTACGTGGTCAAGCCGTTCAGCCCACGGGAAGTGGCGGCGCGGGTGCGGGCGATTCTCAAGCGCATGGCGCCACGGGCGGTGGCTGACGTGGTCTCGACGCTGTTTCGCATCGACAGCGAGCGGGTGCAGATCGCCTATCGCGGCCAGCCCCTGAGCCTGACCCGCCACGAATTCCGTCTGCTGCAATGCCTGCTCGAACAACCCGAACGGGTGTTCAGCCGCGAACAACTGCTCGACGCCCTGGGCGTGTCCGCCGATGCCGGGTACGAGCGCAGCATCGACAGCCACATCAAAAGCGTGCGCGCCAAACTGCGGCTGGTGCGCGCCGACGCCGAGCCGATCCAGACCCACCGTGGCCTCGGCTATAGCTACAGCCCGGGGCATAGCTGATGGCGTTGGGTATCCGGATCTTTCTGGTCTACGTGCTGTTCATCGGCCTGACCGGTTACTTCGTGCTCAACACGGTGATGCAGGAAATCCGCCCTGGCATGCGCCAGTCCACCGAAGAAACCCTGGTGGACACGGCCAACCTGATGGCCGAGATCCTGCGCGACGACTTCAAGGCCGGCACCCTCAACCAGAATCACTGGCCGCAACTGCTCAAGGCTTACGGTGAGCGGCAACCGAACGCGAGCATCTGGGGCTTGCCGAAGAACCAGGTCAACCACCGCATCTACGTTACCGACGCCAAAGGCATCGTGGTGCTGGACTCCAGCGGCGCGGCGGTGGGCCAGGACTATTCGCGCTGGAACGACGTCTACCTGACCCTGCGCGGCGAATACGGCGCCCGCTCAACCCGCAGCGATCCGAACGATGCGACGTCCTCGGTAATGCACGTCGGCGCACCGATTCGCGACAACGGCCAGATCATCGGCGTGGTCACCGTGGCCAAGCCCAATAGTTCGCTGCAACCCTACGTCGATCGCACCGAACGGCGCTTGGTGTTTTATGGCGCGGGGTTGATTGGCCTGGGTCTGCTGTTGGGTGCGCTGTTGTCCTGGTGGCTGAGCGCGTCGTTGCGGCGCCTGACCGCTTATGCCCAAGCCGTCAGCGAGGGGCGTCGGGTCGAGGTGCCGCATTATCGCGGCGGCGAACTGGAGCAACTGGCGACCGCGCTGGAGCAGATGCGCACGCAACTGGAAGGCAAGGCCTATGTCGAGCGCTACGTGCACACACTGACCCACGAATTGAAAAGTCCATTGGCGGCGATTCGCGGCGCGGCGGAATTGCTGCAAGGCGAAATGCCGTTGGCCCAGCAACAGCGCTTTGTCAGCAACATCGACAGCGAAAGTGCGCGGATGCAGCAATTGATTGAGCGGTTGCTGGACCTGGCTCAGGTCGAACAGCGCCAAGGCCTGGAACAGCGCGTTGAAGTGCCGTTGGCAGCGTTAGTGGACCAATTGTTGGACGCTCAAGCGGCGAGGATCGAAGGTAAACAGTTGCGTGTTGAGCAGACGGTTGCCACGGATCTTGAGCTGATGGGCGAGCCGTTCCTGTTGCGTCAGGCGCTGGGCAACTTGTTGGAGAATGCCCTGGATTTCACCCCGGCTCAGGGTGTGTTGCGTTTCAGTGCCAAGCGAATCGGCGAGCAGGTTGAGTTCAGGTTGTTCAATCAGGCCCAGGCGATTCCCGATTACGCGTTGCCGCGATTGAGTGAGCGTTTCTACTCGCTGCCGAGGCCGGACAGCGGGCGTAAAAGTACCGGGCTGAGGCTTAACTTCGTTGAAGAGGTGGTTAAGTTGCATGGCGGCGAGATGAGCGTCGGCAACGTCGAGGGCGGTGTGCAGGTGAGCTTGCGGTTGCCTTCAGGCCGTTAAAGATCGCAGCCTTCGGCAGCTCCTACAGGGGACCGCACTCGGCGTAGGAGCTGCCGAAGGCTGCGATCTTTTTTCAACTCCACACACTCTCCACATTCCCCCCACAAAACCCCCACACACCCGCCCCAGACTTTCCCTCATTCGAACAGGGAGAGACCCCATGAACCGTAACCTGACCATAAAACTCGGGGCGATTGCCCTACTGATTCTGTTGTTGCTGATCCCGTTACTGATGATCAACGGCGTGATCCAGGACCGTCAGCAACTGCGCGACGGCGTGCTTGAGGACATCGCCCGCAGTTCCAGCTACAGCCAGCAATTGAGCGGGCCGCTGATGGTATTGCCGTATCGCAAAGTGGTGCGCAGCTGGAAGCTCAACGAAAAAACCAACGAGCGTTACCAGGACGTCGGCGAAGAGCGAGGCCGTTTGTACTTCCTGCCAGAGCGTTTTGAACTGGATGGCCAAGTCCAGACCGAGCTGCGTTCCCGGGGCATTTATGAAGCGCGGCTGTTCCACGCCGACAACCGCATCAGTGGCCACTTTTCGATCCCGCAACACCTCGGCATCCAGGAAGACTTCGCCGACTATCAATTCGACCAACCGTTTCTGGCCGTCGGCATCAGCGACATTCGCGGCATCGAAAACGCCCTGAAACTGGAACTGGACGGTCAGCGCCTCGACTTCGTGCCGGGCAGCCAAGTCGGTTGGTTGGGTGAGGGTGTACACGTGATGCTGCCAGCGCTGAATGCCACGCAAGCCACGGAATTGGCCTTCGGTTTCGACCTGCGCTTGCAGGGCACCGGTCAGATGCAGGTGCTGCCGGTGGGCAAGACCAGCAAAGTGTCGTTCGCTGCAAACTGGCCGCACCCGAGCTTTATCGGTAACTACCTGCCGACCCAGCGTGAAGTCACCGACCAGGGCTTCACTGCCAATTGGCAGACCACGTTTTTCTCCACCAACCTGCAAGAAGCCTTGAACAGCTGTGTGTCCGGCGGCAACTGTGAGGCCTTCAACAGCCGCAGCTTCGGCGTGAGCTTTATCGACCCGGTGGACCAGTACCTCAAAAGTGATCGGGCGATCAAATATGCGCTGCTGTTTATCGTCCTGACCTTCGCCGGGTTCTTCCTCTTCGAAGTGATGAAAAGCCTGGCGGTGCACCCGGTGCAATACGCGCTGGTCGGCGTGGCCCTGGCCTTCTTCTACCTGCTGTTGCTGTCGTTGTCCGAGCACATTGGTTTTGGCTTGGCGTATCTGCTGTCGGCGAGCGGCTGTGTGTTGCTGATCGGCTTCTATGTCTGCCACGTGCTGCGCAGTGTGCGCCATGGCCTGAGTTTTTCGGCGGGGTTGGCGGCGTTGTACGGTTTGCTTTATGGCTTGCTGGGCGCCGAGGATTACGCGTTGTTGATGGGCTCGCTGCTGCTGTTCGGGTTGCTGGGTGTGTTTATGGTGACGACCCGCAAACTGGACTGGTACGGGATTGGGCAGAAAACAGCCAAGCCGTTGGCGTTTGATATCGGGGCGGTGGAATGAGCCGGTCGTTGGGGTTGCGGGAGGATCAGCGGGAAGGGGAAGTGTTGGCGACGCTGATTTTCGGGTTGTTTCCTGAACGATCAAAAGATCGCAGCCTGCGGCAGCTTCTACGGGAGTGCGCACCCGGCGTAGGAGCTGCCGAAGGCTGCGATCTTCGGCCGGCCAAAGATCAAACCTTGGGCATTGTCGCCAACATCGACGGCCGCTGACTGACCTCGAAAAACCACTCGGCCAGCTTCGGATTCACCGCGCGCCATTCCAGGTCCGGATGGCGCAAATCCAGGTAACCCAAGGCACAGGCCACGCTGATCGCGGCCACATCGAAATGGCTGGTCAACTCGGCAATCGCGTCCGCTTCCAGCAACGCCAAGGCACGGCGAATTTTCTCCCGTTGACCGTCGAGCCATTGGTCCCAGTGTTTCTCCGGGGCGCGCAGGGCTTGTTCGTAACGGATCATCACTGCCGCGTCCATGATCCCGTCGGCCATGGAGGCCAGGGTCAGGCGGCGCCAGCGGGCCGAGCCCTCACGCGGAATCAGCGGATTGCCGACATGCTGATGGTCGAGGTAATCGAGGATCACCCGGCTGTCATGGATGACGTTGCCATCGGCCAGACGCAGGGCCGGAATCTTGCCCAGCGGGTTGTCTTCGCAGAGCGCCAGGTCAGGGCTGACGGGCGTGAGCTGGCTGAGTTGCAGGGCCACGCGGTCGGTCTGACCGGTCTCGTGCAACAGCACCATGACTTTGCGAACGAAGGGGGAAGCGGGGTTGTGATACAGGGTCATGCTCGGAGCGGACATGGCAGCGTCTCGATCGGTGGCGGTGCCGGGCAGCATAGCGCGTTGCCCGCATAGCTCAAACGCCGGACCCCAAACCCCGAAATCTGTAGGAGCGAAGCTTGCTCGCGAAGGCGTCGTGTCAGTCGACATCAATGTTGCCTGACACGACGCCTTCGCGAGCAAGCTTCGCTCCTACGGGGATTGCGGTTGGTCACGGGGCTCACGTTCAGGCAGTTGGTAGCAACTCGCCTTGTGCACCTGACGCGTTCTGCTGCGGCTTGATTTCACGCGCCACGGTCCAGACGATAAACGCCGCCACGATGTCGAAAATCGCCAGCACCACGAACAGCGGGCTGTAGCCGATTTTGGTCACCATCACGCCAAACACCAACGTGAACGCCGCCGCACCGAGATAACCGAACATCCCGCCCATGCCGGTGGCCGTGGCCACTTCGTTTTTGCCGAACGAGTCAGAGGTGATCGCGTACAGCGCCCCGGACAAGGTCTGGTGCGCAAAGCCACCGACGCACAGCAACGCAATCGCGGTGTACGGGCTGGCCACCAGGCCGATGCAGGCCGGGCCGATCATGCACGAGGCGCCGAACAGCAACACCAGTTTGCGCGAGGTGAACAACGACACGTTGCAATGCTTGTGGAAGAACGGGCTCAGGTAACCGCCCAGCACGCAGCCGAGGTCGGCAGCGAGGAACGGCAGCCAGGCGAACATCGCGATTTCCTTGATGTTCATGTGCCGTTCGGTCATCAGGTACAGCGGAATCCAGGCGTTGAAGGTCTGCCAGGCCGGCTCGGAAAGAATCCGTGCGCTGGCAATCGCATAGAAGTTGCGGCTGCCGATGATCTTTTTCCAGCTGCCCTTTTTCGGGGTCGGGTCTTTGAAATGTTCTTCCTGGCCGCTGAGGATGTAATCGCGCTCGGTGTCGCTCAGGCGTTTTTGATCCTTGGGGTGTTTGTAGAGGATCAGCCACAGGAAGCTCCAGACAATGCCCAGGCCACCGACGATCAGGAACGCCAGTTCCCAGCCACTGTGCAGGATCGCCCAGACCACCAATGGCGGTGCGAGCAATGCGCCAATCGACGAGCCGATGTTGAACCAGCCAATCGCCACCGAGCGTTCCTTGGCCGGAAACCATTCGGTGGAGGCCTTGACTGCTGCCGGCAAGCCCGCCGCTTCCGTCAACCCGAGCAAGCCCCGGACGAACGCCAGCCCCTGCCAGCCCGAGGCCATCGCTGCTGCGGCGCAGGCAATCGACCAGGCGAAGGCGAAAATCGCAAAGCCCATTTTGGTGCCGATGGCATCGATGATGTAACCGGCCACCGGTTGCATCAACGCGTAGCAAACCTGCCAGGCCACGACGATGTGCGAGTACTGCTCGGTGGAGATGTTCATTTCACTCATCAGGGTTGGCGCGGCCACTGACAAGGTATTGCGAGCGAGGTAGTTGACCATCAGGCCGGCCGTCACCAGGCCGACCATCCACCAGCGGATGCCTTTGACTTTCATCACTTCACCGTCTTTTTTTGGATTTATTTTGGGTGCTGCGGTTGTTGTAGGTTGTCGTACAACATGCGTCTTTATAGGAGGGCAGGGACCAAATTGTCAACAGATATGTCGGGAGATTCGGCGGCTGAGGCGACGGGCGAGGGAGGATGTCGTCGTATAACTGATCGCAAGATTTTTTGGGTCTCTGTAGGAGCTGCCGAAGGCTGCGATCTTTTGATCTTCAAGAATCAAGATCAAAAGATCGCAGCCTTCGGCAGCTCCTACAGGAAAATGTCGCGTTATCGGCGTTGCAGCAACCCGCGCAGGGCGAGGGCGGCGGGGATACCCAGGCCCAGCCAGCTCAGGGCATCCCACACGCCATCCCCCAGCAGTGCGGAGAACAATCCGGCGGCGCTGAGCAGCGCAATCACTGTCGGGGTGGCGAAGACTTTCCAGAAGTTCGACTGCCTGGGTCTCATGTCACGCGCTCCTCTTTAACGAGCACGGTTTTCGCCGCTTTGCGCCGCACCACCCACAGGTAAACGCCGCTGCCGAGCACGATGATGGTCAGCACATCGAGGGTCGCCCAGAGGATTTTCATCGGCATGCCGCCGTAATCGCCGAAGTGCAGCGGTTGCGACATGCCCATGGCGTCCATGTACCACGGCCGTTCGGCCACGGCGGTGACTTGCAGGGTGCTGGCGTCGATCAGCACCGGGGTCAGCAGGTGCGAGGTCAAGTGCGTGCTGCCTTTCATGAACACCGCGTAATGGTGTTCGCTGGAAAAGCGCGTACCGGGGAACGCGATGAAATCCGGTTTCATCCCCGGCGCGACGTCCTCGGCAATCTCGAGCAAACGCGTGGCCGGGGCCCGTTGTGTCAGCGGCGGCGCATCGCGGTAGGGCGCGACCATCGCGCTCAGGCTGTCGGTGCGCCACGCGGCGATCAACAGATCGGCGCAGGCGCTGATCACCCCGGTCACGCCCACCACCAGCGCCCAGGTCAGCGTCACCACGCCAATCAGGTTGTGCAGGTCGAGCCAGCGCAGGCGGGTGGATTTGTCCTGGCGCACGGTGGCGAATTTCAAGCGGCGCATAAACGGCAAGTACAACACCGTGCCGGAGACGATGGCCGCGATAAACATCAGTCCCATGAACGCCAGCAGCAACTTGCCCGGCAGCCCGGCGAACATGTCCACGTGCAGGCGCAGCATGACCATCATCAGCCCGCCATTGGCCGAGGGCATTTCCAGCGCCTCGCCGGTGCGGGCGTCGAGCATGAAGGTGTGGGACGAATTCGGCTCGGTGCCGGCGGTGGGCGCCATGATCGCGATCATGCCGTTGGGGTCTTCATCGTCGTAGCCGAAATACTGCATCACTTCGCCCGGACGATGTTTTTCTGCGGCCGCCACCAACTGCTGCAAATCCAGTTGTGGCGTATCGGCCGGCATGACCTTCAGCTCGGCGGCATCGCCCAGCAAATGGTCGATCTCGTGGTGGAAGATCAACGGCAGGCCGGTGAGGGCAAGCATCAGCAGGAAAACCGTGCAGATCAGGCTGCTCCAGGTGTGGACGCAGGACCAGCGGCGGATGGTTTTGCTTTTCATTTCTTGGCCTTCAGAAAGACCAAAGCCGTCCTCGAAGGACGGCCTGGTCGTGGCGCGTGTCAGGTCAGGCGTTTACCACTTGTAAGTGGCGCTGGCGACAACGCTGCGTTGGTCGCCGTAGTAGCAGTAAAAGCTGTCGCAGGTGGAGATGTAGTCCTTGTCCAGCAGGTTGGTGGCGTTGAGTGCCAGCGACGCGCCTTTGAGGCTGTTGTCCAGGCGGCCGAGGTCGTAATGGACGGCGGCGTCGAACACCGTGTAGGCATCAGCCTTGCCCAGCCAGGTGTTGCCCTGGTCGCCATAGGTGTTGCCGGTGTAGCGCGCGCCGGCACCGATGCCGAAGCCATCCAGCACGCCGTTGTGCCAGGTGTAATCGGCCCACAGCGACGCTTGCTGGTTAGGCATCAGTTGTAGGCGATTGCCCTTGAAGTCGCCTTTTTGCACTTCGGATTTGGCCAGGGTGTAAGCCGCGATGACTTTCAGGTTGTCGGTCACGTCGGAAACCGCTTCCAGCTCCAGGCCCTTGACCTTCACTTCGCCGGTCTGGTTGGTGATCGACACGGCGCCAACGGTCGTGGTGGCCGAGACGTTTTTCTGGGTCAGGTCATACACCGCCGCGCTGAGCAAGGTTTTGCTGCCCGGTGGCTGGTACTTGACGCCCAGTTCCCACTGTTTGCCTTCGGTAGGTTTGAAGGTTTCGGTGGAGGAGGCGGTTGCGCCAGTCGTGGGCTGGAAGGATTCGGCGTACGACAGGTACGGCACGAAACCCGAGTCGAACACATAGCTGAGCGCCGCGTTGCCGCTGAAATTCTTGTTGCGCTCGGTGTTGGTGGCGTCGCCCTTGTTGAAGAACTTGGTGCCGGTGTGAACCCAGTCTTCACGGCCGCCGAGGGTCAGGCGCCATTGGTCGAGGGCCATTTGGTCCTGCACGTACAGGCCGGTCTGGTAGGTCTTTTGATCGTAGTCGTAGAACGCGGTGGAGCGTGGCGGACGAACGATCGGCTGGCCGTAGATCGGGTTGTTGACGTTGGTGGTCAGCCCGTCGCCGAAGATCGAGGTGTAATTGGTGTTGCTGCGCTGGTGGTCGAGGCCCAGCAACAGGGTGTGGCGGACCTCGCCGGTGGCGAAATCGGCCTGGAAGTTGTTGTCCACGGCGAACTGGCTGATGTCTTCGTCGACGCTGGTACTGGAGCGGCCGACATTGCCCTGATCATCAACCTTGGTAAACGGGTAGGCACCGGGGGTCAACGCCTGGAAGGACAGGTCCGATTTGGTGTAGCGCAGGTTCTGCTTGAACTGCCAGACGTCGTTCAAGCGATGCTCGAACGCATAGCCCAACGCGTAGTAAGTGCGGTCGTAGTATTCCCAGTTCGGGTCGCCCAGGTTTTTGTGGTGCGACACCGTGCCGAACGGCATGTCGATCTTGGTGCCCTGCACCGGCAGGAACTGGCTGGTGATGCCGGTATCGTCTCGGGTGAATTGGGTGAGCAGGGTGAACTTGGTGTCTTCGTCGATGTTCCAGGTCAGGCTGGGGGCGATGTTGTAACGCTTGTTGTCGACGTGATCGATCTGCGTCCCGGCATCGCGCACGACACCGCTCAGGCCATAGAGAAACCGGCCTTCATCATCGATCTTGCCGGTGCTGGCGAAGTTGATCTGGCGGTAATTGTCGCTGCCGTATTGCAGCTGGATTTCACTGCTCGATTCAGCGCTGGGACGGCGGCTGACCATGTCCAGCAGGCCGCCCGGCGGGGTCTGGCCATACACCGACGAGGCCGGGCCGCGCAGCAGCGCGAGGCGATCGAGGTTCCAGGTTTCCTGTTTCGGGTTGGCGTAGGAGCCTTTGGGCAGCGGCAAGCCGTCGAGGAACTGGGTCGGTTCGAAACCGCGTACGCGCAGCCAGTCGGCGCGGGTGTCGCTGCCGTAGCTGCTGGCGACGATGCCGGGCATGTAGCGCACGGCGTCATCGAGGTTCTGTACGCCGCGATCTTCCATTTGCTGGCGGGTGGCCACGGAGATCGAACGCGGGGCTTCGACCAGCGCGGTGTCGGTCTTGGTGCCGGCGGCGGTGCGCGTGGCGACGTAACCTTCGACCGGGCTCCACGCCGTTTCAACGTTTTCTACGCCGATGACGGACGTTGTTGGCAGCGCCATCACGCCTTCCGGGACGGCCACCAGGCTGTAAGTGCCGGTGCTGCTCTGTTCCAGTTGCAAACCGGTGCCGCGCAACGCCTGGCGCAGGGCGCCGGTGGCGTCGAACTGGCCGTTGACTGGTGCCGAGGTCTTGCCCGCCGCCAGGGAAGGATTGAGCGACAGCGCGAGGCCGGCCTGGCTGGCGATCTGGTTCAGGGTGCTGGCCAATGGTGCGGCCGGCAGGTTGTAGGCGCGAACGCTGGACGCCTGTTCAGCGGCGATCAGTTGGCTGCTGGCCAGCGGGGTGCAAAGGGCAATGGCGACCGCCAGCAAACTGGGGCGCAACAAGGTGTCTAGCGAACGGGACATACAGCGGCTCCTGAAAGGGAATACTTCTCAATTGCCTAGGTGCCGAACGAGAATGCAAAAGTGATAGGGCTGGATGAAAATAATTTCGATTCAGTGTTTGTGGTGCCTGGACCGACGCCTTCGCGGGCAAGCCTTGCTCCTACGGGTTTTGTGTCGTTCGCGGAGTTCCCGGTCGACACAAACCCCGTAGGAGCAAGGCTTGCCCGCGAAGACGTCAGGTCAGTCACCGCAATTCTCAGGGCTTGGGATCAGCCTTCGCCACCGTCACCCACCACGGCGTGTGCTGCTCAATCTGCACCGGCAACGTCGGCAGCAGCGCGCTCAACGCCTTGTCCGTGTCATTCAGCGGGAAGCTGCCGGTGATCCGCAGGTCGGCAATCTCCGGCGCCACGCCCAAATATCCGCGCCGGTAGCGACCGAGTTCGTGCACCAGGTCTTCCAGCCGGGCGTTGTCCACCACCAGCATGCCGCGAGTCCAGGCGTCGGCACCGAGGTTGAGCGCGACGATTGGGCCCAGACCATTGCTGCGCATCAGCACTTGCTGGCCTTCGCGCAGGATCTGCTCTTCCGGGCTCGACTCGGGATGGGCCGCCACCGCTGACTTCAACACACTCAGGCGCGTGCCTTTGTCTTCACGCTTGACCAGGAACCGCGTGCCGAGTGCGCGCATGCTGCCTTCGCGGGTTTCGACGATAAACGGCCGGGCATCGCCATGACCGGTTTCAACGAGGATTTCCCCTTCCTGAAGAATGATCCGCCGCTGCTTCTCATCGAAACGCACGTCCACGGCGCTGTGGGTGTTGAGGTTGATCACGGTGCCGTCGGCCAGGCGCAGGGTGCGTTGCTCGCCGGTCGCGGTGCGCTGGTCGGCCAGCCAATAGTCGACGGGCAGGTAACGATCCCCGACAAACAGCGCCAACCCGATCACCGCAACAACGCTGGCCAGGCCGCTACCGAGTTTGCGCACCCGCCGCCGAATGCCCTCGCGCGATTGCAGCAACGCCGTGCGGGCCGGGCCGCTGGCGACGCTGAAACGTTGATCGAGCATCCCCAGTTGGCGCCAGGCGCGGGCATGTTCCTCGTGGGCGGCGTGCCATTTGGCGAACTCTTCGCGCTCGATCGGGTTGCCGGAGTCCAGGGACAATTGCCAGGCAATCGCCGCGTCCAGCACCTGCGCCGACACCGGTTTGGAGCTGACCGGGCTCATACCGGTTCACCGTACAGCGCGATGTAGCACTGGCGAATCCCTTGGGCCAGGTACTGACGCACGCGCGGCACCGAGACGCCGAGTTTCTCGGCGATTTGTGCATGGCTGAGGCCATCGAGGCGGTTGTAGAGGAATGCCGCCCGGGCCTTGCTCGAGAGTTTGCCCAGCAGACGGTCGATAGCCTTGAGGTCTTCGAGGATCATTTGCTGTTCTTCCACCGACGGTTGTTCGCCTTCGGGGATCAGCATCAGTTCGGTGAGGTAAGCCTGTTCCAGCGCGGCGCGGCGGAAATAATCGAACAGCAGGCCCTTGGCAATCGCCACCAGAAACGCCCGTGGCTCGCGCGGTTCGTTGAGTTCGTCACGCCCCAGCAGGCGCACGAAAGTGTCCTGGCTCAGGTCTTCCGCCCGCTGCGGACATGCCACGTTGCGTCGCAGCCACGCCAATAGATAGCCGCGATGGTCGCGATATAACGCACCAACGAGCTCGCTGTGGGGGCTTTGGGCTGACGACACGTAGCATCACCGATTGGGAAGTATTAACTAACGAGAATTGTTCGCGATTCTGGCAGAGGCGGGGGAGGTAAGCAATTGGCGCTGGTCGGGTGACGATACGGCCGGACCCCGTAGGAGCTGCCGAAGGCTGCGATCTTTTGACTTCGATTTTTCAAGATCAAAAGATCGCAGCCTTCGGCAGCTCCTACAGGGGGTATCTAAAAGGAGGGCGCGCGCTGTCGGCGCTTCCACTGGCTGATCCGCTGCTGCAAGTTCAACGGGCTATGAATCTGCTGCTGCCGCGCCCGGCTGAACAGGATCAGAGCCAATTCGGCGGTGGCCAACGCATCGGCGCTGGCGTTGTGCCGTTCGAACACTTCCAGTTTGAACCAGTCGATCCACTCATCCAGCCCGGCCTCGCGGATGTGCGCCTGGGGACAGAGCAGCGGCGCGATGTCGGCCACATCCAGAAACGGATGCTGCAACTTGTAGCCCAGATGATCCTTCAACGCGCGCCCGAGCATGTGTTGATCGAACGGCGCATGAAACGCCAGCACCGGGCTGTCGCCGACAAACTCCATGAACTCGATCAGCGCTTGAGCCGGGTCACTGCCGGCAGCAATCGCGCTGGGTCCCAAACCATGAATCAACACGCTCGGCGCCAGTTTCATGTCGGCGCATTGCAGTGTGCGTTCGAATTGCTGACTGAAATCGATCGCGCCGTCCTCGATCACCACCGCGCCGATGGACAGCACCCGATCCTTGTTCAGGTTCAGCCCGGTGGTTTCCAGGTCCAGCACCACCCAGCGCTGCTCGCGCAGGCTGCATTCACTCAACTCGGCAACCGTCGGCAAGCGCAGCAGGCGGTGTTGCAGGTCTTCGGGCAGTAACGGGCCCGCCGGGCGCAGCCAGGAAAACAGGCTCATAGCTGATACCGCAGGGTCAGGCTGCTTTGCAGGCGTTGGGCCTGACGCAGGGATTCGCGCAGGATGCGCCGGTCCAGATGATTGAGGCTGTCGGGATCGACGCGGTTGGAGTAGGGCAAGTTCTCCCGGGTCTGTAGCTGATGTTGCTGCATGCGGGTTTGCTGGATGAAGTGATACGCCTCTTCATACGCCGCGCCGTCGAGCCGCTCGATAACCTCTTTTTCCACCAGTTGGCGGAAGCGTTCCAGGGTGTTGTTGGCCTCGATGCCATTGGCCAGCGCAAGCAATCGGGCGCCGTCGACAAACGGCGTCAGCCCCTGGACTTTCAGGTCCAGCGTGGCTTTCTCGCCATTCTTGCGTGCCAGTACAAATTCACGGAAACGTCCTACGGGCGGGCGGTTGCGCAACGCATTCTCGGCCATCATCCGCTGGAACAAACGGTTGTCCGCTACCTGATCGAGAATCCCCCGACGCAGTTGCTCGCAGCTCTGCTCGTCGCCCCAGACCACCCGCAAGTCGAAATAGATGCTCGAACCCAACAGGTTCTCCGGTGTTGCTTCGCGAATAAATGCCGCGAAGCGCCGTGCCCATTCGGCCCGGGACAAACACAGCTCCGGGTTGCCGGCCATGATGTTGCCCTTGCACAGGGTGAAGCCGCAGAGCGCCAGGCTCTGGTTGATCTGCTGGGCGATGGGCAACAGCTTGCCGCGAATCTCCGCCGCGTGGGCCGCGTCCTTGGCTTCGAACAAAATGCCGTTGTCCTGATCGGTGTGCAGCGTCTGCTCGCGCCGGCCTTCGCTGCCGAAGCACAACCAACTGAACGGGATGCCCGGGTCGCCTTTCTCGGCCAGGGTCAGCTCGATCACCCGACACACGGTGTGGTCGTTGAGCAGGGTGATGATGTGGGTGATCTGGGTCGAAGACGCGCCGTGGGCCAGCATGCGCTCCACCAGTTGGCCGATCTCGCCGCGCATCGCCACCAGGTTTTCGACTTTCTGCGCGCTGCGAATGGTCCGCGCCAGGTGCACCAGATCGACCCGTTGCAGGGAAAACAGATCCCGCTCGGACACCACGCCGCACAGCCGCTGGTCCTTGACCAGGCAGACGTGGGCGATGTGCCGCTCGGTCATGGCAATCGCCGCGTCGAACGCGCTGTGATCCGGTGACAGGAAAAACGGCGCCTGGGTCATGTGCCGTTCAATGGCTTCGTTGAAGTCGTTGGTGCCCTGCGCCACTACATGGCGCAGATCGCGCAGGGTGAAAATCCCCAGCGGTGCTTTGTGTTCGTCGACGATCACGATGCTGCCGACCTGCTGCTCGTGCATCAGGGTCACGGCCTCGCGCAGCGGTGTGGCCGGGTTGCAGGTCACCGGGTGGCGCATGGCCAATTCGCCGAGCCGGGTGTTCAGCGAGTACTGAGTGCCGAGGGTTTCCACGGCTTTTTGCTGGACCTGCTGGTTGACCTGATCCAAGAGGCTGCTGACCCCGCGCAGGGCAAAATCACGAAACGTGCTGGAGAGCGCGAACAGCTTGATGAACGCCAGTTTGTTCAGTTGCAGGCAAAAGGTGTCTTCGGCGGCCAGGTGTTCGGTGCGGGTCGCCCGTTCGCCGAGCAACGCGGCGAGGGGGAAACACTCGCCGGTGGTGATTTCGAACGTGGTTTCGGTGCCGCCCTTGGCTGTGTGCGGGCGCTCGCCCACCACCCGGCCCTGTTTGACGATGTAGAAATGCTCGACCGGACCGTCGGCGGGTTTGATGATGCTCTCGCCGGGGCCGTAGAAACGCAGTTGGCATTGCTCCACCAGGTAGGCCAGGTGGGCATGTTCCATCTGATTGAAAGGCGGGAAACGCTGGAGGAATTGCAAAGTGCCCTGAATGTTCTGCAACACCGCGGTTTTCCCTGCCTGGGTGAAGGCGTCCGCTTTACTCATCACTATTACCGCAGTCTTTTTCGAATTGTTGTTGTCGGATCGTTCAGCCATGGTCGGCCCCTGCGGTCAGGGTGCCCATTGGACGTAAGTCTAGGTAGTCGGTGTGTATGTCTATATTTCAGAGATGACCTACACAGGCTGTTGGAAAACGTCTCAATTTGCCTCTAGGAAAAATATCCGACGAAGTGCACATTGAAGCTCTGCTTAGCGATGTCTGACCACTGTGCTAGGGGATTGAATTGAATACGTAGAGAAAGCCATGTCCGACCACGATATTTTGAGTGACGCCGAGCGCGAGGCGCTCAGTGCGATCATGCAGGAACCCGATCTTCCGCCACAGCGGGTCTTGATCGTTGACGACGACAAAGACGCTCGCGAACTGCTGTCGGAGATTCTTGCACTCGATGGCATTCGTTGCATGACGGCCGCCAGTGGCGAGACGGCACTCAAGATGCTGGACGAGAAGCCTGCGATAGGCCTGGTGATCACCGATCTGCGGATGGGTCATGTGGATGGTCTGGACCTGATCCGCCAGGTGCGTGAGTCGGTCCGCGCGGCGATGCCGATCATCATTGTGTCCGGCGATGCCGACGTGAAGGACGCGATTGCCGCCATGCATTTGAGCGTGGTGGATTTCCTGCTCAAGCCGATTGATACCGGCAAGTTGCTGGCGCTGGTCAAGCATGAGTTGGGGATGGATTTGTGAACGGCTAAAAGATCGCAGCCTTCGGCAGCTCCCACAGGTGTACACAATCCTGTGTAGGAGCTGCCGAAGGCTGCGATCTTTTGATTTTGCTTTCAAAAAAAAGCCCTGACCGAAAGATCAGGGCTTTTTCATGTCCGGCATCAGCGCTCAGTTACAGGCCATTGGCAGCCTTGAACTCGCGACGACGACGGTGCAGAACCGGCTCGGTGTAACCGTTCGGCTGCTGGGTGCCTTCGATCACCAACTCGACCGCCGCCTGGAAGGCGATGTTGCTGTCGAAGTTCGGTGCCAGCGGACGGTACAGCGCGTCGTTGGCGTTTTGACGGTCAACCACCGGCGCCATGCGCTTGAGGCTTTCCATCACTTGCGCTTCAGTGACGATGCCATGGCGCAACCAGTTGGCGATGTGCTGGCTGGAAATCCGCAGCGTTGCACGGTCTTCCATCAGGCCGACATCGTTGATGTCCGGCACTTTCGAGCAACCGACGCCTTGGTCGATCCAGCGCACCACGTAACCGAGAATGCCCTGGGCGTTGTTGTCCAGTTCGTTCTTGATCTGCTCGGGCGTCCAGTTCGGGTTGACGGCCAGCGGGATGGTCAGGATGTCGTCCACGGAAGCGCGGGCACGTTTAGCCAGTTCGGCCTGACGGGCGAACACGTCAACCTTGTGGTAGTGCAGCGCGTGCAGTGCAGCGGCGGTCGGCGAAGGCACCCAAGCGGTGTTGGCGCCGGCCAGTGGGTGAGCGATTTTCTGTTCAAGCATCGCCGCCATCAGGTCGGGCATGGCCCACATGCCTTTACCGATCTGGGCGCGACCTTGCAGGCCGGTGCTCAAACCGATATCGACGTTCCAGTTTTCGTAGGCGCCGATCCACTTCTCGGCCTTCATGTCGGCCTTGCGCACCATCGGGCCGGCTTCCATGGAGGTGTGGATTTCATCGCCCGTACGGTCGAGGAAACCGGTGTTGATGAACACCACGCGCTCGCTGGCAGCCTTGATGCAGGCCTTGAGGTTGACCGTAGTGCGGCGCTCCTCGTCCATGATCCCGACTTTCAGCGTATTGCGCGGCAGGTCGAGCACGTCTTCGATGCGCCCGAACAGCTCGTTGGTGAACGCGGCTTCTTCCGGGCCGTGCATCTTCGGCTTCACGATGTAGACCGAGCCGGTGCGGCTGTTCTTGCGCGAGTTGTGGCCGTTGAGGCTGTGGATCGCTGTCAGACTGGTGATCAGGCCATCTAGGATGCCTTCTGGCACTTCATTGCCATGGCTGTCGAGGATCGCGTCGATGGTCATCAAGTGGCCAACGTTGCGCACGAACAGCAGCGAACGACCGTGCAGGCTCAGTTCCTTGCCATCGACGCCGGTGTAAGTGCGGTCGGCGTTCATGGTGCGGGTAAAGGTCTTGCCGCCCTTGGCGACTTCTTCCGACAGGTCGCCCTTCATCAGGCCGAGCCAGTTGCGGTAGATCACCACTTTGTCATCGGCATCGACGGCGGCGACGGAGTCTTCGCAGTCCATGATGGTGGTCAGCGCGGCTTCCATCAGGATGTCTTTGATGCCGGCGGCGTCGGTCTGGCCGACCGGGGTGCTGGCATCGACCTGGATTTCGAAATGCAGGCCGTTGTTTTTCAGCAGGATCGCGGTCGGTGCCGAAGCGTCGCCGTGGAAACCGATCAGTTGCGCGTCGTTGCGCAGGCCGGTGTTGCTGCCACCTTTAAGGGCGACCACCAGTTTGCCGTCAACGATGGTGTAGCCGGTGGAATCGACGTGAGTGCCGGCGGCCAATGGCGCCGCTTCGTCGAGGAAGGCGCGGGCGAAGGCGATGACCTTGTCGCCGCGAACCTTGTTGTAGCCTTTGCCTTTTTCCGCGCCGTCAGCTTCGCTGATGGCGTCGGTGCCGTAGAGCGCGTCGTACAGCGAACCCCAGCGGGCGTTCGAGGCATTGAGCGCGAAACGCGCGTTCATCACCGGCACCACCAGTTGCGGGCCGGCCATTCGGGCGATTTCGTCATCGACGTTTTGCGTCGTGGCCTGGAAATCGGCCGCTTCTGGCAGCAGATAACCGATGTCTTGCAGGAAGGCTTTATAAGCCACGGCGTCGTGCGCCTGACCGGCACGGGACTGGTGCCAGCCGTCGATACGAGCCTGGAAATCATCGCGTTTGGCGAGTAGGGCTTTGTTCTTCGGCGCCAGGTCATGAATGACCTTGTCGGCACCGGCCCAGAACTTATCGGCGGTGAGGCCGGTACCGGGAATGGCTTCGTTGTTCACGAAGTCGAACAGGACTTTGGCGACCTGCAGGCCACCGACTTGAACGTGTTCAGTCATTGCTTGCCTCACTCTGCTCAGCTATTTCGCTTTTCAGCTCTTCAATTTTGACAATGAAGCCTCTGGCCATTTAAACCACAAACCCGTCCGCCAGTACATGCCCTCGCGGGCGGCTGGGTTCGGTCCAATCAACGGCTTGGAGGCCTTGCTGACGGGGCTTTCAGGGTTGCGAGTGTGCCGGTGGCAGACATCGATCCAACGTTATGTAGTGCGCGCTGCGGCATACTACATGATGAATTGCGGTTGTGAAAATTAGACTAATTACGTCGTTCTGCGACCCCGTGACGCATTGCAGTCACGCCGGGGAACAGGATGTTCTCAAAAAACTATTGGATTGTTCCAGCTAAATATAAAAACTTGTACACGATTTGTGTTTTGGCAGTGTGATTGGCGGTGTTGCGTTCGCGGGCAAGCCTCGCTCCTACAGGTCGGGAGCCGTTCCTGTGATTTGTCCACGGCCCTGTAGGAGCGAGGCTTGCCCGCGAAGGCGTCAGCCGATTCAACACCGAAACAACCCTTGCCTATACTTCTTTTTCAATAACAAAAGAGGGCTGCGCCATGGACCACCTCGTACTCACCGTTTTCGCGCCGGACAAGGCAGGGCAGGTCGAGCGCATTGCCCAGTGCATCGCCGAGCATGGCGGCAACTGGCTGGAAAGCCGCATGTCGCGCATGGCCGGGCAGTTCGCCGGGATTCTTCGGGTGGGCGTGCCGGCCGAGGCCTACGACGAATTGGTCGATGCCCTGCAAGCGTTGTCCGCCCAAGGCATTCGCGTATTGATCGCTGAAAGCGGTATCGAACAATCCTGCACCTGGAAACCGATCGCCATGGAACTGGTGGGCAATGACCGGCCGGGGATTGTGCGCGACATCACGCGTTTATTGAGCGAGCAGGGCGTGAACCTGGAGCGTCTGGTCACCGAAGTGCGCCCGGCACCGATGAGCAGCGAGCCGTTGTTCCACGCCGAAGCGATTCTGGCCGTGCCGCTGACCTTGTCCCTGGACGTGCTGCAATCGCGCCTGGAAACCCTGGCCGATGACCTGATGGTTGAATTGGTCCTGCGCAGCGATCCCTAGCCGTGTTATCCAAGTTATACGTGCACCCGCCTGTGGATAACCTGTAGAGACTCGCCCCCAGGCCACGCCGGCCGGGGCTCTTCAGGATCTGATCAAAAAACCAGCAGTTTCAACAAGTTGCGCACAAACGGCGGGGATCACGCTGTGGATAACCTTGGGAAGGATTGATGCAGGCCACGGAGAACGTGGCCTGTAGAGGTTTGTACGTTTTCTGATCAGCGGCGCCGACGCATGCTGATCACCGCATCGACGCTGTAAACCGCCAGGCCGGCCCAGATAAAGATGAACGCCGCCAGCGTGCTGGGCGCCATTTTTTCACCAAACAGCAGGACGGCTTGCAGCAGCACCAATGTCGGCGCCGTGTACTGGAGAAATCCCAGGGTGGTGTAGGGCAAATGCCGTGCAGCCGCGTTGAAACACACCAGCGGCACCAGCGTCACCGGACCGGCCGCCACCAGCCACCAGGCTTGGGAGGTGGTCCAGAACTCAGGCTGCGCGCTGGTAGCGGTCTGATTGAACAGCAACCAGGCGATGGCAATCGGCACCAGCATCCAGGTTTCCACCACCAGCCCCGGCAGCGCTTTGACCGGCGCTTGCTTGCGGATCAATCCGTAGAAACCAAAGGTCAGCGCCAGCACCAGCGACACCCACGGCAGACTGCCGACCTGCCACACCTGCTGCGCCACGCCAATGGCGGCGAGCGCTACCGCCAGCCACTGCATGCGCCGCAGCCGTTCGCCGAGAATCAACATCCCCAGCAACACGTTTACCAGCGGGTTGATGTAGTAACCGAGACTGGCTTCGAGCATCCGTCCGTTGTTCACCGACCAGACGTAGGTCAGCCAGTTGGCGGCGATCAGCGTGCCGCTCAGGGCCAGGATCGCCAGGCGTTTGGGGTTGTCACGCAGCTCGCGCCACCAGCCCGGGTGTTTCCAGACCATCAGCAACAAGGTGCCGAACAGCGCGGACCAGAGCACTCGGTGGATGATGATTTCTACGGCCGGTACCGAGGCGATGGCTTTGAAGTAGATGGGGAAAAGTCCCCAGATGATGTAGGCACTCAGACCCAGGATGTACCCGCGACGCGGGTTGGCGGCTTGCATGAAGAATCCTTGCTTAGGCAGCTAACAAAGAGCGGATTGTAAGGAGATTTGTCGCGATATGCTGATCCCTTGTAGGAGCGAGGCTTGCCCGCGAAGGCATCATCACAGTCGACATCATCGGTGAGTGTGAGTCCGTCTTCGCGGGCAAGCCTCGCTCCTACAGGGGATTGCGGGGTTAGAAGAGTTTCAGGGGTTCTTCGTTGAGCGCCGACAGTTGTTCACGTAACGCCAACACCTGATCGCCCCAATAGCGCTCACTGCCGAACCACGGAAAGCTATGCGGGAACGCCGGGTCGTCCCAGCGACGGGCGAGCCAGGCGCTGTAGTGCATCAGGCGCAACGCGCGCAACGGTTCGATCAGCGCCAGTTCCCGTGGATCGAAGTCGTGAAACTCGTTATAGCCGTCCATCAATTCCGACAACTGACCGAGACATTCCTGACGATCGCCGGCGAGCATCATCCAGATGTCCTGCACCGCCGGCCCCATGCGGCAGTCGTCGAGGTCGACGATGTGGAACATCTCGTCGCGGCACATCATGTTGCCGGGGTGGCAATCGCCGTGCATGCGGATGTTCTGGTGCGGCGTGGCTTTGTAAACCTCTTCCACTCGCTTGAGCAGGTCGCGGGCCACGGACTCGTAGGCCGGCAGCAAACTTTTCGGGACGAAATTGCCTTCGAGCAACGTGTTCAGCGAATCGTGCCCGAAGTTCTTCACGCCCAGTGCTTCACGGTGTTCGAACGGTTTGGTCGCGCCGACGGCGTGCAGGCGCCCGAGCAATTGGCCGAGGCGATACAACTGATCCAGATTGCCCGGCTCCGGCGCGCGGCCGCCACGGCGCGGGAACAGGGTGAAGCGGAACCCGGCGTGTTCATGCAGGCTGGCGCCGTTGTGAATCATCGGCGCGACCACCGGCACATCGCATTCGGCGAGTTCGAAGGTGAATTGGTGTTCTTCGAGAATCGCTTCGTTGGTCCAGCGCTGCGGGCGGTAGAACTTGGCGATCAGCGGTTCGGAGTCTTCGATGCCGACCTGGTAGACGCGGTTTTCGTAGCTGTTGAGCGCCAGAATGCGCGCGTCGCTGAGAAAGCCGATGCTTTCGACGGCATCGAGCACGAGGTCTGGGGTGAGGGTTGCAAACGGGTGGGCCATGCTGACTCCTGCGCGCAGCAGGCTGCCGCGTCCGGCCAAGCATGGTAGCGCAGACGGGGCTTCTATAGTGGTTGGGGTTGAGATGGGTGTTGACCGCGCGGGCGCCTTCGCGGGCAAGCCTCGCTCCTACAAGGAATCTGCGTAACCCTGTAGGAGCGAGGCTTGCCCGCGAAGAGGCCGGATCAGGCGCCGACGACCCCGCCGTCCTCACGGGTAATGGCCATCACCGACGACCGTGGCTTGCCATTCGGCAGGTGCTCGGGGAACGTCGAGCCACCGTTCTCCCCCGGATGCTGAATGCCGACAAACAGCGTCTTCTGATCCGGCGAGAAGCTGATCCCCGTCACCTCGCAGCCAACCGGCCCGACCATAAAGCGGCGGATTTCCCCGGTCACCGGATCGGCGCACAGCATCTGGTTGTTGCCCATGCCCGCGAAGTCGCCGGCATTGCTCGAGTCGCCATCGGTGAGAATCCACAAGCGCCCGGCCTTGTCGAAGCCCAAGCCGTCGGGGCTGTTGAACATGTTCTGCGGCGTGATGTTCGACGAACCACCCTTCGGCGTGCCGGCATGCACGCCAGGGTTGCCGGCGACCACAAACAGGTCCCAGGCGAAGCTGTTCGAACCGTGATCATCACGGTCGGTGCGCCAGCGCAGGATCTGCCCGTAAACGTTCTTCTCCCGAGGATTCGGCCCGCCCACCGGCTGGCCGTCTTCGCCGCGCTTGGCGTTGTTGGTCAGGGTGCAATAAACCTGGCCGTCCTTGGGGCTGACGACGATCCATTCCGGGCGGTCCATGCGCGTAGCTGTGACGACGCTGGCGGCCAGTCGCGCGTGAATCAGCACTTCGGCCTGATCGGCAAAACCGCTGCTGGCGTCGATGCCGTTTTTGCCGTGGGTCAGTTCGATCCACTGGCCCTGGCCTTTCGGGTGATCGGCGTTGCCGTCGCCGGCATCGAAACGCGCGACATATAAGGTGCCGTGGTCCAGCAGGTCACGGTTGGCCTTGGGATTGGGGGGGTTGATCTTGTCGCGGCTGACGAATTTATAGATGAACTCGCCGCGCTCATCGTCGCCCATGTAGACCACGGCGCGACCGTCATGGGTTTGCGCCAGGGCCGCATTTTCATGCTTGAAACGGCCCAAAGCGGTGCGTTTGACCGGGGTAGATTGCGGATCAAACGGATCGATTTCCACCACCCAGCCGTGACGGTTGAGTTCGTTGGGATTCTTCGCCAGGTCGAAGCGCGGGTCGTGTTGATGCCAGTTGATCTCTTTGCTCGCGGCGACGGCGCCGTAGCGTTTTTGCGCGGCATCAAATTTTTGCTCGGCGTTGCTGCTGCCGAAGCAATCGGTGAAGTTCTCTTCGCAGGTCAGGTAAGTGCCCCAGGGCGTCTTGCCGTTGGCGCAGTTCTGGAAGGTGCCGAGGACTTTCTTGCCGTGCTTGTCGGCGCTGGTCTTGAGCAAGTCGTGACCGGCGGCCGGGCCGCTGAGGCGCAGCGGCGAGTTGCCGTGGATGCGCCGGTTGTAACGCGAGCCCTGGACGAATTGCCATTGGCCGTTCTTGCGCTGCACTTCGATCACCGACACGCCTTCGCAGGCCAGGGCCTTGCGCACGTCGTCTGCCGATTGCGGCATGCCGCCGTGGGGGTAGAGGTAGCGGTAGTTGGTGTATTCGTTGTTGATCGCCATCAGCGCCCGGTCTTTTTCGCCGGGAAACTCAAACAGACTCATGCCGTCGTTGTTGTCGCCAAACTGGACTTCCTGGGCGGCGGCGGTGCCGTTGCCGCTCGGGTCGAAGGCCGGACCGTTTTTTTGCAACGGCTGGCCCCAACTGATCAACACCGAGGACTTGTAGCCCGGCGGCAGCGTGATGACGTCGGTCGTGGCAGCGGCGATGCTGTCGAAGCCCAATAGTTTGCTCGAACCGGCACTGACACTGGCGGCCAGCACGCTGCGACTCAGCAGGTTGCCACCGAGAAACATCGCCGCACCGCAGAGGGCGCCGGCGCTGATAAAACCACGACGGCTGAGGCCGACCATGTGTTCCAGGTCGGTGGGTTGGTTTTCTTCTAATAGGCTCACATCAGGCTCCCTGCTGGTTTTTGCAGTCACCTTAGTGAGCCTCAATGAAGGTTTTGTTTCAGAGCGGCGTCCCGAGCAGCACGTTGGACGGCGCGAACTGCACCCGCACCGGTTGGCCGACGCCAAGGTTGGAGGTTCTTAAATGCAGCGGCTCGGCCAGGGCGCAGAGTGTCTGGCCGTTGGGCAGGCCGATGCGCACTTCGCTGGGGCCGTCTTCGGCGTCGAGGATTTCCTCCAGCGTACCTTTCAGGCAATTGTTGCCAGGTGTTTCAGTCTGGTCGGCGGCCAGCAGTTCCAGCCAACCGGCCTTGATCAGGGCCACCACTTCAGTGCCGGTTTGCAGCTCCAGGCGCAGGGTGCTGTCGTGGGTGATTTGTGCGTCGATGCTCAGGCCTGCGGCCAGCTCAAGCCGGATCAGGTCGTTGCGCCCCTGGGATTCGATCGCCAGCACTTTGCCGTGCAATTGATTGCGCGCACTGGTGCGCAGCATCAGCCGGCCGAGCAGGTCCAGGTCGCTGGCGTCTTCGGCGGCTTCCAGCACCTGGGCCTGTAACGCTTGGAGCTTTTGATAAAGGCGCAGGACACGTTGACCCTCTTCGGACAACTTGGCGCCACCGCCGCCCTTGCCGCCGACGCTGCGTTCCACCAACGGTTTTTGCGCGAGGTTGTTCAGCTCATCGATGGCGTCCCATGCCGCTTTGTAGCTCAGGCCTGCGGCTTTTGCCGCGCGGGTGATCGAGCCTTGTTCGGCGATGTGTTGCAGCAGGGCAATGCGCTGCGGGCGGCGGACAATGTGCTGGGACAACAACGTGGGCAAGGACATGGTTTGGCGCTTTGGGTTGTGACAATGGGAGGACGTTGGCGGCTTGGGCGGCGGGAGTCAAGTCAGACGGTGATCCCTGTGGGAGCGGGCTTGCTCGCGAAAGCGTCCACTCGGTCGACATCAATGTTGAATGACCGTCCGTCTTCGCGAGCAAGCCCGCTCCCACAAGGTTATGCGGTGTCGCCGGGTTTGGGTGTGCGGGCCAGGCAATAGACATCAACACGGGCGGCGCCGGCGTCCATCAGTAAGCGGGCCAGGGTTTGCGCAGTGGCGCCGGTGGTCAGCACGTCATCGATCAACGCCAAGTGGCGGCCTGCAATGGTTGCGCCGGGTGACAGGGCGAAGGCGTTGCGCAGGTTGCGTTTGCGGGCCTGGGCCTTCAGTTCCTGTTGGGCGCTGGTGTCCTGGATTCGTCGCAGCAGCGTTCCATCGCAGGGAATATTCAGGCCTTCGCTAAGCCACCGGGCGAGCATCGCCGCCTGGTTGAAGCCGCGTTGGCGCAGACGTTTTGCGGCCAGCGGCACCGGGACCAGCGCATCGGGGCGCTCCAGGTCTTCTTCGAAGCGATGTTGCAGGAATTGCACAAGAAGTTCGCCGAGCAAGCGGCCAAACGGCCACTTCGCGTTGTGCTTGAAACGGGTGATCAATGTGTCCACCGGAAAGCTGTAACGCCACGGCGCCGCCACTCGCTCGAAGGCCGGCGGTTGTTGCAGGCATTGGCCGCACGTCAGGCCGGACGCGGGCAGCGGCAGGGCGCAGGTCTGGCACTGATCGCCGAGCCAGGGCAGCTCGGTTTCGCAGGCTGTGCAGATCGGTGTTGTGTCGTCGGCGGGCTCTGAGCATAACAAGCAGGATTGTTTGTTTTTTAACCAGATGTAAACCAGTCCTTCGTATCGTGGTTGACAGCGCATCGCTCTTCCTTAAATATGCCGAACATCCGTGTCGCGCCTGTGGGTATTCCATCCCCCAGTCGCTTGCCAAGCATAAATCAAGGAAACACCCATGAGCGCCAGCACCTCTGCAACCCTGCGTCATGACTGGTCTTTGGCCGAAGTCAAAGCACTCTTCGTTCAGCCATTCAACGACCTGTTGTTCCAGGCGCAAACGGTGCACCGCGCGCATTTCGACGCTAACCGCGTTCAGGTTTCCACCTTGCTTTCGATCAAAACCGGCGCCTGCCCGGAAGATTGCAAATATTGTCCGCAGTCCGGTCACTACAACACCGGCCTGGAAAAAGAAAAACTGATGGAAGTGCAGAAGGTCCTCGAAGAGGCTGCCCGCGCCAAGGCCATCGGTTCCACCCGTTTCTGCATGGGCGCGGCGTGGAAACACCCGTCGGCCAAAGACATGCCGTACGTGCTGCAAATGGTCCAGGGCGTGAAAGCCATGGGCCTGGAAACCTGCATGACCCTCGGTCGTCTCGATCAGGACCAGACCGAAGCGCTGGCCAAGGCCGGTCTCGATTACTACAACCACAACCTCGACACCTCGCCGGAGTTCTACGGCAGCATCATCACCACCCGCACCTATGGCGAGCGCCTGCAAACCCTGGCCTACGTGCGTGAATCGGGGATGAAGATCTGCTCCGGCGGCATCCTCGGCATGGGCGAGTCCCTCGACGACCGCGCCAACCTGCTGATCCAGTTGGCCAACCTGCCGGAGCATCCGGAATCGGTGCCGATCAACATGCTGGTGAAAGTCGCCGGTACGCCGCTGGAGAATGCCGAAGACATCGATCCGTTCGACTTTATCCGCATGCTCGCCGTCGCCCGTATCCTGATGCCGCAATCCCACGTGCGCCTGTCCGCCGGCCGCGAAGCGATGAACGAGCAGATGCAGGCCCTGGCGTTCTTCGCCGGTGCGAACTCGATTTTCTACGGCGACAAACTGCTGACCACCGCCAACCCGCAGGCCGACAAGGACATGCAACTGTTTGGGCGCCTGGGCATCCTGCCGGAAGCGCGCGAAGAGCATGCCGATGAAGTGCATCAAGCGGCTATCGAGCAGGCGCTGGTGGAGCAGAAGAGCAGCGAGCAGTTCTATAACGCTGCCGTCTGACTTCTCCCCGTCCTGTAGGAGCGAGGCTTGCCCGCGAATGAGACACCCTGGTCTGTCTGACCGCGGTGATGCCTTCGCGGGCAAGCCTCGCTCCTACAGGAGATGTGTCTTTTCCTGACCCGCGAGGTCTGCATGTCTTTCGATCTCAGCGCGCGCCTTGCTGCCCGTCGTGCCGAAAATCTCTATCGCCATCGCCCACTGCTCGACAGCCCTCAAGGCCCGGAAGTGGTGGTCGACGGCCAGCCGTTGCTGGCGTTCTGTAACAACGACTACCTGGGCCTGGCCAATCACCCGCAAGTGATCGAAGCCTGGCGTGCCGGTGCGGCGCGTTGGGGCGTCGGCGGCGGGGCATCGCATTTGGTCATTGGCCATAGCAGCCCGCATCACGCGCTGGAAGAAGCCTTGGCAGACCTCACCGGCCGGCCGCGTGCGCTGCTGTTCACCACCGGTTACATGGCCAACCTCGGCGCGGTCACGGCGTTGATCGGGCAGGGCGATACGGTGCTGGAAGACCGGCTCAATCACGCTTCGTTGCTGGATGCCGGTTTGTTGTCCGGTGCGCGGTTCAATCGTTATCTGCACAACGACGCCGAGAGCCTGGCCAAGCGTCTTGAGAAAGCCACGGGCAATACGCTGGTGGTCACCGACGGCGTGTTCAGCATGGATGGCGATATCGCCGACCTGCCGGCGCTGGCCCGGGAAGCCAAGGCCAAAGGCGCGTGGCTGATGGTGGATGACGCTCACGGCTTTGGTCCGCTGGGCGCGAATGGCGGCGGGATCGTCGAGCATTTCGGCTTGAGCCAGGAGGATGTGCCGGTGTTGGTCGGCACCCTCGGCAAGGCGTTCGGCACGGCCGGGGCGTTTGTGGCGGGCAGCGAGGAGTTGGTCGAAAGCCTGATCCAGTTCGCCCGCCCGTACATCTACACCACCAGCCAACCGCCAGCCCTGGCCTGCGCGACCCTGAAAAGTCTCGAATTACTGCGCAGCGAGCATTGGCGGCGCGAGCACCTTAATGTGCTGATCCGTCAATTTCGTCGAGGCGCCGAACAGATCGGTCTGGAACTCATGGACAGCTTCACCCCGATCCAGCCGATCATGATCGGCGATGCCGGCCGCGCCGTACGCCTGTCGCAAATGCTGCGCGAGCGCGGCCTGATGGTCACCGCGATCCGCCCGCCCACCGTGCCGGCCGGCAGCGCGCGCCTGCGGGTGACCCTGACCGCCGCCCACAGCGAGGCGCAGGTGCAGCTATTGTTAAATGGACTGGCCGACTGTTTTGCACAACTGGGACCGGAGCCAAGCCATGCGTGATCGTCTGATTCTGCTGCCCGGTTGGGGCCTGGGGATTTCGCCGCTGGAGCCGTTGGCGGCTGCTTTGCTAGGGCTGGATGAACACTTGCGGGTCGAGATCGAGCCGTTGCCGGAACTGGAATCGGGGGATCTGGAGGAGTGGCTCGACGAACTCGATTCGACCTTGCCCCAGGATGCCTGGCTCGGTGGTTGGTCGTTGGGCGGCATGCTCGCCTCCGAGTTGGCGGCGCGGCGCGGCGATCGCTGCTGCGGTTTGCTGACCCTGGCGAGTAATCCTTCGTTCGTGGCCCATGAGCAATGGCCGAGCGCGATGCCCGGCGAGACCTTCGATGCGTTCCTGTCGGGCTGCGCTGCCGATCCGCGCATGACCTTGAAACGTTTTTCGCTGCTCTGTGCCCAAGGTGCCGAGGACCCGCGCGGGTTATCGCGATTGCTGCTTGGTGGCGCGCCGAATACCTCGCCCCCGGTGTTGATGGCCGGTCTGGAAGTGCTCGCGCAACTGGATACTCGTCAGGCCTTGCAGGCGTTTCGTGGCCCGCAACTGCATCTGTTCGCCGGCCTCGACGGGTTGGTCCCGGCCGAAGCGGCGGGGGAGTTGCTGGCCTTGCTGCCGGATGTCGAAATCGGCCTGATCGAGCAGGCCAGCCACGCGTTTCTTCTGGAAGACCCCCACGGTGTGGCGGGGGCGATCCAGGCCTTTTTGCATGAGTCCGGTGATGACTGATTTATCCCTTCCCCCACTGCCCGGCGGTTTGCCCGACAAGCGTCAGGTGGCCGCTTCCTTTTCCCGTGCGGCGGCCAGCTACGACAGCGTGGCCGAGTTGCAACGGGATGTGGGCAATGAGCTGTTGAGTCGTTTGCCGCAGGTTTTTTCGCCTGAGCGTTGGCTGGACCTGGGCTGCGGCACCGGGTATTTCAGTCGCGCGTTGGCCGAGCGTTTCCCTGAGGGGCACGGCGTCGCGCTGGATATCGCCGAGGGCATGCTCAATCACGCCCGGCCGTTGGGCGGCGCTACGCATTTCATCGCCGGGGATGCCGAGCGCTTACCGCTGAAGGATTCGACCTGCGACCTGATCTTTTCCAGCCTCGCGGTGCAGTGGTGTTCGGACTTTGCCTCGGTGCTCAGTGAGGCCTCTCGTGCACTGAAACCGGGCGGTATTTTCGCGTTTGCTAGTCTGTGTGTCGGCACGCTGTACGAATTGCGCGACAGTTGGCGTCAGGTGGATGGCCTGGTGCACGTCAACCGTTTCCGCGAGTTCGGTACGTATCAACAGTTGAGCGCGGCCAGTGGCTTGAAGGTCGTCAGCCTGCAAACCCGTCCACAGGTGTTGCATTACCCGGATGTGCGCAGCCTGACCCATGAATTGAAGGCGTTGGGCGCGCATAACCTGAACCCGGGTCGGCCGGGCGGTTTGACCGGCCGGGCGCGAGTCCTCGGCTTGATCGAGGCGTATGAGCGGTATCGTCAGGCACAGGGACTGCCGGCGACTTATCAAGTGGTTTATGCCGTGTTGGAGAAACCCTTATGAGCGCAGCCTATTTCATTACCGGTACCGACACTGATGTCGGCAAGACCACCATCGCCGCCGGGTTGCTGCATGCGGCGCGGTTGGCAGGTTTAAGCACGGCGGCGGGTAAACCGGTAGCGTCCGGCTGCGAAGTGACGCCCAAAGGTCTGCGTAATGCCGACGCGCTGGCGTTGCTGGCCGAGTGCTCGGTGCCGCTGACGTATGCACAGGTCAACCCGGTGGCGTTCGAACCGGCGATTGCCCCGCATCTGGCGGCCCGGGAGGCGGGTGTTGCGTTGACGGTGCAGTCCTTGCTGACGCCAATGCGCGAGATTCTGGAGCTGAATGCAGACTTCACGCTGATCGAAGGCGCCGGTGGCTGGCGCGTGCCGCTGGCGGATCAGGATAATTTGTCAGACTTGGCGATGGCCCTGGATTTGCCGGTGATTCTGGTGGTCGGCGTGCGGTTGGGCTGTATCAATCATGCGTTGCTGACGGCTGAAGCAATTGCCAACGATGGGCTGCAATTGGCGGGATGGGTGGCCAATATCATCGAGCCCAAGACATCGCGGCTGGAGGAAAACCTCGCCACGCTGGCCGAGCGGATACCCGCGCCGTGCCTGGGGCGAGTGCCGAAACTCAAGTCGGTGACGGCGGAGGCGGTGGCTGAGCATCTGCAACTGGATCTGCTCGATTAATGTTTTTGGCTATGACAAGGCACTGTGCCATTAGTGTTTTTGTCGGGTGTTTTCACGGCGCGTCTGCTTCAATGGCCGCTGTTGATCCTTCATAAGGACGAGTTCTCCCATGGAAATCTCAGGTAGCACCGCTTTTTATGCCGGTCTGAGCACTATTCAGACCGGGCAGAACCGTGTCGATCAGGCCGCCGGCCAGATTGCCAACACCACCATCGATCGTTCGGAGAAGAGCCAATCCTCCGAAGCACAGGTTGATCGTCTGCGTTCGGTAGACCGCAGCCAGCAATCCGACCTGGCCAGCAACATGGTCGAGATGTCCCAGGGCAAGTTTCAGGTTGAGCTCGGCGCGAAAGTCGCCAAGGCATCCGATGAAATGCTGGGGACGTTGATTGATACCTACGCTTGATCATTGATCGAGCGACAAACAAAATCCTTTAAAACTTGCGATCACTGGCGCGTGACCATTGATCGCAATTTACGTGGCAAATAATTAAATCACCCCCCCTGACGCCCCCACACTCTTGGATAACGGGTGCCGACCATGGCCGCCCCGGAACTGCCCGAAATAACAACTCGCCCTTGTGGCTGTATCGTCACATCAGTGCAGTCACCGGCACTGTGGCCCGCCCAGAACTCCTCTCGTTCTCCGTTTTCGCTAACTCGCTCATATAGCTCCATGGTCGTGCCCGCCATGATGCCTCTGCCAACGGCCACAATTTTGCCGTCTGGTTGAATTGCCAGAGATTGGAAGGCCAGATCGTTTAATGAACGGGAGATGAGTAATGGTTTGCCTTGGTTGAAGGCTTTATCGATATCACCGTCGCGCTCCAGTCTGGCAAGTAGCCCTTTTCTAAGACCGTCAGAGCCTTTTGCATAGCCGGCGATAATGATTTTGTCGTCATCCTGGACGACTACCCGACTCACGATATCGTCCAGAAGCAGCTCCGCAATTTGCGATTTCTCTAATGGCTCATCGGGCACGACAATGTCGGCATAACCGGCCTGACCAAAGGTATTGTCCAGAACGCCTTCAACCGTGTAACGAGCCACGGTCCGTGTTTGTTGCTGTTCGCCGTCATATCTCCAACTGCCCGCGACGATAATGCGGCCATCGCTTTGGATCTGAACATCGTTGGCAAAGCTATTACGGTCGTGGAGCTTGATATCGATAAAGCCCTGGCCTTCACCAAAGTCATTATCGGGCTCTCCGGAGGCCAGCAGGCGGAACAGCCTGGACAACGGACCTCCGAATTGAAGTGTGTAGGTGGCTGATAGAAGTATCTTTTGGTCTTTTTGCAGGCAGCCATCTACGAACTTGTAGCTAAATGCGCTGGGTGTTGCATCTTCTGGCCCCGTCCTGATGACTCTTCGACCAAATACCAGGTCAGGACTGCCGCTGGCATTGAAGCGTGCGACGGCGGGTCTCAGTACTCCGGCTTTGAGTGATTCACCGATGACCAGGATTTTTCCATCTTGTAGCAATACGCGTATCGGCCTGGATTGGTCGTCATCTTCGAAGTTCCAGGTCGTTTCCACGAACAATTCATCTTTCGTCCCGTCGACAAAGTAACGGGACAAGCGGAAGTGGTCGCCAATCTGCGAGACAAGAAACAAATTGCCATCCTGGTCAGAGGTGATTGCGTTTGCGGTGCCTCTTTCGCTGATCTCGATGCGACCGCCGTTGGCAAAGGTACGGTCGAGATCACCCGGAATTCGAGGCTGACGGTTGTCACTGGATTTAACTTCCATATCGTTTCTCCTGCGATAGGCCTTTCTGCAGACCACCATGGCCTGTAGGCGCGGCAGCTATAGTCATTACATAGGTTGTGCAGAAAATCCGAACCTGTGAGAACTGACAGTTCAACATTCCTTGGAAGCCAAAAAACATGCTTAAAGAGCCAAAAGCGGGTCCTTTCCGTGAATCGAAAGCCTGTGCATGACGAACGGCAAAGGATGGATGCTTGACAAGATTTGGGCGTAAACGTATGTTTCAAACAACTGTTTGACCGTCACAACAAATCAACGCGGTCGTTCATTCCCGGTTACATCAGCAGAGGTTTATCGCTATGCCTGACTACAAGGCCCCCTTGCGTGATATTCGCTTCGTTCGTGACGAGCTGCTCGGCTACGAAGCGCACTATTCGAGCCTTCCGGCTTGCGCAGACGCAACTCCGGACATGGTTGATGCCATTCTCGAAGAAGGCGCCAAGTTTTGTGAGCAGGTGCTGGCTCCGCTGAACCGCGTGGGTGACACCGAGGGCTGCACCTGGAGCGAGTCCGGCGTTAAAACCCCGACGGGCTTTAAAGAAGCCTACAAGCAATTCGTTGAAGGCGGCTGGCCAAGCCTGGCTCACGACGTAGAGCACGGCGGCCAAGGCCTGCCGGAGTCTCTGGGTCTGGCCGTGAGCGAAATGGTTGGCGAAGCCAACTGGTCGTGGGGCATGTACCCAGGCCTGTCCCACGGCGCGATGAACACCATTTCCGAGCACGGCACGCCTGAGCAGCAAGAGGCTTACCTGACCAAACTGGTGTCCGGCGAATGGACCGGTACCATGTGCCTGACCGAACCGCACTGCGGCACCGACCTGGGCATGTTGCGCACCAAGGCTGAACCTCAGGCCGACGGTTCCTACAAAGTCTCCGGCACCAAGATCTTCATCTCGGCCGGTGAACACGACATGGCCGACAACATCGTCCACATCGTGCTGGCCCGCCTGCCGGACGCACCGGCTGGCACCAAAGGCATCTCGCTGTTCATCGTTCCAAAGTTCATGCCGAACGCGGACGGTTCGATCGGTGCTCGCAACGCTGTGACCTGCGGTTCCCTGGAACACAAAATGGGCATCCACGGTAACGCCACTTGCGTGATGAACTTCGACGGGGCCACCGGTTTCCTGATCGGCCCGGCGAACAAAGGCCTGAACTGCATGTTCACCTTTATGAACACCGCTCGCCTGGGTACCGCGCTGCAAGGCCTGGCCCACGCCGAAATCGGTTTCCAGGGCGGCCTGAAATACGCTCGCGATCGCCTGCAAATGCGCTCCCTGACTGGCCCGAAAGCGCCGGAAAAAGCCGCTGACCCGATCATCGTGCACCCTGACGTACGTCGCATGCTGTTGACCATGAAGGCATTCGCCGAAGGCAACCGTGCGATGGTGTACTTCACCGCCAAACTGGTCGACATCGTCAAGTACGGCGTGGACGAAGAAGAGAAGAAGAAAGCCGACGCACTGCTGGCCTTCATGACGCCGATCGCCAAAGCCTTCATGACCGAAGTCGGTTTTGAATCCGCTAACCACGGCGTGCAAATCTACGGCGGTCACGGTTTCATCGCCGAGTGGGGCATGGAGCAGAACGTTCGCGACAGCCGCATTTCGATGCTGTACGAAGGCACCACCGGTATCCAGGCACTCGACCTGCTGGGCCGTAAAGTGTTGATGACCCAAGGCGAGGCCCTGAAAGGCTTCACCAAGATCGTCCACAAGTTCTGCCAGACCAACGAAGGCAACGAAGCGGTCAAAGAGTTCGTCGAGCCTTTGGCTGCGCTGAACAAGGAATGGGGCGAGCTGACCATGAAGGTCGGTATGGCCGCCATGAAAGATCGCGAAGAAGTCGGCGCCGCGTCGGTGGATTACCTGATGTATTCCGGTTACGCCTGCCTCGCTTACTTCTGGGCTGACATGGCGCGTCTGGCTGCCGAGAAACTGGCTGCCGGCACCACCGAAACCGCGTTCTACACCGCCAAGCTGCAGACCGCGCGCTTCTACTTCCAGCGCATCCTGCCGCGTACCCGCACTCACGTTGTGACCATGCTGTCGGGCGCCAACAACCTGATGGACATGAAAGAAGAAGACTTCGCACTGGGCTACTAAGCCTTCGCGCAGTTCTAAAAAGAGCCGCCGCTCCTTCGGGAGCGGCGGCTTTTTTTTGCTTCTTGCCCAGGCTTCAGGCCTGGCCTACCAAGGCGTCGGGTCCAACGGGCCGACGCCGGTCGGGGTGCCCGCGCCTTCCCCGTTGCGCAGGAACGGCAGGTGCCAGAAGTCGTTCGGGACCACCGGGTCGCCAGGCTTTACGCCTTCCGGAAAGATGAACTCAAACACTGGCGCCACGTACTGCCCGGCGATCAGACCATTGGCCACCGTCAACCGACTGGCATTTTGAATGCAACTGTCCACGGCGGTCTGCGAGGCGCTCAACTGTGGAACGCAAAGTGAGCGCGCAACAACGCGCAAGGTGCGGGTCGGCTGGCTGAGAAGCCCGGTCGGCGCCTTGGTCGCGCGAATCCTGGCACGTTGTGGTTGAGGGCCGACGTTCTGGCTGGTGATGCCACCTGAGACACCAAAGCAACTGGCTGGAAGGGCCTGTGCAGGGTTGCATTCACCGGTCATCTCATAAGGTGCCACCCAGCGATTGGTCTGTACGCCCGTCGATGGATTGACATCGATCAGATAGATGTCGACCGGTGTTTTCACGTCGGTGGTCGATGCTTCCAGGAAAATCCGGTCCTGCGTCTCCTGCGCTACTCCGTTGATGGCCGTTGCCGCAGGGTCGGCGGTACCGATACCGAACTCCCCGATGGCCAGGTAGCTGGGTTGCGTTCCGGGCTGGGTGTAGATCCCGATGTTGGCCTCAATCGTGTGGGCAGAGATGAAGTCCGGGGTGCCCGCCGTGGCTGATTTGAACAGCGTGCCTGCGTAGCTGATGAAGTCGCCGACTTCGAACGGTGCCTGTTGCATCGGGTCGGGGTCGGTTGCTGTGCGCGACGCATCGCTGAATCGCTTCATGACGAACTGACTGCAATAAATCTGACCCAGAACCGGAGGGGAAAGCTCTCCGCTGGCCGGAGGGGTCACGCCGGCCTGGCTGAAGTTGCGGCAGTTGTTCGTGGTGGTCGGGGTTACGACCTTAGGCCGGTTTTTCTGAGGGCAGAGCGCATCGTCCCCGGAAATGGTACGCGGCACGCACATCGGGTAGCCGGTGGCGGCGTGGATCGTCGGGTTGGCGTCATCGACGGAAAAGCGAGGGTCGGGGCTTTGGGCGCGGCCAAAGCGTCCGCTTGGGTCGTTGATCTGGATGATCGTCGGTTGCAGAGGGTTACCGCTGTCAACTTCGAGGTTGCCGTTGGTGTAGTCGATCCGGGTGATGTAGCCGCTGCCGGCATTTGCCGCCTGCTGCGAGACATAGATCAGCCCGGCGATTTGCTTGTTAGAGACGGTATTGCCCACCACATGGATCTCGAACGAGGGGTATGAAGTCGGTCCTTTATTGAGCGCCAGCGACCCGCCCCTGACAAAATCCGCCCAGGTCAGGGTATTGGCCGGCATTTGCAAAACGGTATTGCAAGGGACGGTAATCGTGACGCCGTTCAGTTGGACGGTCCCCCCAAACCGGCCAGGATCGGTTGTGCCGGGGCAGTTCGCGTTGGTAGGGTCCAGGGTCATGCTCTGGATAAAACCCGTAACGGCAAAGCCATGGATCGCATCCGGATTGGTGAACACCGGATTCGGCAACGTGGGTGTCGAGAACGGCGCGGGTGCGCCTTTGACAGGCTTGGCCGTCCCGCCGCCCTGGGCAAGTGCATGACCTGCGCCGCCAATGGCGAGTGCGACGGCGACAGCGCCGGCCAGCAGTGCGTGGTGACCTGAGATGCCGTTGAGTCGCTTGTGGAACGGCGCTATTGCCAGCGCTTTTGCGTGTTTGGATAAGCTCATGGTTCTCTCCACAATCTTGCGGGACCTGTTGCCGGCCAATCGACCCGCCGACTTGCCAGTGCGCTGAATCCTGCGCAGTGAAGATGCAAGGCATAAGCGTCGAGTTGGGGCTCGATCCAGAGGGCAAGGGCCTGAGCACGATTGCGATGTGCCTGACACTCAGCCTTCAGATGCATTCAAGCGGTGTTGCGTTGGCCGGTTCCGGACACAATCGCGAGAGACATTTCCTTGAGCCTGAAATGTGCAAAGCAGTAGTCGTGCCTGATTGGCACAAGCGGTCGTTAGCCTGCAAGAAATGCGGGCTGCGCTGATGGTGTTGTTTTGCATAAAACGATATCTATAGGCTTGGCACCGAAGTAGGGGGGTATATATGCCCATGTTTGGGAGTGCTGAACTAAGTCCCCGTCGGGTAATTAATGGTTAAAATACATGAATGAGAAATGTTGTCTATAGATACTCTTAATAATGGGCGCATGGCAAGCAGAAAGTATCGTGGTGATAGAAATAAAATTGTTTTCGGACGGGTATTAAATAAAAACAATAGCTCGCGCAGTGCAACTGGCGCACGACCATTGTTTTAATGAAGGATGATTCTTGTCAGTCAGTTGTTTAGCGCCGCAAGCCGCGCTGATTGCATTACGCAGTATGAGGTAGCAATTACTTTGCCAAACTTTTTGGTTGTAATTTAAGATTTTAAAATCATGAAAAATAAGGATTTATTTAAATTCTATGATGGCGGGTGGGGAATGGCGCCCAAAAGTGGGGGGGAAGTTCACCACGATTGAGGGCTGCTTTTGTAGTTGTCGCCGAAGATTTTTCCGATCGATGGTTTTTGTCTGAAGCGCTAGTCGTTCGAGATAAAAAATATTGAATTTTTCCTGTTGAAATTATTTGTTACAGCTAGAGTTGAATTAAGCGCGCCTCGCGGTGCGACCAAACAACGTTTCAATTAAGCCTGAGCCAAGAGAGTACTTTGCCAGTTAGGCCTCGTTTCGCATCAGCCAACTTACAGTTGGTGTATTGAGTCGTGCGTGCGGCAAGAATCATGGTGATGAGTTCCTCTCGTAACAGGATAATCCCGGAGCCTGGCTACTCCGTACTGAATCGAGAATGTCATCATGGTGAAGTCCTTGAGCATCCTTCGTATTATCCGCTGGGCCTGCTCGATCGCGGGTGGTCTGATCGCTGTCAGTCTGGCTTGGGAGAGTGCTGTCGCGGCATCCGCGCCAGAGGTCGTCACACCCGTGCCGGATGTTCCCAGCTTGCAGTCGTTGCACGGCATGACACCTCCCGACCCCTCCGGAACGGAAGGCGGGCGCAAGGTTGATCTGATGACCGATTACGTCCTCAACCGTTCGGCGGCGATCCTGCTGGGCAAGGCGTTGTTCTGGGACATGGAGATCGGCAGCGACGGCTCCACGGCGTGCGCTTCCTGCCACTTCCACGCAGGGGTCGACCACCGGATCACCAACCAGATCAACCCCGGTCAGGCGAACACCAATGCCAACGTCTCGTCGATCTTCAACAAGCCGTTTGTCGCCTCTGACATCCCGGGGGATGTCGCTTCCTACCTGACCAAGTCCGGTGGCAAGGGTGGCCCGAACTACACGTTGAAGAAAGCCGACTTCCCGACCCATGTGCTGGCCGATCCGCTGGATCGCAATTCGCCGATTCTCTATTCCACCGACGACGTGATCGGCTCCCAAGGCGTGTTCGACGCCAACTTCGTCAAGCCGCATCAAGCGCGTTTCGACAAGTGCACGGCGCAGCCGGACGGGATTTTCCAGGTGGGCGGCATCAATGTCCGGCGCAGCACCGGGCGTAACGCGCCGACCGTGATTAACGCCGCGTTCAACGTGCGCAATTTCTGGGACGGCCGGGCGAACAACATTTTCAACGGCTTCTCGCCGTTCGGTAACCGCGATCCGGATGCCGGGATTTTCGTCACCAGCGATCGCAGCGGCGTAGCAACGAAAGTGCGCCTGGCCCTCAAGGATGCTTCCGCCGCCTCGCAAGCCGTGGGACCTCCCGGCAGCCCGGTGGAAATGTCCTGCGGCGGGCGCACCTTTGCCGATATCGGCCGACGCATGCTCGACACGCTGATGCTCAAGCAACAACGGATTTCCTCCACCGACTCGGTGCTGGCCTCGGTGTCTGGCGCACGCCGGCCGACTTACCGTGAACTGGTCAAGGCTGCGTTCCAGCCGCGGCTGTGGAATGCCACGCAACAGGTGTTGCTGGGCGATGCGCCGTATAGCCAGATCGAGGCGAATTTCCCCTTGTTCTTCGGGCTGGCGATCCAGATGTACGAATCGACTTTGATCTCCGACCAGGCCCCGCTGGATGCCTATTTGCAGGGTAATCATCAGGCCATGAATGCCCAGCAGGTCGAGGGCATGAACCTGTTCCTCGGCAAGGGCAAATGCGTCAGTTGCCATGGCGGGGCGGAGTTGACCAACGCCGGCAGCCGCTTGTTGTTCCAGCCCCGTGAGCGCATTGAACGCATGTTGATGGCGGACAACCTCACCACGCTCTATGACAACGGTTTCTACAACACCGGTGTGCGCCCGACGTCGGAAGACTTGGCGCTCGGTGGCTCGGACGCCTGGGGCAACCCGCTGTCCTTCACCCGTCAGTACAACACCGTGTTGCAGGGCGGGAAGGTGCCTGACCCGTTCGATGTCGATGTCTGCACGTTCGAAATGCCCTTGAGTGCGGCGCTGCCGTGTGATGCGACGCTCAAGCCCAATGTCGGTTTCCGCGACTCCGTCGATGGCGCCTTTAAGACGCCAACGCTGCGTAACATCGCGCTGACCGGGCCGTATTTCCACAACGGCAGCCGGGCGACGCTCAAGCAGGTCATGGAGTTCTACAACCGTGGCGGCGACCGGCGCGGTGAAGACGCGAGCAACACCAGTGGCTTCGAACATCCGTCGGCCAATCAACACAACGCCTCGAACCTCGATCCGGACATGACCGCGCTGAACCTGACCCCTGATGAAGTGGATGCGCTGGTCAAATTCATGGAAGTCGGGCTGACCGATCCGCGCGTTGCCTGGGAACAGGCGCCGTTCGATCATCCGTCGCTGGTCATTCCACAAGGTCACGTCGGTGATGAAAACGCCGTCACGGTGCGGCCGGCCAGTCCGAAGATCACGACTCGCCAGGCCCTCGATGCGCCGATTGCCCTCAAACCCGTCGGCGCCGAAGGACGCGCCGCCACCGAGGGGCCCTTGCAGCCGTTCTACAACGACCTTTGAAATGCTCAATAGCTGTGGCGCGGGAGCAAGCTCCCGCGCCACAGGTTTTGCTGTCATTAAAAAACCTCGCAAACGCCCTCAGAAAGTCAGCATTTCTGCCGTTAAAGAGACGTTCACGTGACCTGAATCACAATTCGTGTGCTTAATTGTGCGCATTGCAGGCACAATGCCATCAATTGTTTCGCCGGGTCGGAGCTTTACCCTTGCCGCGTTCTTCCGCTGTACGTTTCAGCCATTTTTTGCCCTCGCTGCTGTTGTTGCTTGCGGGGCTTTCGGCTGCGTACATCAAGGATCTCAACGTTTTCTTCACGTCGCTGTTCAACGTGTTGCCTACGTTGGTGCTGCTGCTCGGCGGTGCGTACTGCGCGGTTTACCGACGTCAGCGCGAACTGTTTCTGATGGTCACGGTGTACATCGCCTACTTCCTGCTCGACACCCAAACCGACTATTACCGCGACAACGGCAAGGTGCGCGAAGACGCGGCCGTGGTCTTTCACCTCTGTTGCCTGTTGCTGCCGCTGCTGTTCGGCCTGTTCGCCGCGTGGCAGGAGCGCACGCACCTGTTTCAGGACATGGTGGCGCGTTTCGCCGTGTTGCTGGCGTTCGGCAGTGTGGCGCTGGGCCTGGAGCAAAGTTACCCACAGGCGCTGCTGATGTGGCTGTCGGAGATCCGCTGGCCGGCGTTGCACGGTGCGTGGATGAGCCTGATTCAGTTGTCCTACCCGGTGTTCATCGCCTCGTTCGTGCTGCTGACCTGGCAATACTGGCGTAACCCACGACCCCTGCACGCCGCGCAATTGGTGGGCCTGTTGGGATTGTTCTGGATGTTGCCGAAAACCTTCATCCTGCCGTTCACCCTGAACATCATGTGCAGCCAGGTGATGTTGATGATTGCGGCGGCGGTGGCCCACGAAGCCTATCAAATGGCCTTCCGCGACGAACTCACCGGCCTGCCGGGTCGCCGTGCATTGAACGAACGCATGCAGCGGCTCGGGCGCAATTACGTGCTGGCCATGAGCGACGTCGATCACTTCAAGAAATTCAACGACACCCACGGCCACGATGTCGGCGATCAGGTGCTGCGACTGGTTGCCAGCAAACTGTCGAAAATCAGCGGTGGCGGTAGGGCGTATCGCTACGGCGGCGAGGAATTTGCCTTGGTGTTCGCGGGCAAGACGCTGGAAGAGTGCATGCCGCACCTGGAAGTCATCCGCGAGTCGATTGCGTCCTACAACATTCAACTGCGCAATCCGGACCGTCCCCAGGACGACCAGCAAGGTCGCCAGCGCCGAGCCGGTGCCGGTGCTTCGAGCGTATCGGTCACGGTCAGTATCGGCGTCGCCGAACGGCTGGAGCAGCGCACCCCTGAACAAGTGCTCAAGTCCGCCGACGAGGCGCTCTACAGTGCCAAGGGTGCCGGGCGCAACTGCGTGGTGGCGTTCGGCCAAAGTCGCCGTGGCGCGGTGCGCATGGACGGCGCTGCGGGTTGAGTGATGATGGCGCATTCAGCGTCTGGACTGTGATTGTGAGGCGTGGGACGCGGCAGTAGGTTTGAAGCATCTGCTGCCGGAGAAACGACCATGCCTGAGTACAAAGCTCCCCTGCGCGACATGCGCTTCCTGATCGACCACGTCTTCGATTTCCATAGCAACTACGCCGCGCTGGGCGCCACGGATGCCAGCCCGGACATGGTCAATGCGATCCTCGAGGAAGGTGCGAAATTCTGTGAAAACGTGCTCGCCCCGCTCAATCGCAGCGGCGACGAGGAAGGCTGCCATTTCGACAACGGCGTGGTGACAACGCCTACAGGCTTCAAGCAAGCCTTCGCACAGTATGTTGAGGGCGGCTGGCATGGACTGGCGGCCGATCCGGTTTACGGCGGCCAGGGGCTGCCGAGCTCACTGGGCCTGGTGATCAGCGAAATGGTCGGTTCCAGCAACACCTCCTGGGGCATGTACCCCGGCCTGACCCACGGCGCGATGTCGGCGATCCACGCCCATGGCACCGAAGAACAAAAGCAGACCTACCTGAGCAAACTCACTGCCGGCCAATGGACCGGCACCATGTGCCTGACCGAAGCCCATTGCGGCACCGACCTGGGCCTCATCAAAACCCGCGCGGTACCCCAGGCTGACGGCAGCTACGGGATCACCGGCAGCAAGATTTTCATCTCCGCCGGCGAGCACGACATGAGCGACAACATCATTCATCTGGTGTTGGCCAAACTGCCGGATGCGCCGGCCGGGACCAAGGGCATTTCGCTGTTCATCGTTCCCAAATTCCTACCCAACGACGCAGGTGACGCGGGCGAGCGCAATGGTGTTTCCTGTGGCTCCATCGAACACAAAATGGGCATCAAGGCCTCGGCCACCTGCGTGCTGAATTTTGATGACGCCAAGGGCTTCCTGATCGGCGAAGCCAACAAGGGCCTGAACTGCATGTTCACCATGATGAACCACGCACGGCTGGGCACCGGCATGCAGGGGTTGTGTCTGGGAGAGGCGAGTTTCCAGGGCGCAATCAAATACGCCAACGATCGCCTGCAAATGCGTTCGTTGACCGGGCCCAAAGCCCCGGAAAAAGCCGCCGACCCGATCATCGTCCACCCCGACGTACGACGGATGTTGCTGACCATGAAGGCCTTCAACGAAGGCAATCGCGCACTGACCTATTTCACCGCGCAATTGCTGGACGCCGCCCATCTGAGCCCGGATCAAGCCGCCCGGCAGGAGGCCGAGGACCTGTTGGCGTTCCTGACGCCGATCTGCAAAGCGTTCATGACCGATACCGGCCTGGAAGTGACCAACCACGGCATGCAGGTGTTTGGCGGCCACGGCTTTATCCGCGAGTGGGGCATGGAGCAGTTGGTACGCGATTGCCGGATTGCGCCGATCTACGAGGGCACCAACGGCATTCAGGCGCTGGACCTGCTGGGGCGAAAAGTCCTCGGCAGTCAGGGGAAATTGCTGCGAGGCTTTACCAAAATCGTTCATAAGTTCTGCGCGGCGAATACCGAGCATCCGCAACTCGGCCGCTTCGTCGCCCAGCTCAACGGCTTGAATCAGCAGTGGGGCGAAGTGACCACGCAGATCGGCATGGCGGCAATGAAGAACCCGGATGAAGTGGGCGCTGCGTCGGTGGATTACTTGATGTACAGCGGTTACATCATCCTTGGCTATCTGTGGCTGCGTATGGCGCTGGTGGCTCAAGCACAGTTGGACGCGGGCAGCGGCGATGGGGATTACTGCCAGGGCAAACTGGCGACGTGCGAGTTCTACTTCAAGCGTCTGCTGCCGCGCACCGCCGCTCATCGGGCGGCAATCGAGGCCGGGAGTGATTGCCTGATGAAGTTGCCGGCGGAGTTGTTTGCGCTTTAATTATATTTAAGAGCTTCGCGGGCAAGCCTCGCTCCTACAGGTCTGGTGTCGTTCGCGAAGTTTGCGTACGCCGAAGACCTGTAGGAGCGAGGCTTGCCCGCGATTGCGTTTTACCAGGCGCACATCAATGACTAAAAATTACAAATCGGTCATGAGCTGACCCTATGTGTCGTAAAAGTTGTTGGGTTACACTCGGGCCCAACGAAAGCACCACTCCTACGAATCACCTGTTTAGATCTTGCGAGGTTTGCCATGGCTGACTACAAAGCGCCCCTGCGCGATATGCGCTTCGTCCTCAATGAAGTTTTCGAGGTCGCCAAACTCTGGGCCGAGCTGCCGGCACTGGCCGATACCGTCGATGCCGAAACCGTCGAAGCCATTCTCGAAGAAGCCGGCAAGGTCACCAGTAAAAGCATCGCGCCCCTGAGCCGTGCGGCTGACGAAGAAGGTTGCCATTGGGCGGACGGTGCCGTCACCACGCCGGCAGGTTTCCCACAGGCTTATCAGACTTACGCCGAAGGTGGTTGGGTCGGCGTCGGTGGCGATCCGGCCTACGGCGGCATGGGCATGCCCAAGGCCGTTTCGGCCCAGGTCGAAGAAATGGTCAACTCCGCCAGCCTGTCGTTCGGTCTGTACCCGATGCTGACCGCCGGCGCCTGCCTGTCGATCAACGCCCACGCCAGCGATGAGCTGAAAGCTGCGTACCTGCCAAACATGTACGCCGGTGTCTGGGCCGGTTCCATGTGCCTGACCGAACCGCACGCCGGTACAGACCTGGGGATCATCCGCACCAAGGCTGAACCTCAGGCCGACGGTTCCTACAAAGTCAGCGGCACCAAGATCTTCATCACCGGTGGCGAACACGACCTGACCGAAAACATCATTCACCTGGTGCTGGCCAAACTGCCGGACGCGCCGGCGGGCCCGAAAGGCATTTCGCTGTTCCTGGTGCCGAAGTTCATGGTCAATGCCGATGGCAGCCTGGGCGCGCGCAACCCGGCGAACTGCGGTTCGATCGAACACAAGATGGGTATCCAGGCGTCCGCGACGTGTGTGATGAACTTCGACGAAGCCGTGGGTTACCTGGTCGGCGAGCCGAACAAAGGCCTGGCGGCGATGTTCACCATGATGAACTACGAGCGTCTGGGTGTGGGCATCCAGGGCCTGGCCACGGGCGAGCGCTCGTACCAGAACGCCGTCGAATACGCCCGCGATCGCCTGCAAAGCCGTTCGCCGACCGGCGCGCAGAACAAAGACAAAGTCGCAGACCCGATCATCGTCCACCCCGACGTGCGTCGCATGCTGCTGACCATGAAAGCCTCGAACGAAGGCGGCCGTGCGTTCTCCACTTACGTGGCGATGCAACTGGACACCGCCAAGTTCAGCGAAGACCCGACCACCCGCAAACGCGCGGAAGATCTGGTGGCGTTGTTGACCCCGGTGGCCAAGGCATTCCTGACCGATCTGGGCCTGGAAACCACCGTGCACGGCCAGCAAGTGTTCGGCGGCCACGGCTACATCCGTGAGTGGGGCCAGGAACAACTGGTTCGCGACGTGCGCATCACCCAGATCTACGAAGGCACCAACGGCATTCAGGCGCTGGATCTGGTCGGGCGCAAGATCGTGGGCAGCGGCGGTGCGTTCTACAACCTGTTCGCTGATGAGATCCGTCATTTCACCGCGACCGCCAGTGCTGACCTGGCGGAGTTCACCAAGCCGTTGAACGACGCGGTGACCACCCTCGATGAACTGACCGCATGGCTGCTGGACCGGGCGAAAAACAACCCGAATGAAATCGGCGCGGCGTCGGTCGAGTATCTGCAAGTATTTGGATACGTTTCCTACGCCTACATGTGGGCACTGATGGCCAAGGCTGCTTTCGGCAAAGAAGCGCAGGATGATTTCTACGCGAGCAAACTGGGTACGGCGCGGTTCTATTTCGCCCGTCTGCTGCCACGGATTCACTCGTTGAGCGCGTCGGTGAAGGCGGGTAGCGAGTCGCTGTTCCTGCTGGACGCATCGCAGTTCTGACCTTGTAACGTCATGTAAGCAATCTCTTACATAACGTGCTGCTGTTCTCCCATAGGCGCGGATTGGATCCAGAGCTAATCTACTTCACATGGACGTCGCGCAGGAAGCGCAAAGCAACAACACGGACACGTAGGATTCTGCCAGGACGGCGGAGTGAAATGGATGTCAGGGAAACAGTCTGCAAAGCCCCGCTTCGGCGGGGTTTTCTTTTGCCTGCAGAAAAGTGCTCAGGTCATGGAGTCCAGTGGCGCCGGGCCGTTCAAGCGGTCATCGGGACCATTGAACACTTCTTCCAGCAAGGTGCGCAGCAACGCCAGCGAGGCTTGTTGCCGTTGCACATCTCGACACACTAACCCGACTTTCAGCGGTACTCGCGGCTCGGTCAGTGGCTTCCACAGCAGTTCGTTATTGCCCAGGGCCTTTTGCGAGCGCCCGGGCAGCACCGTGGCCAGCCGCGTGTGGGGCAGGCTGTCGAGAATCCCCGCCATGTTGTTCAGTTCCGCCTGCACCTGCGGGCGCCGTCCCAGGCTGGCCAATTGCGCCTGCCAGATCTGCCGCAGTTGAAACTCTTCGCCCAACAGCAACATCGGCAATTCCGCGGCTTGACTCATGGAGACTTTCTTGAATTCGCGCAACGGATGGTCCGCCGGGATGACCAGCGTCAGTTCATCTTCGTACAGCATCACGCCATGCAACCCCGGCTGACGGGGCGGCAAGTAGCTGATGCCAATGTCCAGCGAGCCACTGAGCAACCGTCGCTCGATCTCCAGGCCGGTCAGCTCATAGATCTGCACCACCAGATGTGGCTGCGCCTTGCGCACCCGTTCGAGCATCTGCGGCACCAGGCTGGTGTGAACCGTCTGCAACACACCGATGGCCAAGGTGCGCAACGCCTGACCCTTGAAGTTGCCCAGCGCTTCCCGCGCCCGTTGCAGCCCATCCAGCAACGGCAGGGCGTGGTTGTACAACGTGTGAGCGGCGAGGGTCGGCAGCAAGCGTTTGCTGCTGCGTTCGAACAGGCTGACATCGAGGTTCTGTTCGAGGTGGCGAATTTGTTGTGACAGCGCCGGTTGGGAGATCGAAAGTCGCTCGGCAGCCCGGCCCACGTGGCCTTCTTCGTAGACCGCGACGAAATAACGCAGTTGCTTGAAATCCATAAGGTGTACTTATCGAAAATGCTGTGAAATCGAAATGGCTCAACGCCGTGCCTGAGCCTAGTCTAACCGCATTCACAAGGCTTACAGGGCCGGAAAGCACGATGAATACCGTTCGCGTAGAAGGTGTTTACATAGGAAAGACAAAAAACCTCAAACGAGGCTTTTTGAGATGAATCTGTTCAGTTTGCGCCGCACTCCACCGAGTCTCGATGACCTGGCCATGGACGCCTCGTTGCCATCCCGTAGCGACAACCTTTCCAGCGAGTGCCTGATGCCCAGTGTCGAGCGGCCGCAGCAGATTTTCCTGCGCGGGCAAGGCTCGTGGTTGTGGGACAGCGATGACCGCGCGTACCTGGATTTCACCCAGGGCGGCGGCGCCAACAGCCTGGGGCACAGCCCATCCGTGTTGGTTAACGCTATTTCCGATCAGGCTCGTTCGCTGATCAATCCCGGTTTCGGCCTGCATAACCGCGGCATGCTCAACCTCGCCGAACGCCTCTGCGCCAGTACCGGCAGCGATCAGGCCTACCTGCTCAACAGTGGCAGCGAGGCCTGTGATGCGGCGATCAAACTGGCGCGCAAGTGGGGTCAACTGCATCGCGGTGGTGCTTCGCGGATCATTGTGGCCAACAACGGCTGCCATGGCCGTAGTCTCGGGACGATATCTGCGTCAGACAGTTCGAACCTGACTAATCGATTCGAGCCGCAGTTGCCAGGCTTCAGCCACGTTCCGTTTAACGACCTGCCGGCGCTGCATGCGGCTGTGGACGCGCAAACCGTCGCCATCATGCTTGAGCCGATCCAGAGCGAAGCCGGGGTGATTGCGGCTGACGAGCATTACCTCAAAGGCGTCGAGCGCTTGTGCCGTGAGCTGGGCATCCTGCTGATCTTCGACGAAGTGCAAACCGGGATCGGCCGCTGCGGCACGCTGCTCGCGGAACAATCCTACGGCGTACGGGGCGATATCGTCGTGCTCGGCAAAGGCCTGGGTGGTGGCGTGCCGTTGGCGGCGCTGCTGGCCCGGGGCAAGGCGTGCTGTTTCGATCTCGGTGAAATGACCGGCACCCATCACGGCAACGCGCTGATGACTGCGGCCGGCCTGGCCGTGCTCGATAGCGTTCAAGACAAAGGTTTCCTCGAGCATGTGCAGAAAACCGGCCAATACCTGGGTGAAGGTCTGGGACGCCTGGCCCATCGTTACGGCCATGGCGAATTGCGCGGGCAAGGCCTGCTCTGGGGCTTGACGCTGTCAGACGATTCCGCAGACGCGGTGGTCAAAGCGGCGCTTCACGAAGGCTTGCTGCTCAACGCCCCACAACCCGATTGCCTGCGCTTCACCCCGTCCCTCACCGTCAGCAAGGCCAACATCGACGAAATGCTCCTGCGCCTGGCCCGAGCCTTCTCCCGGGTCCGCACCGCGCAACTGCAATGCCGCAAAGGGATTGCCGTCTGATCTGACCCGTCCTACACGAATTCAAGAACCGTCTCGCGGTAATAACGCACGCCCCACGCCTGATTCTTTTGGCGTGGGGCGTTTTTTTGTCTCTGCGTTTTGCCAAAGGCGATTGGGTGCTTGAGCGATGGCTGGATCGGTGGCTTTTTAGAGGGCATCGGCAGGGAGTGCCGGTGCCAGCGATACAACTTTGCTGAAGCGCTGGTTTTGAAATCTGTACCACTGAGATGCTCAATGGGCAGGCTGACAATCTCGGAGGTGGTGTCTGGAAGAAACGTTTGAATGCCAACCGTCATCGATCAATTGTTTTGGCCAAAGGTAATGGTTACTGGGTTTATCAGTTTCTATATGCCAAGAAAGATCAGAGCAATATCAGTCAGGCCGATCTGGCCGGTTTTCGGAAAATAGCGAAGACCTATGAGGCGCTGACAGAGATGCAAGTCCAGTACTTACTGGATACGAAGGAGTTCATGGAGGTTCTTTATGAGTAAGAAATGCAGAAGTGAGGCATTAGAGTCGATGCACGAATCAGCCCGTGCCCTATTCGCCATCGGTGCAATCAGCAAGGCCACAATGCGCGAATTCGACGAGTCCTGCCTGGCGAAAGTGCCGGACGCAATCCCGGCAGAACAGATCAAAGCGCTGCGTGAAAGTAACAATGTCAGCCAACCAGTATTCGCCCGTTATCTGAACACCAGCGCTTCGACGATCAAGCAATGGGAAGCGGGCGACAAGCACCCCAGCGGCATGGCGCTCAAGTTGCTGAGCATCGTTCAGAAATACGGTCTTGAGATACTGGCCTGAAGAACTGCACTGAACCCTGACGAACGGCGCAGGTCGATTGGTTGTGAGGCTCACACGAGCCCACTTCAAATCAGGAGCTGCCCCATGGATTTCATTCGCATCATCATCGCCATTCTGTTGCCGCCCCTGGGTGTGTTTCTGCAAGTCGGTTTCGCCGGCGCGTTCTGGCTGAACATTCTGCTGACGTTGTGCGGTTACATTCCGGGGATCGTGCATGCGGTGTACATCATCGCCAAGCGCTGAGATTAGCGGTGTCAGGTAGATCGCTTTCGCGAGCAGCCCGCTCCCACAGTGACCGAGTCCTTTCAACAGAATACGGTCGAGTGTGGGAGCGGGCTTGCTCGCGAATGAGGCACCGCGATTTTTGCTCTGGGCGCGCCCCTCAGTCCATCAACGCCATCACCCGCCGATAAAACAACCACTCCTGTTCCAGTGCATGGGCCTGGTTGCCTGCCTTGCGAAAGCCATGGCGCTCATCTGCGTAGTAATGCGCTTCAACCAGAATGTCGTTGGCTTGCAGTGCCGTGACCATGTCGCGGGTTTGCTGCGGTACCACCACGGCATCCAGTTCGCCCTGAAAGAAAATCACCGGCACCGCGATGCTGCTCGCGTGCAGCAACGGCGTTCGGGCGGCGTAACGTTCGGCGTCTTGAAGCGGATCGCCGATCAGCCAATCCAGATAATCGCCTTCAAATTTGTGGGTCGCCTTGCCCAGCGCCACGGGATCGCTGACGCCATACAGACTGGCGCCGGCGCGGAAGACGTTATGAAAGGCCAGTGCGCAAAGGGTGGTGTAACCGCCGGCACTGCCGCCGCGAATGAAGGCCTGGTCACCGTCGATCAGTCCGCGTTCGGCGAGATAAGCGACCACGGCGCAGGCATCCTCCACATCGACATCACCCCAACTCAAGTACAGCGCTTGGCGATAAGCCCGGCCATAACCGCTGCTGCCGCGATAGTTGAGGTCGGCCACGGCGAAGCCACGCTGCGCCCAGTACTGGATGCGCGGGTCGAGCATTGGATAACAGGCCGAGGTCGGGCCGCCATGGATAAAAACCACCAGCGGCGGTTTTGCAGCGCCGGTCATCGCCGGGTAGAAGAAACCATGGGCCTCACCCGAGCCGCTGGGGTAACGCAGGGTTTGCGGACGGCTGATCTTTTTGGCGGGGAGCGGTGCGATACCGCCGGCCAAGACCTTGGTCTGGCGGGTTGTGCGGTCGATTGAAATCACCGTCGAGGAACTGACCGGCGAGGCTGCGATGCAGTAAATGAACTGTTCATCGAGTGCGAGACTTCGGAAACGGCTGTAGTCCCCGGTGAAGTCTTCTGCGGTGTCGCCGCAAAGGCCCAAGCGGCCAAACCCGCCTTCGGTCCAACTGGCCAGATACGTGTCGTCGCTCACCGGTAACCAGGTGCAGCCACCCAATTGCCAAGGCGCGGGACCGTGATCGGCTGCGGTGCTCGGCAATGGCCTCAGGCCTTCGCCGGTTTCCACCCACGGTTGCCAAAACCCGTTGCGATCGGTCAGGCAATACAAACGACCCTTGGCGTCGAACCGAGGTTGCTGCACAGACTCCTGCACCCCATCGCCCGCCAAACAACGCGGCTGGCCAAAACCACCCTCATCCTGGCGTTCGGCAACCATCAAGCGAGTCGCGGTCCACGGCTGATCCGGTCGGCTCCATTCGATCCAGGCCAAACGCCTGGCATCCGGACTCAGCGTCGGCGCGGCGTAAAAATCCGCACCTTCGGCCAGCAGATGACGCGCACCGTCCGCCAGGTCGATGGCCACCAACCGATGCTGATGGCGATGCTCTTCAACCGCCAGCACCTGCCCGTTGGCAAATTGCACATCGCCATAACGGCACTCACCCGATGTCAGCCGCTCAGGCGTTTCGCCCTTCAGCGATTGCCGGTACAACTGCTGGTCGGCCTCATTGACGAAAACCACCCCGTCATCCGTCAGACAAAACGCCCCACCGCCATATTCGTACACCCGGCTGCGCACACTGAATCCTGGCGGCGTCAGGCATTGCGCCTGGCCGTCGCGCCAATGCCAGATCCGGCAGGCCGCATCCTCGGGACGGTACTCGTTCCAGAACAGACCCAGGGTGCCCAGTTGCAACTCGGCGAAGTCGATCCCGGCCGCAACGGCTTTGATGGCGCTCAAAGGCTCAGCCTTTGGCGATGAGGCGTGAGTTTCGTTCATTGCGAAAGGCCAGTTGTTCGATGGTTTGGGTCGCGTGCTCGGCTTCTTCGCGGGCCTTGAGAATCACGCCGTGATGTTCCGATTTGCTGCACACCGGGTCGGCATTGCTGGCATCGCCGGTGAGCATAAAGGCCTGGCAACGACAGCCGCCGAAGTCCTTTTCTTTCTCATCGCAGGAGCGGCACGGCTCGGGCATCCAGTCGTAACCGCGAAAGCGGTTGAAGCCGAACGAGTCGTACCAGATGTGCTGCATGCTGTGGTCGCGCACGTTGGGAAATTGCACCGGCATCTGTCGGGCGCCGTGACAGGGCAACGCAGTTCCGTCCGGCGTGACTGTCAGAAAAATACTGCCCCAGCCATTCATGCAGGCTTTCGGGCGTTCTTCGTAATAGTCCGGGGTGACGAAAATCAGCTTGCACGGATGCCCTTCGGCTTCCAGTTTGGCGCGGTATTCATTGGTGACACGCTCGGCGTTGACCAGTTGTTCCTTGGTCGGCAACAGACCGACACGATTGAGCTGCGCCCATCCGTAAAACTGGCACGTCGCGAGTTCAACGAAATCCGCCTCAAGGGCGATGCACAGCTCGATGATCCGGTCGATCTTGTCGATGTTGTGCCGATGGGTAACGAAGTTCAGCACCATCGGATAGCCGTGGGCTTTCACCGCGCGGGCCATTTCGAGTTTTTGCGCGAAGGCTTTTTTCGAGCCGGCCAACAGGTTGTTCACTTGCTCGTCACTGGCCTGGAAACTGATCTGGATATGGTCCAGGCCGGCCTTCTTGAAATCGCTGATTTTCTGCTCGGTGAGGCCAATGCCCGAGGTGATCAGGTTGGTGTAGAAACCCAACTTGCGCGCCTCGGCAATCAGCTCGGCGAGGTCCTGACGCACCAGCGGTTCGCCGCCGGAGAAACCCAACTGCGCCGCGCCCATCTCCCGCGCTTCGCGGAATACCTTGATCCACTGCTCGGTGCTGAGTTCTTTGCCCTGCTCGGCGAAGTCCAGCGGATTGGAGCAATACGGGCATTGCAGCGGACAGCGATAGGTCAGCTCGGCCAGCAACCATAGCGGCAGGCCGATTTCCGGTTTGGGCGGTAACTTGTCTGACACGGAATCAGGCAAGGTCGATCCAGTGCTGAGCACGGGCAACCTCCATGAATTGCTCGATGTCTTCAGCGAGCTCGGGCACGCCGGGGAACTGCGCATCAAGTGTGGCGATGATCGCCGCGACATCCCGCTCGCCGTCGATCAAGCCACCGATCAGCGCAGCGCTTTCATTGAGTTTGATCATGCCTTCGGGGTACAGCAGCACATGGCCTTTCTGCGCCGGTTCGTACTGGTAGCGGTAGCCGGTACGCCAGGTCGGGGTTTTGCTGCGATCGAAACTCATAAGGTGATTCCTTTATGCCAGGCCCGTTGCTCGGTCACGCTGTGATACGGCGGGCGATTCAACTCGTAGGCCATGGTCATGGCGTCGAGCATGCTCCAAAGAATGTCCAGTTTGAACTGGAGAATTTCCAGCATGCGCTCCTGGCCTTCCCGCGTCGTGTAGTGCTGCAACGTGATCGCCAGACCGTGCTCGACATCACGACGGGCCTGGCCCAGGCGTGTGCGGAAATACTCGTAACCGGCCGGGTCGATCCACGGGTAATGCTGCGGCCAACTGTCGAGGCGCGATTGGTGGATCTGCGGCGCGAACAGTTCGGTCAGTGAGCTGCTGGCGGCTTCCTGCCAACTGGCGCGGCGGGCGAAGTTGACGTAGGCGTCCACGGCGAAACGCACGCCGGGCAGCACCAGTTCCTGGGAGCGCAATTGATCCGGGTCGAGGCCGACGGCTTGGCCCAGACGCAACCAGGCTTCGATCCCGCCGTCTTCGCCGGGGGCGCCGTCGTGGTCGAGCAGGCGTTGAATCCACTCGCGACGGATCTCGCGGTCCGGGCAATTGGCGAGGATCGCGGCGTCCTTCAGGGGGATGTTCACCTGATAGTAGAAGCGGTTGGCGACCCAGCCCTGGATCTGCTCGCGGGTCGCCCGGCCTTCGTACATCGCCACGTGGTACGGGTGGTAGATGTGGTAATAGGCGCCCTTGGCGCGCAGGGCGGCTTCGAATTCGCTGGGAGACATTGGGGTGTCAGTCATTTCGGTTCTCCGGGTAGGACCGGTGGATTCTTTGGTGTCTGGTCTGACGTTTTCGCGGGCAAGCCTCGCTCCTACAAGGGAAAGCGACAAACCTGTAGGAGCGAGGCTTGCCCGCGAAGGGGCCGTCCGCTACAGCACAATACTCATACCGTCATACGCCACTTCAACCTCACGCCGCGCCAACTCCGCGCGCTGCGGCGAATCCTCATCGAGAATCGGGTTGGTGTTGTTGATGTGGATAAGCACTTTGCGCTGCTTGGGCAGTTGCTCCAGCACTTCCAGCATGCCGCCGGGGCCGTTCTGCGCCAGGTGGCCCATTTCCCGACCGGTGCGGGTGCCGACGCCACGGCGCTGCATTTCGTCGTCATCCCACAGCGTGCCGTCCACCAGCAGGCAATCGCTGCTGGCCATGATCTCCAGCAACGGTGCGTCCACCTTGCCCAGGCCGGGTGCGTAGAACAGTTTGCCGCCGGTGCTGAGGTCTTCGACGATCAGGCCAATGTTGTCGCCCGGGTGCGGGTCGAAGCGGTGTGGCGAGTAGGGCGGGGCAGCGCTGCGCAGTGGCAGCGGGGTGAAGCGCAGGTTCGGGCAGGCCGCGACGGTGAAACTCTGGTCGAGTTCGATACGGTTCCAGTCCAGCCCGCCATTCCAGTGGGTCAGCATGGTGAACAGTGGAAACCCGGTGCTGAGGTCTTCGTGGACCATGTCGGTGCACCAGACTTGATGCGGGCAACCTTCGCGCAGGCTGAGCAGGCCGGTGGTGTGGTCGATCTGGCTGTCCATCAGGATGATCGCGCTGATTCCGGTGTCGCGCAGCGCCCGGCCCGGTTGCATCGGGACGAAGCTCTGGAGCTGGGCACGGATGTCCGGCGAGGCGTTGCACAGCACCCAGTTCACGCCGTCATCGGAAATCGCGATGGACGACTGGGTACGAGCCTTGGCGTTCAGGCTGCCGTCGCGAAAACCGGCGCAGTTCACGCAGTTGCAATTCCACTGCGGGAAACCACCGCCGGCGGCGGAACCTAGAATCTGGACAAACATGGCCGCTCCATCATTTTGAACACTGAAAATAAAAACGCCTCGGCAGACCGAGGCGTTGCACAACGATACAAACTTAGCGGCTTGCGAAGTACATGGTGACTTCAAAGCCGATACGCAGGTCGGTGTAAGCAGGTTTGGACCAGGACATGGGAGTGCTCCTTTCAGGTGGATGGGACAACTGAGACCTATACATATAGTCCACCTCCAGTCGGAGATGTTCAGATAGTTAGGTGGCTATGTTACTCAAAATTACAGAACCGTTGCCCGTGAAACTTTGAGAAAGCTAATTGCAGCGTCGGTAATGATCATTTTGCCGCTTGCCAAGGCGCGCCCGGACACGCCTCGCTTGCCAGGCAAAGCCAACCACCGTCGGCGTTATTCAGGCGTTGGGCGGCGGCAAGCAGGGCGGGCCGGTCAGTGTTCAGGATTGCTTCTGACAGTTGTGTCAGGTAATCCGACGAGTGGCCCGCCAGTTTGCCTTGCCAGAGCAGTTCGGCAGCCTGGGCGCCGGGCAGGGAGGCGATGTCGAATTGATCGGCGAGGGCGTGACGCTGAGTCAGGTAAGTCGCTTCGGCGGTGCTGTGGATCAGTTCGGTCAGCCCGTTCAGGAAGTCTTTGATGTGTTCCAGTAAACCAGCCGCAGCGACATTCGGCGATTGCACGCCGAACAGCAAACCGGACCGGCCGTTTATCTGGCGTAGCCCGCTGAACACCGCATAACCCAGTTGAAGCTCGACCCGCAGGCGTTGGTAAAACGGCGTTTGACTCAGGTGAGCGAGCAGGCGCCAGGAGGCTTCGTCAGAAAGGTCCTGAGTGGCTGTAGGACAGAACAGCAGCAACGCGTGTTCGCTGGAACCGGTGTCGATGCGGTTCCACCGATGCCGGGCGTTGATCAGGGGTGGTGGCGTCAGCTGACTGTCCGCGTTGCCGGGGATGCGGCTCAAGGCAACGCCCATCGCGGCTTGTGTCTGGGCGGACAGACCGACTGCCAGTCCATCCCAGCGGGCGCCAGACCAGAGTTGTTGCAGGTCGGCGGAACTGGCGGTGTGTTGAACGCAATGTTCAGGCAGCGCTTTGAGTAGCTGTCGAATAGGTATCAGCGCAGGACTGGTCGCCTCTGTTTGTGGGAAACCGGCATCAGCATTTGTCAGAGCGCTCAGCGCATGTTCGAGGACTGTTGGCATCGGCTCCTGTAAACCGGTCATTTTCATCAACCATTCATTGCCCATTGCGCTGAAGGACAAATCAACACCGGCCTGGCGGGCGTCCTCCGACAACGGCTTAAGACGGGTTTCCAGGTGCGATTGAAGACGACTGTCCGGCGCCGAATCCAGACGCCAGCGCACATAGATCGCGCCTTCATCAGTATTCCCGGGCAACGCCTGACTGAACTGCATCGGCGAACGTTCGCGACGACCGCGTGAGCGATCCTGGGCAAATGTACGCAAACCACGGTGGGCACTGGTCTGGCCACGGATCAACCCGGCATTCGTGGCGGGTGCTTCGGCGCGCAAGAACGGGTTGGGCGCCGGCAATTGCCATTGGCCGCTGAAGTTATCCACAGCGCCGATTTGTTTCAGGATTTCCTTGAGGGCTGCGACACCTTGCTCGGATAAGCCGGTTTCGAGCTGTTCGGCGTCACGCTGGGCCAGTTGCAAGGCGCCGCTGATTTGCTGTTGGCGTTGTAGCAGGGTCGCGTATTCGTTGCGCAGTCCGCTCCAGTCTTGTTGAGCGGCAAAGAACCCCAGCCAATCCATCAGTTGTTCGCGGATCGCGGCCGACGGCGTGTTGGCTGGGTGTTTGAGTTCGATATGCAGCAAGGCTTGTCCGTCGTAGTGGTACAACGGCGCGGCTTTCAGGCTCTGCGCCAAATCGCTGTCTTGCAGTTTGGCCAGCAGACCACCGGGTTTCGCAGCGTTCAGCCAATGACACAGGAATGCCAAGGCTTCGGGTGAGGAGCCGGGTAGCGCTTCGAAGGTGAACAGCAGATCCACACGATGCTCGCCGACCTGTTGATAACTCTTGTCGGAAGAATCCATCAGAGGAGTTGGCGCGAGCTGTAGGGTTTTTCTACCTTGAGTAATGACGCCCCCGAACGCCTCGGCCAGCGCTCTCAATTCATCAAGACTTTGCGGCCCTGCCAAACTCAAAGTCATCTGCCCGGTTTGATAAAAACGCTGATAAAAGTCTTTCAACGCCTGCTGAAACTCAGGCTGCGATACCGGCAGGCTGTCGCGGTTGCCGGCATGAAATCCCCTTAGCGGGTGAGCTTCTGATAGCCCATCGAACAGTGCGAGTTGCTGCTGAGCCGCCGCATCCTGGGACCACGCCACAAACTCGGCCTGCAACACTTCCCGTTCCCGCAACTGATCGTCCTGATTCATACGCGGGTGAGCGAGCATGTCTGACAGACGCTCCAACCCACCGGGAAACGCTTGAGGCGCGAGTTCGAAAAAGAAGTCCGTAGTGCGCTCATTGGTGCGGGCATTCAACTGCCCGCCGTGACCCTGTACGTAGGCCATCAGCCCTTCGCCGGCAGGAAAGCGCTCAGTTCCCAGAAACAGCAGATGCTCAAGAAAGTGCGCCAGTCCGGGCCAGGCCAAAGGCACGTCATGACTGCCGGCCGCCACCCGCAGCGCCGCCGCACAGCGCTTCAAATTCGGGGCATGACGCAGCGTCACCCGCAGGCCGTTGGCCAGGGTTTCAGTGTGGGGGCGGGGGTGATTCAGCGCAGGCATGAGCACTTCCAGAACAGAGAAGCGCTAATGCTAGCGGATTACAGGGGTTCAGCGCTTGTTAAGGTCAGTGTAAAGCTCGGGACGGCGATCAAGCAGGTAACGGTTGGCCGCGCGGGAATCGACCATTAGCTGCCGATCCAACTCACCGACAATCAGCGCTTCATCCAAACCGGCCTGGGCAATACGGCTGCCATCCGGCGCGGCGATGCTGCTTTGGCCGCAATACTGGATCTCGCCTTCCTGGCCGCAGTAGTTGGTGTAAGCCACATAACACTGATTTTCAAAGGCTCGGGCGCGGACGGTGACATCGGCGACGAAGTCGAAGGGAATCATGTTGGCGGTCGGCACCAGGATCAGCTCGGCGCCGGCCAGGGCAAGGCGCCGGGCGTTTTCCGGGAATTCCATGTCGTAGCAAATCAGGAATCCAAGCTTCCAGCCATTGAGTTCAACCAGCGGGAAATCATTGCCGCCGGCGCTGAACATCGAATGATCAAGATCGCCGAACAGGTGCGTCTTGCGGTAGTTGCACAGGCGTTCCCCATTCGCGTCGATCAACTGCACCGAGTTGTAGATCTGGCCGTCTTCGCTGCGCTCGGGATAGCCATAAAGAATCGCAATCCCGGCAGTCTTCGCGATGCGCGCCACCTGCTGCGCCGATTCACCGTTGTGCACTTCGGCGAGGACACTGACCGCATCGACGCCGATGTTGTAGCCAGTCAAAAACATCTCCGGCACCACCAGCAAATCGGCGCCTTTGGCCTCCAGCGCCAGTTGATGCAGGCGTTGCAGATTTCCGGCGACATCCAGGGGCAGCGGTGGACATTGGTAAAGGGCTACACGCATTTCGGATTCCTCTTACTCGGGCAGGGCGATCGGACCGATCTCGTTGAACACATCTCCTGGACCCGGGTTCTCGGCGTGAGTTTCACCGCCGAAGTGTTTCATGATGCCCCACACCGCGTTGAGCGAAGTCTGCACCGCGCCTTCAACCCAGGCCGGCGTCCACGAAACGTCGTCGCCGGCGATGAAAATCCCGCGCTGTTCGGCCGGCATGTCGTCCTGCATAAAGTGCGCGTACATGCGCTGGTTGTAGCGATAGTGGCCGGGCAGGGCGCCTTTGAACGCGCCGAGGAAATGCGGGTCGGCTTCCCAGGACACGGTGATCGGGTCGCCAATGATTCGCGCGGCGATATCGACTTTCGGGTAGATCTTCTTCAACGCATCCAGCGCCAGCTTCACGCGTTTTTCCACTGGCTGCGGGAGCATTTTCAACGCGTCGCTCATCCACGAGTACGACAGGCAAATCACACCTGGCTTGTCGTCGCCGTTGTCGAACAGGTAAGTGCCACGGGTCAGGCGATCGGTGAGGGTCATGCTCATCAGGTCGCGACCGGTTTCCGGGTCTTTGTCCTTCCAGAACGGCCGGTCAACCATCACAAAGGTTTTCGACGATTGCATGTAGCGGGTGCGGTCGAGGGCCATCCACATCTTTTGCGAGAACAGGGTTTCGTCGCATTCGATCTGGGTGGTCAGCAGCCAGCTCTGGCAGGTGGTCAGTACGGCGGCGTATTCACGGGTATCGCCCCAGTTATCGGTGACGGCAAAACGACCGTCCGCCGCGTGGGCAATTTTCTTCACGCCCGTGCGCGGTGCGCCGCTGTGCAGGGAGCTGAGGCTGGTGCCCTCCGGCCAATGCACGCAACGTTCCGGCACATGGCGCCAGATGCCCAGGGGCACTTGTTCCACGCCGCCGACCACCAGGTGCTGGTGATCGTCGCAGTTGGTCATCACCACGCGGAAGATTTCCAGCATCGAGTTCGGGAAGTCCGAATCCCAGCCGCCGGTGCCGAAGCCTACCTGGCCGAACACTTCGCGGTGATGGAACGACAGCTTGGCGAAGGCTTTGGAGGTGGCGACGAAGTCGTAGAAGGTGCGGTCGTCCCACAAAGGAACCAAGGTGTTCCACAACGCTTTGAGGCGCGGCACGTCGCGGTCGCGGATGGCTTGCTGGATCTCTTTGAAGCGCGAACCGTCTTCCAGCGCATCCGCCCAGGCGTCAGCCACTTCCTGGAACAGTGCAGGAAGATCCGACAGTTTCTGTGCGTAATGGGTCTGGCCTTCCAGATCGATCACCGTACTGCCGGACGCGGGCGTCAGCGGGTTCGGGAACGGTTTGGTTTCCAGGCCGAGTTTGTCGACGTAGTGATAAAACGCGGTGGACGACACCGGGAAGCGCATGCCGCCCAGTTCGGCGATGATGCCTTCGGCGCCGTTGAACGCCTGGGAGCGCAGACGACCGCCCATCTTCGAGGCTTCATAGACGACGGGTTTGAGGCCCAGCTTCATCAGCTCATAAGCCGCCACCAAACCGGCGATCCCGCCACCGACGATCGCCACTTCGGCACCGTGGTTGTGCTCCGGAATGCTGCCGAGGCCGGCCGGGTGCTCGATCCAGTCGTCGAAGGCGAACGGGAAGTCCGGACCGAAAATGGTGACTGGTTTCTTACCGTCTGCAGGATGGCGATTGTTCTTGTTCATGGCTGACCTTGCTGGCGACCCGACGCGGAATGCGCGTCTGAGTATAGGAAAAGATGGCAGCCATTCTAGAGAGCATGGAACACGTTAATAAGGCGCAATGTGTCGTCGTTTTGCTAATTACATGATCAATATGACGATCAATAACTGCACACTGTCCAATGTAGGCGCGGGCTTGCTCGCGAGGAGGCCATGTCAGTCGCCATCAATGTTGCCTGACACCCCGCATTCGCGAGCAAGCCCGCTCCCACATTAAACAGCGTCTAAACCGGCTGCCCCCGATCAATCTTGCTGCTCAAGATGATCGAAGTGGTGGTCTTCTCCACCCCATCCACACTGCCAATCTGATCCAGCAACTGATCCAGCTGCTCCGGCGAATCGGTACGCAACCACGCCACATAATCAAATTCGCCACTCACCGCGCAGAGCTGCTGAACCTGAGCCATCGCACTCAACCGGCGCAACACTTCCTTGCCGGAACGCGGTTGTACGGTGATACCGACATACGCCTGCAAGCCGCCATCCACCACGCGCTGACCCAAACGCACGCCATAACCGGTAATCACCTTGGCCTTTTCCAGCCGCGCCAATCGCGAAGTGACGGTGGTTCGCGCGATGCCCAGTTGCCGTGCGAGCATGGCCACGCTTTCACGGGCGTTGATTTGCAGGGCTGCGATCAACTGGCGGTCGATTTCGTCGAGTGCAGGTGGGCGGGTGTCAGGCAAGGGGGGCTCTCCGGCGGAATACATCAATGGGGCAGCATGTTACAGACACATCCCACGCAGCGCTCGCAGCCGCCATAACATTGGGTTTGCAGTCGCAGGAGCGTCTTAAGTTATGACGGTGTCTTGTTGCGCTAAGGTCCGTCGGGTTTCCAAGCCCGATCACTGCATTGGTAATGATCCTCGGAGAGTATCCCGTCGAACAAAGTCCCAACCAGGGGACGAAGTGCCCAAATTTGGCAATGACAGGACCATAAAAAGTTGCCTACAGCCTCGGCGGGCGCCTTCCGATAAACCACTGTCGGCACGAAATATAGCCTATGTGCAGAAAGGAAAAATGACGCGTGAGCCAGCAGCCCAGAAGGTGGACATCGCATATAAAAAAGCCCGGAATTTTTTGCCGGACTTCAAATTAGAGCTAGCAAGATCAAGCGCATGCTTTGTCCTGATTGTGCCATCCACCTTCAAACTCAAGATTCAGTTTGTAGAGCTCGTGGTCCAGTTTGTTGATGGTGTTGATAGCCGCCATCAAATCTGCTTCGCCCGTTTTGGCTTCAAGATAAAGGCCCCGTAAGTACCGATCATTCACCATCGGGATTTTGTCGGTTTTTTCCCAGATCGCTACGGCCTGACTGGTCAAGCCGACAATCTCGGCGAGGCTTTCCTGGGACAGACCAAGCTCTTTTCTTAAAAATCTAAACTCAGCACCTGTCAGCACTGAAGGTTTAACAGCAATTGCCTTGCCGATTACATCATGCAGGCCTTTCACATCCGTGATGGCAACAGACTCGCCATAGGCGGTCACTTTCACCACGAAGCCGTTGCTAAGCCATACGTTTGGCAAGCCGCTTTCTACGTAGTGGTACATAAAATTCATCCCTTCTTTTGAATCGCGGTCACTATGACGAGAAATGTCCCGTCGTCATCGATGTCGATCGCGCCAACAATCTGGAGAGGCGACCCGGCCCTAAACCAGGAAATAGTGAACCTCCAGTCACCCCCAGGCTGCTGGAACGGCCCTTCGATAATCTCCCCTTTACCTAAACAGTCCATCACATCTGGCATGTTCACACCCCGTTCGATCATCCGTGCCTTTGCGTGCGGGGAGTAGAAAATGCGCTCTGAGATCTGCGAAAGCTCACGAATTATCTGAAGAGCTTTCTTTTTTGGCAGTGGAAAAGGAAGAAGAGGGCTCATTTTTTTCTATAGTATTTATAGGTTGAGCCATCCTAAAGTTCAAGGCTGGTTTGTCAATTTCAGGTGTGTTTCTGCGGATTACGTTGTTGCTCTGATGGATCGACGTGGACACTTCGGTTTTTTTGAGGAAAAAGTCGACATCAAAAATCTAACGTCCGGACACGAAAAAGCCGCGTAAATACGCGGCTTTTTGTTTGGTGGGCCCACACGGACTTGAACCGTGGACCAAAGGATTATGAGTCCTCTGCTCTAACCAACTGAGCTATAGGCCCTCAGTAGGTCGCGGATTATAGCGACGGTTTCTCGGCTGTGCTATCCGAAAAATCTGATACGGCTATACGAAGAAACGTTGCGGCGAATTCCTCTGGCGGTAATGGCAGGCTGACGATGTAGCCCTGGATCTGTTCGCAGCCTTCGAGGGCGAGGAATTCCTGCTGGGCCTGGGTTTCGACGCCCTCGGCGATGATGGTGAATTGCATGCTGCGACCCAGCGCGATGATGGCCCGCACAATGGCCGCGTCGTGGGGGTCATCCGGCAGCCCGCGGACAAAGGACTGGTCGATTTTGAGGATGTCCAGCGGCAGGCGTTTGAGGTAGCTCAGGGACGAATAGCCGGTGCCGAAGTCATCGATTGCCAGTTGCACACCCAAGCGTTTGAGTTGGTGCAGTACCGCCAACGCTTCTTCGGCCTGGCTCATGATGAAGTTTTCGGTAATTTCCAGTTGCAGAAAACCGGGCTTGAGACGGTTGTCCTTGAGCAGTTGTTCGATGCGCCCGAGCAGGTTCGGCTGGCGCAATTGTGCGCCGGCGAGGTTGACCGACAGCGGGCCGGGGCTTTCGTAGAGCTGATTCCACTCGAACATCTGTCGGCAGGCCGTTTCGAGCACCCAATCGCCGATTTGCAAGATCATGCCGTTTTCTTCGGCCAGGGGAATGAAGTGTTCCGGTGGTACGTCGCCAAAGGTTGGATGACGCCAGCGAATCAGCGCCTCGGCACCCACCAGGCGATGGTCGGCGAGGCTGATCTTCGGTTGGTAGTAGAGGTGCAATTCGTTGCGCTCGATGGCGCGCCGCAATTCGTGCTCCAGTGCCACGCGTTCGCTGGCCTGGGCGGTGAGGTCGCGGGTATAGCTTTCGACCCGGTTGCGGCCCTTGGCCTTGGAGCGGTACATCGCCGCGTCAGCGTTCTTGACCAGGGTGGCGACGTCGCAGCCATCCTTGGGATACAGGCTGGTGCCGATGCTCGCGCTGATGAAGAACTCGTGCTCGCCAGCCTGGAACGGTGCGCCGAAGCAATTGAGCAGTTTGGTGGCGATGTGGTCGGCATCGCTGGATTGCTGGAGGCCGGGCAGCAGGATGATGAACTCGTCGCCACCCAGGCGCGCCACGGTGTCGATGTCTCGCAGTTGCTCTTTGAGGCGCACGGCGATGCCTTTGAGCAGCAGGTCGCCGACCGGGTGACCGAGGCTGTCATTGATGTGTTTGAAGCGGTCCAGGTCGAGGAACAGCACCGCGCCCTGACCACCGTTTTCCTGCTGGTTATTGAGTGCGGTCAACAGTCGGCTTTCGAACAGCGTGCGGTTCGGCAGGCCGGTCAGCGGGTCGTGGTGGGCCTGGTAGTCAAGCTTGGCCTGGGCGTGTTTGAGGCTGGAAATGTCTGCGAACACCGCCACAAAGTGCGTGATGAACTTGTCGCGGTTGCGCACGGCGCTGATGGTCAGCCAGCTCGGGTACAGCTCGCCGTTTTTGCGCCGGTTGGAAATCTCGCCTTGCCAGTGTCCTTCATCGGTCAATTGATGCCACATGGCCGCATAGAACGCGCTGTCATGCAGGCCCGAAGCGAGCAGGCGAGGGGTGTGGCCCAATGCTTCGCTCTCGCTGTAACCGGTGATTTCGGTAAACGCCCGGTTGACCGCACTGATGTGCTGTTGGGTGTCAGTGATCAACACGCCTTCGGCAGTGCTCTCGAATACCGTCGCAGCCTGTTGCAGTTTTTCCTGCATCAAGTGCCGTTCGGTGATGTCCCGGGCGATGGTCAACATGCAGTCTTCGTCGCCGATCGGCAGCGGCCGGCTGGACACTTCGCAGAGACGGATCTGCCCGTCGCTGCGGCGGATGTGGCAACTGAAATCCCGGACGAAGCCGTCCCTGTGCAACAGATCGAGCATCTGTTTGCGCTCGTTCAGATTGACCCAGATGCCCAGGTCCAGCGCCGAGCGATCCACCGACATCGCGCTGTTGAACCCGGTAATTCGGCTGAAACCCTCGTTGACCTCCAGTAGCAAGCCATCGCTCTGCCGTGACAGCAGCAAGCCGTCAGGGGAGGCGTGGAAGGCCTTGGCGAACTTCTCCTCGGAGGTTTGCAGTTGTTGTTGGGTTTCCTTGAGCTGGCTGATGTCCCGGACCACCACCACCAGCGCCGGCGTTGTATCGAGATCAAACGGCTCGGCGGAAATCAGGCCGGTGAACACCTGGCCGTTGTTACGGCGAAAAGGCATCTCCAGATTGCGGATGCTGCCAGCCTGCAAGCGCTGCAACAAACCCGGCCCTACGCCCGGAATGCCCCAGATATTCAAATCGGTGGCGGTCTGACCGATGACTTCTATGGCTTTGAGGCCGATCTGTTCCTCAAACGCTTCGTTGACCTCCAGCAAGCAGCCGTCGGACAGTCGCGCAATCACCAGGATGTCCGGGCATTGCTGGAACACCGAAGCAAACTTCTGCTCCGACAGGCGCAGGGCCTCTTCCGTGCGCTTGGCTTCACTGATGTCGATCATCAGCCCGCGCAACACGGGCTCATGGCCGTGCTCGATCAGGCTGACGATGTCGCGCACCCAGAGGCAGCGGCCATCGGCCGTGATAACCCGGTAATCGACGCTGTGATCGCGTCCGGCCAGCACTTCGTGGTCGCAGAAGTTTTGCGCGCGCGTCAGGTCGGCGGGGTGAATGATGTTGCGCCAGAACCCCGGAATCAGCCAATGGGACAGGGGATAGCCAAGCAGGTCTTCGGCGTGGGGCGACACGTAGCTGTAGGTGAAATCGCTGATCCGCGCTTCCCAGGCAATGGCCGACAAACTCTCCACCAGCCCGCGATAGTGATACTCGCTGCTGCGCAGTTCCTGTTCCAGATCGATTCGCCGGGCAATTTCCGAGCTCAGTCGGCGATTGATCCGGATCACCACGGCCAGCACGATGACCAGCAACAGCAGGCCCGGCAGGCCATACACCAGCAGATCCGACCAGAAAGTCCGATGATCCAGCACGTTACCGACCCAATGCTCCTGAATCGCGTTGATTTCGCTTGGGCTCATGTCCGCCAGGACTTTGTCGATGATGCCGACGAGCATTTTGTTTTTTGGCGGCACCGCCATTGCCAATTGATAGCGATAGGGTGTCTCGCCGCTGACATAGAGCCCGTCGAGCTTGAGCTGGCGCAGGCTCCAGACGCTGGAGGCAAGGTCGCCCACCACGGCGTCCACTTCATCGGTGGCCAGCGCCTGCAACGCCGAGCTGACGTTGGGCATCGGCACCAGGTTCAGGTCCGGGTGGTGGGTGCGCAGTAGTTCATGAGGTGCGTAGTTTTCCACGACGGCGATTTTCAGGCCGTACAGGTCCTCGATCTTGCGCGGTTGGGCGCCGCCGACATGGGCAAGGATGACAATCGGAAAGTCCAGGTACGGACGGGTGAACGCCAGATAGGCCTGGCGTTCCGGGGTCGACATGATGCCCGGCAACAGGTCCAGTTTGCCCTGTTTGACCTGTTCCAGGACGACCGTCCAGCTCACCGGCTCGATGGGCGTCAGTTTGATGTCCAGGCGTTGGCGGATCACGTTGATGTAGTCGGCGGCCAGGCCCTGGTAACGGCCCTGCTCGTCGCGGAACTCAAACGGTGGCCAGGACGCATCGACGCCCAGACGCAGGTCCGGGTGGGCCGCCAGCCAGCTACGTTCGTCGTCGGTCAGAGTCAGCGCGCCAGCCGTTGCGGTCCAGGTCATCAGCGACAGCAAAAAAAGCACGGTCGGCAGTCTGGGCATAACGGTCTCGTTATGGCTCGGGGGGAATGTTTCGAGTGTAGACGGGCAATTCGGCGGGGGGGCGATGCGGGGGATTTAATCTGCAAAAAGCAAAACCCCCGGCCTGGGCCGGGGGTTCTGTGATCACTCGTCGAGGAAGGAGCGCAAATGCTCGCTTCTCGTCGGGTGGCGCAGCTTGCGCAGCGCCTTGGCTTCGATCTGACGAATCCGTTCACGGGTCACGTCGAACTGCTTACCAACCTCCTCAAGGGTGTGGTCGGTATTCATGTCGATACCGAAGCGCATGCGCAGAACCTTGGCTTCACGTGCAGTGAGGCCGGAGAGAACTTCGCGAGTCGCTTCTTTAAGGCTCTCAACGGTTGCAACATCGATTGGCGACTGCATGGTCGAGTCTTCGATGAAGTCACCCAGGTGGGAGTCTTCGTCATCACCGATCGGGGTTTCCATGGAGATCGGCTCTTTAGCGATCTTCAATACCTTGCGGATTTTATCCTCAGGCATTTCCATGCGTTCGCCCAGCTCTTCCGGGGTCGGTTCGCGACCCATTTCCTGCAACATCTGCCGGGAAATACGGTTGAGCTTGTTGATCGTCTCGATCATGTGCACCGGAATACGGATGGTGCGGGCCTGGTCGGCGATCGAGCGAGTGATCGCCTGACGAATCCACCAGGTGGCATAAGTCGAGAATTTGTAGCCGCGGCGGTATTCGAACTTGTCTACCGCTTTCATCAAGCCAATGTTGCCTTCCTGGATCAGATCGAGGAATTGCAGGCCACGGTTGGTGTACTTCTTGGCGATGGAGATCACCAGACGCAAGTTCGCTTCAACCATCTCTTTCTTCGCGCGGCGGGCCTTGGCCTCACCGATCGACATGCGACGGTTGATGTCCTTGATCTCGGCAATCGTCAAACCGGTTTCGGTTTGCAGCGCGATCAGCTTTTGCTGGCAACGAAGGATGTCCGGTTGCAGGCGACCAATGGCTTCGGCGTATTTGCCTTTGCCTTTAGCCAAACCGTCGGACCAGCTTTCGTCGACTTCATTGCCCGGGAACTGGCGCAGGAAATCGGCACGCGGCATGCGCGCATCACGAACGCAGAGCTGCATGATCGCGCGCTCTTGCTGACGCAGACGATCCAGGGCACTGCGAACACGCTCGACCAGGCCTTCGAATTGCTTCGGCACCAGTTTGATCGGCATGAACAGCTCAGCCAGCAGCACCAGTTCGGCAATCGCCGCCTTGTTGCCACGACCGTGCTTTTTCAGCGCCTTGCGGGTGATTTCCATCTGATCGGAGACAGCGCCAAAACGCTGGGCTGCGATGATCGGATCGGGACCGCTTTCGGCTTCTTCGTCGTCGTCGGTGCTGGCTTCAGCTTCTTCGTCGTCGGTATCGTCATCCGCTTTCACGGCTTTCGGATCGACAGGCGGCGGTACTTCGGCTGCAGGCGGCGCAATGCCGTCGTCCGGGTCGATATAACCGCTCAGGACGTCGGACAGGCGTCCACCTTCGGTGGTGACGCGAGTGTATTCGGACAGAATGTGGTCAACCGTGCCAGGGAAGTGCGCAATTGCGCCCATCACTTCGCGGATGCCCTCTTCAATACGCTTGGCGATTTCAATTTCGCCTTCACGAGTGAGGAGCTCTACCGTACCCATTTCACGCATGTACATGCGCACTGGGTCGGTGGTGCGACCAATGTCGGTCTCGACCGCTGCCAACGCTGCTGCTGCCTCTTCGGCCGCGGCTTCGTCGGTATCGGCGTCGGCCAGCATAAGGGAATCCTTATCTGGCGCAACCTCGAATACGTTGATCCCCATGTCGTTGATCATGCGGATGATGTCTTCCACCTGTTCCGGATCTGAAATATCCTCCGGCAGGTGGTCGTTGACCTCCGCGTAAGTCAGGTAACCCTGCTCACGACCAAGTGTGATCAACTCTTTGATACGAGACTGCTGTTGCGCTTTTCCGGACATAACACCCTATCCACTGAAGGTCTTGGCGGGCAAAAAACAAGCCGAGGATTATACCTGAGCTATGACCTCACGCGCCAGTTGAGGTCGGGGTTGATACAGCCATATTGCGTTTTAATAGGTCGCGCATCTGATTTGCGATCTGATTTGCTTCCTCCGCGGTCAGTCCTGGCTGCCTTGCTTTTCTGATAAGTGCTTCCAGGCTATCCGTGTGTTGAGATGCGGATAGCCTAGTAATGGTGTCTAAAAACTGTTGTTCAAGGTTATCGCCTTCAATCAGCCATTCCTTTTCTGCCAATGCCTTGAGCAAACGCCCCTGTTCGGTCCCGTGCCAGCGCGCCATCAACTGAATTGAGTTTAGCTTAGGATTTTTTTGCACGGCCTCAATAAGGGCCACCAGCAACTGCGCGTAGGTATTGCTCTCATTGGCGAAGTGGTTGGCGGTTTCTACCCGGCCGGCCAGATCCGGATGATGGATGAGCGTGCGAAGTGCGATCAGGGTTGGTGCTTCGACGGCAATCGGCGTGCGCGGGGCACTTTGTTGATCGCGATCACCGCCACGCTTGCCGTTTTTGTCCCAGGGCTTCTTGTCCCACTTTTTGCCGCCGGCGCCGGGTTTCTTCGGTGTCCACTCCTGCTGCGGCGCATACATCTCTTGTGACTGTGGCTGATGGTAGTCGCTGTAATCCGGCATGGCGTCGTAATCGATGCCCGGGTCGTAGGCCGGTGGTGCGTCCTGGGGTGCGCTTTGCACCAGTTGGCTCACGGCTTCGCCGCTAAGCCCGGTGATTTCGGTCAAGCGCTGACGCATCAGGATGCGCAGGTTGGCGCCCGGGACTTTATCGATCAGCGGCGCGGCGAGGGTGGCCATGTGGGCCTTGCCTTCGAGCGAACGCGGGTCCGATTCCTCGGTCAGTTGCTGAAAGAAATAATCCGCCAGCGGTTGAGCATGTTGATTGATTCGCGCGCGGAAGGCATCAGTACCTTCGGAGCGAACCAGCGTGTCCGGGTCTTCGCCCTCGGGCAGGAACAGAAAACGCGCCCGTCGCCCATCCTGCAGGCACGGCAGCGCCGCTTCCAGTGCTCGCCAGGCGGCGTTACGCCCGGCCTGGTCGCCGTCAAAACAGAACAATACGTTGGGCACGACGCGAAACAGTCGCTTCAAGTGCTCTTCGCTGGTAGCGGTGCCCAGGGTTGCGACGGCATTGCGCAGGCCTTGCTGGGCGAGGGCGATAACGTCCATGTAACCCTCGACGACAATGATTTCGTCGAGGTTGCGATTGTTCTTGCGCGCTTCATAAAGACCGTAGAGTTCCTGGCCTTTATGAAACACCGGGGTTTCCGGCGAGTTCAGGTATTTCGGCTTGTCGTCGCCCAGTACGCGGCCACCAAACGCAATGATGCGCCCGCGACTGTCGCGAATCGGGAACATCACGCGATCGCGAAAGCGGTCATAGCGTTTGCCGGTTTCGGCGTTCTCGATCAACAGGCCGGCATCGACCATGGCTTTCTGTTGCAGGGTATCGCTGCTCAAGTGTTTGAACAGGTTGTCCCAGCCGGGCGGAGCGAAGCCGAGGCCAAAGTCGCGGGCGATCTCACCGGTCAGGCCGCGACCTTTCAAGTAGTCCACAGCCGCTTTGCGCGATGGATGGCTTTTCAGGGCCTGCCGGTAAAAATCGGCGGCGGCGGTGAGTAGCGGGTACAACGGCGAATCGGTCGGCTGTCGCGGTTTGTGCGGGCGGCCGCTTTCTTCGCGGGGGATTTCCATGCCGGCGGCTTTGGCCAGTTCTTCGACAGCCTGGACGAAATCCAGATTGTCGTGGTCCATCATGAAGCCGAGGGCGTTACCGCCAGCGCCGCAACCGAAGCAGTAATAGAACTGTTTGTCGGGGCTGACGCTGAAGGAGGGGGTTTTCTCTTTGTGAAACGGGCAGCAGGCGGTGTAGTTCTTGCCGGCTTTTTTCAATTGCAGGCGCGAGCTGACCACATCGACGATGTCGGTGCGGTTCAGAAGGTCGTCAATGAAGCTCTGGGGAATTAGCCCGGCCATGGCGTTCTCGTCATCTGCGCTGATGGGTCCAAAACGAACGGCGAACGGGCATGGGTCGTTGCTTGAGGCACACACGTATGTGGCTCGACCGGTGTCGTCTGCGTAATCGCTGTCGGGAAGTGTATCTGCCGAAAATCCACTGACGTTAGTACCAATCAGTATTCGACTATTTGAAAGTATTGCGCTGAAATCCGCTGCAGCCAAATGCTGGCCTCGGATAGCTCATAAGCGGGCACGCAAGCAGGTGCCTTGGGCTGATCGTCGTGAGAGGAATCAGTGGGTGTGCTCGTCAGTAGCCTTGGAAGGCTCGTCAGAAAAGACGTGCACCGCTGGCAAAAGAGCCAGGTCTGACGCTGTGAAGCAGGTTTGTCTCGGTCGCGTCTGCGGCTTTGACCTTGAAACATCAAGCGATTCCCGCAAATGCCATTAGCCCGGCTGAGGGCCGGGCTTGGCAGAAGCTTGCTACGAACGTCTGTGTATTAGTACAGACGAACGGCGCGGCGCTGTTCGCGCTGTACTTTCTTGGCGTGACGCTTAACAGCGGCTGCTGCTTTACGCTTACGCTCAGAAGTTGGCTTCTCGTAGAATTCGCGGCTACGAACTTCAGCCAGTACACCGGCTTTTTCGCAGGAGCGCTTGAAACGACGCAGAGCTACGTCGAAGGGTTCGTTCTCTTTTACTTTGACGGCTGGCATCCAGAGCTACCTTCATTCATTACCGGGGTCAACATCCTCGCGGCAAAAGAGCACTTGAAGACGTCGGTTTTTAAGGGTTGCGGATGTTAACTCCTCATTGACCGGAATGCAAAGCCTCTGATCGAAAACCGCTAGTCGGGGCATCCCGTGGCGACTATTATGCGCGCCTTCGAATTCAGCCTAAACAAGGCGAAAACCCATGCTAGTACTGGGATTAGAAACCTCCTGCGACGAAACCGGTGTCGCACTTTACGACAGTGAACGCGGCCTGCTGGCCGACGCGCTGTTCAGCCAGATCGACCTGCACCGCGCCTATGGTGGCGTGGTGCCGGAGCTGGCCTCTCGTGATCACGTCAAACGCATGCTGCCCTTGATTCGTCAGGTGTTGGCCGAGGCTGACTGCGTGCCGACCGAGATCGATGCGATCGCTTATACCGCCGGACCAGGCCTGGTCGGAGCCCTGCTGGTCGGGGCTTCCTGCGCTCAGGCGCTGGCGTTTGCCTGGGGCATTCCGGCCTTGGGTGTGCACCACATGGAAGGCCATTTACTGGCGCCAATGCTGGAGTCGCAACCGCCGGAATTTCCGTTCGTCGCTTTGTTGGTGTCGGGTGGTCATACGCAGCTGGTTCAGGTCGACGGAATTGGCCAATACACGTTGTTGGGCGAGACCCTCGACGATGCCGCCGGTGAAGCCTTCGACAAGACCGCGAAGATGATGGGGCTCAATTATCCGGGCGGCCCGGAAATCGCGCGTTTGGCGGAGCACGGGCTTGCAGGACGTTTCACTTTTCCGCGTCCGATGTGCGATCGCCCAGGCCTGGCCTTTAGCTTCAGTGGCTTGAAAACCTTCGCCCTGAACACCTGGCAGCAGTGCGTCAGCGCCGGGGACGACAGTGAGCAAGCCCGTTGCGACATCTCGCTGGCGTTCCAGCAGGCCGTGGTGGAGACTTTGACCATCAAGTGCAAGCGCGCCCTGAAAGCGGCGGGCATGAAGCGTCTGGTGATCGCTGGGGGCGTCAGCGCCAACAAGGCATTGCGCACCTCACTGGAGAAAATGCTCGGCGACATGCAGGGCGATGTGTTTTATGCGCGTCCCGAGTTCTGTACCGATAACGGCGCGATGATTGCGTTTGCCGGTTGCCAGCGTTTGCAGGCAGGCCAGCATGAAAGCCTGGCGATCAGCGTGCAGGCACGTTGGCCGATGGAGCAATTGTCGGCGCTGTGATGCGGTGCGGGATGAGCGACGCTCATGTCCGGTATTTAAAAATGCCGTTCGCGCCCGGCAAACAGGTCGCGTAGATTGCCGCGATGGCGCCAGACGATCAGCCCGGTGAGTGCGCTCATGGGCAGCAATGCCGCCGGCTCTTGCCAGGCGAGCAGAGGCAGGGTCAGTGGTGTGGCGATCAGTGCCGCCAGTGAGCTGGTGCGGGTCAGGTAGAACGTCAGCAGCCAGGCGCAGATCGCCAGCAAGGCTGCCGGCGGGTACAGGCCCAGCAGCATGCCGGCGGCAGTGGCGACGCCTTTGCCGCCGCGAAAGCGGAAGTACAAGGGGAAGAGATGGCCGATGACGGCGCAAACACCGATCCAGGCCTGATCTTGCAACGAAAGGCCGATAACGCCGGCGATCAGGACGGGAACCAAGCCTTTGCAGAGATCGCCTAGCAAGGTCAGGACGGCGAGTTTCTTGCCGGCCAGGCGCAACATGTTGGTGGCACCGGCATTACCCGAGCCACTCATTCGCGGATCGGGGTTACCGGTCAGGCGGCTGAGCAAAATGGCGAAGGACAGCGAGCCGAGCAGGTAGGCGAAGGTCGCCAATAACCAAAACATGCTAACTATTCCGGGCGAGGACGCCCTGATTCTAACGGCGCATTGCGCCCTTGTCGTGCAGTGGAGAGAAGTGCTTGGACAGAGTGTTTATCGAGGGCCTGGAAGTCGACACCGTGATCGGTGCCTACGACTGGGAGCGCGGCATCCGACAATGCCTGCGACTTGATCTGAGCTTCGCCTGGGACAATCGCCCGGCAGCGGCGGGTGACGACCTGACCCTGGCCCTCGACTACGCGAGTGTTTCGTCGCGAATCCAGGCATTTGCCGAGCAGGCCCAGTTTCAACTGGTCGAAACCTTTGCCGAGCGCCTGGTCGAAGTCCTGATGAGCGAATTCAAGATCACCTGGATGCGCCTCAAGCTGACCAAGCCAGGCGCCGTTCCGGCAGCCACCGGTGGTGTGGGCGTGGAGATCGAGCGCGGATGTCGCTGACTCAGGTGTACCTTGGGCTCGGTAGCAATATCGAGCGCGAAACCCATTTGCAGGCTGGCCTGGAAGCCCTGGCGGGTTTTCTCGTGGATATCCGCTGCTCGGCCGTGTTCGAAAGCCAGCCGGTGGGGATTAAGAGCGGGCCGTTCTTCAACTTTGTGGTCAGTGCCTACACGGATCTGCCGTTGATGGAACTGGATCGCCGATTGAAATTCATCGAGGCAGATAACGGTCGCTATGCGCCGGATCGCAAGGGTTTGCCGCTGGATATCGATGTGTTGCTGTTCGGTGATCTGGTGGGCAACTTCGATGGTCTGATCCTGCCGCGAGCAGAGATTCTCAAAAATGCCTTCGTGCTCTGGCCGTTGTCGCTGATTGCACCGGACAGAGTGCATCCGGGCGTAGGCAAAAGCTTCGCGACCTTGTGGGACGAAGCACAGATTGATCAAGTTTTGGCACCAGTGGCTTTTGAGTGGCGCGGCGAGCCGTTGACCCCTTCTGATTTGTTGTAACGCAAAAGATCGCAGCCTTCGGCAGCGCCCACAGGCGCGTAGGAGCTGCCGAAGGCTGCGATCTTTTGATCTTGCTTAAGCCTGTTCTTTGTAGGCTTTCAACGCCTTAAGCCGCTCCCTCTTGATCGCTTCACCCAACTCCGGCCCCTTGAATCCCTTCTCCAGCAACGGTTGCACCGCCACACTGCGGGCCGCCATCGCCGCCCCGCGCAAATAATCCGCCTGTGGATAACTTCTCTGCTCCAGGCCTTTGCGCCCTCGGGCATCCATCTCGCACGCCGCAATAAACTCCTCGAACCGCTGCGGCCGCCGGTACACGTCAAAACTCTGCAGTAACTCCAGTAAAGTCGACGGTTTCAGCTCCAGCGCACGATGGCCGTGGGTGTGAAATTGGCCGACGAGCAGCGCCAATTCCTGGCAATCCCTTGGTGCCTTGAAGCGTTCATTGACCGCTTTGATCAGCTTCAGGCCCGTGTGCTCGTGGGCGATGTGCCGTGGCCAGTCTTCCTTGGGCGTTAGCCCTTTGCCCAGATCATGCAGCAGGCAAGCCCAGCGCACGGTCAGCGGTTGCTTATGCAACGCCGCTTGCTCGAGCACGCTCAAGGTATGGATGCCGGTATCGATTTCCGGGTGATGGGCTTCCGGCTGTGGTACGCCGAACAATGCGTCGACTTCCGGCATCAGCACTTTGAGCGCATCGCACGCGCGCAGCACTTCAATGAACACCTGTGGCTGGTCTTCCATCAGGGCGCGGGAGATTTCTTTCCAGCTACGCTCGGCCGTCAACGCTTCCAGTTCGCCGGACTCGCTGAGTTGGCGCATCAACTCCAGCGTCTCGGGCGCGACGGTGAAACCCAATCCGGCATAGCGTGCCGCAAAGCGCGCAACACGCAGGACCCGGAGCGGATCTTCGGCAAACGCGGGGGAAACGTGACGAAGCACGCGAGCCTCAAGGTCGCGTTGGCCGTGATACGGATCGGTCAGGTTCTGCTGATCGTCTTCGGCCATGGCGTTGATGGTCAGGTCGCGACGGATAAGATCTTCTTCGAGGGTGACTTCGGGGCTGGCGTGAAAGGTGAAGCCGCCGTAACCGCGTCCGCTTTTACGTTCGGTGCGGGCGAGAGCGTATTCCTCACCGGTTTTGGGGTGAAGAAACACCGGAAAGTCCGCGCCCACCGGGCGAAAACCCTGGGCGAGCATTTCTTCAGTGGTGGCGCCTACCACGACCCGGTCGATGTCAGTGACAGGTATGCCCAGCAAGCGATCGCGTACGGCGCCGCCGACTTTATAAATCTGCATAAAAAACCTCCGTTAGCTCGACAGAATAACCGTTGCGTCGAACTTCCGGAGGCAGAAACAGAATCAAAGGTGAATGACAGCCAGATCGAGCCGACCGTAATCCCCCTCGGCGTGCTCGCTTCTGGGCGGAACGTGATGGACTTTCATCACTTGGTCGCCTTGCAGGGTTTCCAGGTGAATGTCGAAGCCCCAGAGCCGGTGCAGGTGCTTGAGCACTTCGTCGGTGGACTCGCCCAGCGGTTTGCGGTCGTGTTGCTGATGGCGCAGGGTCAATGAGCGATCACCACGCCGGTCGATGCTGTAGATCTGGATGTTGGGTTCGCGATTGCCCAGGTTGTACTGGGCCGCCAGGGTTTCACGGATGATCCGGTAGCCGGGTTCGTCATGAATCGCCGGGACCAGCAAATCGTCCTTCTGGTCATCATCCAGAATGCTGAACAGCTTCAGGTCGCGGATTACCTGGGGTGACAGGTATTGCAGGATGAAACTCTCATCCTTGAAGCTGCTCATGGCGAATTTAATGCTCGACAACCAGTCGGTGCCGGCGATTTCCGGGAACCAGCGGTAATCCTCCTCGGTCGGGTGTTCGCACATGCGCCGGATGTCCCGGTACATGGCAAAGCCCAAGGCGTAGGGGTTGATGCCGTTGTAGTAGGGGCTGTCAAAACCTGGCTGCATGACCACGCTGGTGTGGGATGTCAGAAACTCCATCATGAAACCGTCGGTGACCAGGCCTTCGTCATACAAGTCGTTCATCAGCGTGTAATGCCAGAACGTCGCCCAGCCTTCGTTCATCACCTGAGTCTGGCGCTGTGGATAGAAATACTGCGCGATCTTGCGCACGATCCGCACGATTTCCCGCTGCCATGGTTCCAGCAGCGGTGCGTGTTTTTCGATGAAGTACAGGATGTTTTCCTGAGGTTCGGCGGGGAAGCGCGCGTTGTCCTTGTCGCTGTACTTGTCCGCGCCTTTGGGAATGGTGCGCCACAAATCGTTGATCTGTTTCTGCAAATGCTCTTCGCGATCCTTCTGCCGGCGACGTTCTTCTTCGGCGGAAATCGGATAAGGACGTTTGTAACGGTCAACGCCGTAGTTCATCAGCGCATGGCAGGAATCCAGCAGGTCTTCCACCGCGTCGATGCCGTGGCGCTCCTCGCACTGCATGATGTACTGCTTGGCGAACACCAGGTAATCGATGATCGAACTGGCGTCGGTCCAGGTGCGGAACAGGTAATTGCCCTTGAAAAAACTGTTGTGGCCATAGCAGGCGTGAGCCACCACCAGCGCCTGCATGCAGATGGTGTTTTCTTCCATCAGGTAGGCAATGCACGGGTCGGAGTTGATCACGATCTCGTAGGCCAGGCCCATCTGGCCTCGGGAGTAGGATTTTTCGGTGCTGAGGAAATGTTTGCCGTAGGACCAATGGTGATAACCCAGCGGCATGCCGACGGAGGCATAGGCGTCCATCATTTGCTCGGCGGTGATCACCTCGATCTGGTTGGGGTAGGTATCCAGGGCATAACGGGCCGCCAGGCGACTGATTTCTTTGTCGTAGGCCTGGATCAGCTCGAACGTCCATTCGGAGCCGGTGGAAATGGGTTGGCGTTTCTGCTCTTTGGCGGTCATGTCACTAACCTGCGCTGGAAGAGTTCACGGAAGACCGGATAGATATCCCCGGCCGAGACCAGTTGCTGTTGGGCAAAGGTGTCAGAAAAGGCTTCGGCGATGCGTTCGTACTCGAACCACAGGGCCTGGTGTTCGCGCGGTGTTATCTCGACATAAGTGTAGTACTGCACGAATGGCATGATCTGGTTGATCAGGATGTCGCGGCAGATCGGCGAATCGTCGTTCCAGTTATCGCCGTCGGAGGCCTGGGCGGCGTAGATGTTCCATTCATTGCTCGGATAACGCTCGGCCATGATCTCCTGCATCAGTTTCAGGGCGCTGGAAACAATGGTGCCGCCGGTTTCCCGGGAGTAGAAAAACTCTTCCTCGTCCACTTCACGCGCACTGGTGTGGTGGCGGATGAACACGACGTCGATCTTGTCGTAGTTACGCTTGAGAAACAGGTACAGCAGGATGAAGAAGCGCTTGGCGATGTCCTTGGTCGCCTGGGTCATTGAGCCGGACACGTCCATCAGGCAGAACATCACCGCTTTGGAGCTGGGGTTGGGTTGCTTGATGAGCAAGTTGTACTTGAGGTCGAAGGTGTCGAGGAACGGCACCCGGTGAATCCGCGCGCTGAGTTTCTCGATTTCCGCTTCGATTTCCTGAATGTCGCCGAAGTTGTCCGGTTCCTCCCGTTTGAGTCGGGCCAGTTCCTCTTTGGCGTCGCGCAGCCGCGCACGACTGCTGCCGGAGAGAGCGATACGCCGGGCGTGGGCCGAGCGCAGGGTGCGGATGATGTTGATCCGCGACGGGTTGCCCTCGTTGCTGATGCCCGCACGAACGGTCTTGAAGGTGTCCGTGCCGGTCAGGTTGCGTTTGACCAGGTTCGGCAGTTCGAGGTCCTCGAACATGAATTCGAGGAATTCCTCCTGGGTGATCTGGAAGACGAACTCGTCCATGCCTTCGCCAGAGTTGCCGGCCTTGCCGGGGCCTCTGCCGCCGCCACCGCTGGGTGGCCGGGCAATGTGCTCGCCGCTGGTGAATTCCTTGTTGCCGGGGTGCACGACGGTCTGCTTGCCGCCGCGCCCGTGGTGAAGCACCGGCTCGTCGATGTCGCGGCCGGGGATGCTGATCTGTTCGCCATGTTCCATATCGGTAATGGAACGCCGGCTCACCGCCTCTTCGACGGCTTTCTTGATGTGATCACGGTAGCGCCGCAGGAACCGCTGGCGGTTCACCGTGCTCTTGTTCTTGCCATTGAGACGTCGGTCGATCACATAGCTCATGACTGCTCCTTAGAAGCTGTCCTGAAAGGGGCGAGCGGTTATGCAGCATCGGACCGGTGCCAAGGGATGTACACGCTCCCCCAAGCGCTGTTGGATACTGCCTGAACCTCGTTACCGACTTTCGAACACCTTCCAGAGGTCTGTGTAACAGAAAATGCGCACACAGGCCTCTGGCTGACGACAACCGGTCTTACCGGCAGCGGGTTACTGTGATTTTCTGACCCGCAGGTACCACTCGGACAGCAGTCGTACCTGTTTGTCGGTGTAGCCGCGCTCGACCATCCTTGTGACAAAGTCGTTGTGCTTCTGCTGATCCTCTTTGCTGGCCTTGGCATTGAAGCTGATGACCGGCAGCAGGTCCTCGGTGTTGGAGAACATTTTCTTCTCGATGACCACCCGCAGTTTTTCGTAGCTGAGCCAGGTCGGATTCTTGCCGTTGTTGTTGGCCCGGGCACGCAAGACGAAGTTGACGATTTCGTTGCGGAAGTCCTTCGGATTGCTGATGCCGGCCGGTTTTTCGATTTTCTCCAGTTCTTCGTTCAGGGCGACGCGGTTGAGGATTTCGCCGGTTTCCGGGTCGCGGTATTCCTGGTCCTGAATCCAGAAGTCGGCGTACAGCACGTAGCGATCGAAGATGTTCTGGCCGTACTCGCTGTAAGACTCGAGGTAAGCGGTCTGGATTTCCTTGCCGATGAATTCGATATAACGCGGCGCCAGGTATTCCTTGAGGAAGCGCAGATAGCGTTCGCGGGTTTCGGCCTGGAATTGTTCCTGTTCGATCTGTTGTTCCAGCACGTAGAGCAAATGCACCGGGTTGGCGGCGATTTCGTGCGGGTCGAAGTTGAAGACCTTGGACAGGATCTTGAACGCGAACCGGGTCGACAGGCCGTTCATGCCTTCATCGACACCCGCGTTGTCGCGGTATTCCTGGATCGACTTGGCTTTTGGATCGGTGTCCTTGAGGTTCTCGCCGTCGTACACACGCATCTTGGAGTAGATGTTCGAGTTCTCCGGCTCCTTGAGGCGCGAGAGCACAGTGAACTGGGCGAGCATTTTCAGGGTGTCGGGCGCGCAATGGGCCTTGGCCAGCGAACTGTTGAACAGCAGCTTGTCGTAGATCTTCACTTCGTCGCTGACCCGCAGGCAGTAAGGCACTTTGACGATGTAGATCCGGTCGATGAAGGCTTCGTTGTTCTTGTTGTTGCGGAAGGTGTGCCACTCCGATTCGTTGGAGTGCGCGAGCAGGATGCCGGTGAACGGAATCGCGCCCAGGCCTTCGGTACTGTTGTAGTTGCCTTCCTGGGTGGCGGTCAGCAATGGGTGCAGCACCTTGATCGGTGCCTTGAACATTTCGACGAATTCCATCAAGCCCTGGTTGGCCCGGCACAGCGCGCCCGAGTAGCTGTAAGCGTCGGCGTCGTTCTGCGGGAATTCTTCCAGTTTGCGGATATCGACCTTACCGACCAGCGCCGAGATGTCCTGGTTGTTTTCATCGCCGGGTTCGGTCTTGGCCACGGCGATCTGGTTGAGGATCGACGGGTAGAGTTTCACCACGCGGAACTGGCTGATGTCGCCGCCGAATTCGGCCAGGCGTTTGGTGGCCCATGGCGACATGATGGTGTTGACGTAGCGCCGAGGGATGCCGAAGTCTTCCTCGAGGATCGCGCCATCTTCAGTGGCGTTGAACAGACCCAGGGGCGACTCGAATACCGGCGAGCCCTTGATCGCGTAGAAGGGCACTTTCTCGATCAGTTGTTTGAGCTTTTCGGCCAGGGACGATTTACCGCCGCCGACGGGGCCCAGCAGGTAGAGGATTTGTTTCTTCTCTTCCAGGCCTTGGGCGGCATGGCGGAAATACGACACGATCTGGTCAATGCATTCTTCCATCCCGTGGAAGTCTTCAAAGGCCGGATAGCGGCGGATCACCTTGTTGGAAAAGATTCGCGACAGTCTCGAGTTGGCCGAGGTGTCGAGCAGCTCCGGTTCACCGATGGCCAGCAGCAGACGCTCGGCGGCGGAAACGTAGGCGCTGCGGTCCTTTTTGCACAGCTCCAGGTACTCTTGCAGCGAGAGTTCTTCCTGGCGTGTGGACTCGAAGCGTTGTTGGAAGTGGCTAAAGATACTCATGACGTCACCTCGCTCGATACGTGGAGCCGACGCCGGATCACTCAGTCGATGCTGGCAGCGACCACATAGGCAGTCACTGTTTACCCCCCAGAACTCTTTCGCGGCTGACAGCCTTGAAAGTTACTCCCGATGATCCGCGCGCCGGTGTACCGGCTCTCCCCTGTTTTGGATGGCCTGCGCTTAAGGATAGTTGGGAATTCAGGAGGTAAAGGCGAGATACGTAATTAGTTGTGGCAGACCGTTCGTCTGCCACCGCGCGAGCCGGGGCTTGCGCGTTACAAAAAAATTATTCTGAGGTGCCTTGAGCGGTTTCCGCTGGATAAGTCGTGCGCCACAGCTCAAAACCGCCATCCATGCTGTAGACGTCGGAGAAGCCCTGGCTGATCAGGTAGGCCGCTGCGCTCTGGCTGGAATTGCCGTGATAGCAGACCACCACGGTCGGTGCGTCGAGGTCGGCAGCACGGATGAAATCCGCGATGGACACGTTGTCCAGGTGCCGGGAGCCGGCGATGTGCAGCGCGGCGTAGGTTTGCGGATCGCGGACATCGACCACCACTGCGCCTTGTTCGCGCAGGGCCTGGGCCTGTTCTGGGGGGATACGTTTGAATTCGCTCATGGCGGGCTCCTGTGGCTCGGCTGAAAGCGCAGTCTAGCGCTGGGCGCTGGCTGACGTTTGTTCGGGAATAGGGGAGGCGACTGGCGGTTTGCTGTGGCCCGACTCGTCGCATTTGCAGCTCAGGCGTTCAAGGGTGTCGACGTTCATCAGGGTCATGGCGCCGCCCCAGACGCAACCGGTGTCGAGGGCAAAGATGCCTGGCTCGTCGCACTTGCCTTCAAGGGCTGCCCAGTGACCGAAGATGATCTTCAGGCCTTTGGTCTTGCGCTCCTTGTACTTGAACCAGGGCTTGTAGCCCGGTGGCGCGGTGTCGACGCCTTCCTTGCCCTTGAGGTCGAGCTTGCCGTCGCTGGTGCAGAAACGCATGCGAGTGAAATAGTTGGTGATTACCCGCAAGCGTTCGACGCCAGTAAGGTCACTGTTCCATTTGGTCGGCTCGTTGCCGTACATGCCATCCAGGTACGGTGCGAAAAGGTTGTCGTCGCGCAACGCGGCTTCGACTTCACCGGCGCACTTCAAGGCTTTACGCAGGGACCACTGAGGCGGGATACCGGCATGGACCAGGGCGATGTCGCGCTGTTCGTCGTAGTGCATGAGCTTTTGCTGACGCAACCACTCCAGCAGTTCGCCGCAATCCGGCGCCTCAAGAATCTCACGCAGGGTGTCAGCTTTCTTCAGGCGTTCGATGTTGCTGCCGGCCGCCAATAAATGAAGATCATGGTTGCCGAGTACGCACACCAGGGATTCGCGGATGCTATAGAGGAAGCGCAAGGTGTCCAGCGACTGCGGGCCACGGTTGACCAGGTCGCCCACCAGCCACAGTTTGTCCCGGGCAGGGTCGAAGGCCACTTGTTTGAGCAGGCATTGCAGCGGTTCGAGGCAGCCTTGCAGGTCGCCGACGGCATACGTCGCCATCAGTGCAGGGCTCCGGGCACCGCCAGGCGGAATGGCGCGATCACGGCGTCGAAGTGCTTACCGTCGTCGGCGATCATCTGATAAGTGCCTTGCATGGTGCCGACCCGAGTGGTCATCACCGTGCCGCTGCTGTAGGTGTGGTTTTCACCGGACGGGATCAGCGGCTGCAAACCCACCACGCCGGCCCCGCGAACCTCTTCCACATGCCCGTCACCGTCGGTGATCACCCAGTGCCGCGACAACAGTTTGGCCGGTAGCTCGCCATGGTTGTGCACGGTGATGGTGTAAGCGAAGGCAAAGCGGTTTTGCTCGGGTTGCGATTGTTCTGCCAGATAGCGAGTGACGACGCTGACGTCGACCTGATAACGGGGATCGGACATGCAAGAGGCCTTAAACGAAGCGGGACGCGGGGCGTAGCTGATGGGAATCAGTCTAGGCCAAGTACCGGGTAGTAAACCAGACATCGCGTCTGGCGTCCTACCCGATAACGCTAATCGCCGGTCAGTCGGCGGCGGGTGCTTGCAGGACCTGTTCGCTGAGCTTGTCGGCCAGGCGCACGAAAGCGGCCAGGTCGAGTTGCTCCGGACGCAGGCTGCCATCGACGCCGGCGGCTTCGATCTCGTCGTTGCTCAGCAGCAATTTGAGGGTGTTGCGCAGGGTTTTTCGGCGCTGGTTGAAGGCTTCGCGCACAACGCGTTCCAGCAGCTTGTGATCCTTGGCCGGGTGCGGCAGTACGTCGTGGGGCACCAGGCGCACGATGGCCGAATCGACTTTCGGCGGCGGGTTGAACGCACCCGGGCCAACGTTGAACAGGTGCTCGACCCGGCAGTGGTACTGAACCATGATCGACAGACGGCCCCAATCACCGCCCCCAGGCCCCGCCGCCAGACGTTCGACCACTTCCTTTTGCAGCATGAAGTGCATGTCGCGAATGATGCTGGCGTTGTTCAGCAGGTGGAAAATCAGTGGCGTAGAGATGTTGTACGGCAGGTTACCGACCACACGCAGGCTGTTCGGCGCGGCGTTCAGGCTGTTGAAGTCGAACTTCAGCGCGTCGCCCTGGTGCAGGTTGAAGTTGCTCATGCCGCCAAACTGCTGGTTGAGGATCGGGATCAGGTCCTTGTCCAGCTCTACTACGTCCAGTTGCGCGCCGCTGTTGAGCAAGCCTTGGGTCAGAGCACCCTGGCCCGGGCCGATTTCCAGCAGGCGATCTTCAGGTTTGGCGCGGATGGCGCGCAGGATGCGGTCGATAACGCCGGCATCGTGCAGGAAGTTCTGGCCAAAGCGTTTGCGCGCCTTGTGTTGGTAATGCTCGGTCATAAACGGGTCTCGGCCATCTGGTAGGCGGTTTCCAGGGCGACTTGCAGGCTGCCGGTGTCGATGTTGCCGCTGCCGGCCAGGTCCAGGGCTGTGCCGTGGTCCACCGATGTGCGGATGATCGGCAAGCCGAGGGTCACGTTGACTGCCGCGCCGAAGCCTTTGTACTTCAGCACCGGCAGGCCCTGGTCGTGGTACATCGCCAGCACCGCGTCGCAGTGCTCCAGATATTTGGGGGTAAACAGAGTGTCGGCGGGCAGGGGACCGCGAAGGTCCATGCCCTCGCCACGCAGGCGCTCTAAGGTGGGTTCGATGATGTCGATTTCTTCATGGCCCAGGTGTCCGCCTTCACCGGCGTGGGGGTTGAGCCCACAAACCAGGATGCGTGGCTGGGCGATGCCGAATTTTTCTTGCAGGTCGGCGTACAGAATCCGCGTGACCCGCTCCAGGCGCTCCGGGGTGATTGCATCGGCAATCTCGCGCAGCGGCAGGTGAGTGGTGACCAGCGCCACACGCAAACCGCGTGTAGCGAGCATCATCACCACTTGTGCGGTGTGGGTCAGGTCGGCGAGAAATTCCGTGTGCCCGGAAAAGGCGATCCCGGATTCATTGATCACGCCCTTGTGGACCGGCGCGGTGATCATCCCGGCGAAATGCCCGTCCATGCAGCCTTGGCCCGCGCGCGTCAGGGTTTCCAGGACAAAAGCCGCATTGGCCTTGTCCAGTTGCCCGGCGCTGACCTTGGCGTTGAGCGGTGTATCCCAGACGTACAAGCTGTTGGCCGGCGCAGGAACGTCCGGCCAGTTGTCCGGGGTGACCGGCAGCAAGTCGACGACCACGCCCAGTTGCGCGGCCCGCTCAAGGAGCAGGTCGCGGCTGGTAATGGCAATCAGGGGGTGTGGCTGGGCGTGCGAGGCGAGCAGCAGGCACAGGTCTGGACCTATGCCCGCCGGTTCGCCGGGTGTCAGCGCGAAACGCTTGGGTTTCACTGCGCTGCCTGGTCTGCACCAGGGAGTTTGATCTCTACGTACGCTTCGTCACGGATCTGACGCAGCCAGGTTTGCAGCTCTTCGTCGTATTTGCGGTTACGCAGTACGGTCATGGCTTGTTGCTCACGGGCCTGGGTGGTGCTGTCGGTGGCCCGACGGCCAAGGACTTCCAGGACGTGCCAGCCATATTGGGTCTTGAACGGCTTGGACAGCTGACCTTGTGGGGTCTTGGCCATCACTTCGCGGAATTCAGGCACTACGGCATTCGGGTCGATCCAGTTCATGTCGCCGCCGTTGAGGGCGGAACCCGGGTCTTCCGAGTAGCTTTTCGCCAGCTCGCTAAAGTCTTCGCCCGCTTCGATACGGGTGTAGAGCGATTGAGCCAGGGCCTTGGTTTTTTCTTCGTCGCGAATCGGGCTCGGTTTGACCAGGATGTGACGCACATGCACTTCGTCACGCATCTGGGTCTCGCCGCCACGCTTGTCGAGGATCTTCAAGATAATGAAGCCGCCCGGGGTGCGCATTGGCTGAGTGATATCGCCGATAGTCATGGTGCCCAGCATGCGATCGAACGGAGGTGGCAGTTGAGCGGCTTTACGCCAGCCCATGTCGCCGCCTTCCAGTGCGGTTTCGCTGGCGGATTTGGCGATTGCCAACTGACCGAAGTCAGCGCCTTGCTTGAGTTGCTGGTAAACCGCGTCTGCCTGTTTGGCTGCACTCTGAATCGCGTCGGAGTTGGCGCTTTCCGGCGTAGGAATCAGGATGTTGGCCAGGCGGAATTCTTCGGACAATTGCATTTTGCCCAGGTCGGACGCGAGGAAGTTCTTCACTTCCTGCTCGGACACCTGAATGCGCTCGGCCACACGACGCTGGCGCACACGGCTGATGATCATTTCACGGCGAATCTGGTCACGGGCGTCGTCGTAAGACAGACCGTCGTGAGCCAGGGCGGCGCGGAATTGATCGATCGACATGTTATTGCGCTGGGCAATGGTGCCAACCGCCTGGTTCAGTTCTTCATCGGTAATGCGGATGCCCGAACGGTCGCCGATCTGCAGTTGCAGGTTTTCGACGATCAGGCGCTCCAGTACCTGCTGGTCCAGCACGCTGGCCGGCGGTACGGCAGAGCCGCGTTTGGCGATGGTTTGCTGAACTTCGTGGACCCGTTGGTCCAGTTGGCTCTGCATGACCACGTCGTTATCGACGATGGCCACCACTTTGTCGATGGACTGCACTGCGGCGTTAGCCGCAGTACCCAGGAACAGCGCGCCCAGCATCAGCGGGCGCAGACAATCAGAAAGCTTGGTCTTCACGTTCACGATAACCTTGAATGCCTTTGTCGAGGAAGCTCTCTACCTTGGCGCCAGTCAGGCCGCCGAGTCCCTTCAGAACAATTTGGAGGAAGACGCCATGGTCGCCTTTTTCGTTTTGCGGGGCTTCTTGACTGAACTCGTCGTAGGAAACCCAGTAACGGTTGATCAGGCGCAGTTTCCAGCAGCAGTTGTCGTACTCGAAACCACCGAAGGCTTCCAGGGTACGGTTGCGGTTGTAGTCATACTGCCAGCGGCTGATGGCGTTCCATTGCGGCACGATCGGCCACATCACCGAGAAGTCGTGCTGCTGGATTTTGTAGTAATCCTTCACGTAGCCAGGCGTGCCCGGGGTGCCATAGTCACCACCGCCCACGGTCCATTTACCGGTGGTCTGGTCGTAACGGACCTGATCATTGCGATAGCGATAGCCGGCGTTGATGATCTTGTTCGGGTTGTCTTCAGGCTGGTAGTGGAACATCGCGCTACCCGAGCGTGGGCTGCGGCTGTCCGGGTCCCAGTTGTAGTCGGCCGTGGTGCGCCAATCGCGGTTCCAGCGGTATTCGTATTCCAGGGCATAAGGCGAAACATTGGAATGTGCATCCTGGCGTGTTTTCGCGTCGATACCTGGCAGCTGAACTTCACGATCCTTGAAGTACAAGGCTTGGCCAACACTGATGCGCTGACGTTCGAAACCGTTGTCTTCGATCCAGCGGTTGGTGATGCCCAAGGACAGTTTGTTCTCGTCGCCGACACGGTCGGAGCCGGAGAAGCGGTTGTCGCGGAACAGCGATGCGTAGTTGAAGGTGTACTCGCCCGAGTCGAATACCGGGATGTCTTGCTGATCTGTCTCAGGAACGTAGAGGTAGAAAAGGCGTGGTTCAAGGGTCTGGCGATAGTTTTTGCCAAACCATGTGGTGTTCCGATCGAAATACAGTCCGCTGTCGATGCTGGCGATTGGCACGCCACGATTCTGATTGCGACTGAAGGTACCGTTCACACGGTCTTGCTCTGCACTTTGCAAGGCGATGTCACTTTTGCCTTGGTTGTCCAGATCCAGATCATATTGTGTGTACTGATACTTGAGCGATGGTTTCAGGAAACCATAGGTCCAGTCCAACGGGAGGCTGACACCTGGCTTAAGGTTCAGGCGATTACCGTTGGCGCGGGCTAAACCAAACACATTTGTGTCGAGACGTGCAGCAGTTGTACCGTCCTCGTTGGTGAAGTTGCCTTTAAGCAGATCTCGCTCGAACCGCACAACTTCAGTTTCGTAATCGAAATTCAGGCCGTTTGGGTGTGTCGGCAACTGACCATTGAAGGTGATTTGCGGCAGGCGGTCATATGGAGTGATGTCCGAAACGGTCGCCAACTGATAGGCCTGGACATTTAAGCGGGCGGTATAACTGTCGCCACGATAAGTCACAGAACCTTGCTGATTCACGTAATCCTGGCTTTTCACGCCAATCTGGTCAGTCTGCAGATCCTGGAAGTAATAAGGATCGCTGATCTTGGTGTAATCGACCTGCGTGAACACGCGCGAATCGAGGCCACCCTTGTGCTGCCAGTTGTACATGTAGCGGGTTTTTTCGTAATCGGTCTGCTTGCTGCGATCGGTATCGTCGTCGTTGAGGTACGCGGCGCCGAACTGACCTTCACTGGACTTGGTCAGGTAACGGAACTCGCCTTCCACCAACATGCCGCGCTTGCTCATGTAACGCGGATACAACGTGGCATCGTAGTTCGGTGCCAGGTTGAAGTAGTACGGCGTGACCAGCATGAAGCCGGTATCGCTGCCGGTGCCGATGGTCGGCGGCAGGAAACCGGATTGGCGACGGTCGTCGATCGGGAAGTAGATGTACGGCGTGTACAGGACTGGAATGTCCTTGACCCGCAGTGTCACGTTGGTCGCGGTACCGAAACCGGTGGCCGGGTTCAAGGTGATGTTGTTGCCCTTGAGCTGCCAGGCGTTGCTGTTCGGTTCGCACGTGGTGTACGTACCATCCTTGAGGCGGATGATCGCGTTCTCGGCACGTTTGGCGTACAGCGCGTTACCGCGGATACGGGATTTGTGCATCACGTATTCGGCGTTATCGACCTTGGCTTCACCGGTGTCGAGCTGCACGTCGGCGTGGTCGCCCACGATCAGCGCGCCGTTGTCACGAATACGCACGTCGCCATTGAGTTCGGCGCGGCTCTCGGCCTGATACAGGCTGGCCTCGTCGGACTCGACCTGCATGCTGCCCTGACGCAACACGACGTCACCGGCCAGCGTGCCGACCTGATCGTCAGTGTTGTAGCGCGAAGCCTTGGCGCCGATAAAGGTCGGTGCGTCGCTTTTATTCGTCTTGTCATTCATGCCAGGACGAATTGGTTCGATATAGGAACCAGAGCAGTAAGGACCGGTTTCGGCCAACTGCGCAGCGGTGAGCTTCTCACGCGGAACCCAGTCGAGGTGACTGTAGTCTGCGCTACGGGACTTCAGACCACGGCCCTTGGCTTCGGTCACAAGTGCCGTTTTGGCACCGGTGTCCTGCTCGGAGCTGCCGGAACTGTTGCCAGCCGGAGCTTCGCCAGTTGCGGAGACTGCGCTGCCGTCATGGACGGGCCGCGGCGGCAATGCGGCTGCCGGCGACTTGGGCGCACAGTCCCAGGCACCCGAAGCAGAGACTGAGCAGTCATACTGTTCCGCGGCGACCACGTAGGAAGTGGCTAGGGGTTGCAGGGCCAGCAGACTGCCGGTAACCAACAACGGAAATTTTTTACGAAACGCGGGGGATTTCAATGCCATCTTATTAGTCCGGGCTTCCTGCGTGCCATCTGCCCGCGGTGTGGGCCGCACGCCTCTCGATGGTCTGAAAAAGATGCTGGATAATAAAGCATGACCCGCTTGACGGCTAGCGCCGTCGGAGACCCTTGCAATGCCTGATCAAGATGTACGCTTGCAACACCTGAAAGTTTGGCTCGATGAACAATTGGCGACCCTCTTTGCCGAACAAGGCTGGGGCGCCGTACCCCCGGCCACGTTGACCGCGGCCAGTAGCGACGCGAGTTTCCGGCGTTATTTCCGTTGGGAAGGCGAGGGCCGGAGTTTTGTCGTTATGGACGCTCCGCCGCCCCAGGAAAACTGCAAACCATTCGTGGATATCGCTTTTTTGCTGGCGAAATCCGGAATAAATGTGCCGAAAATTTATGCCGAAGACCTCGAACGCGGTTTTCTTTTGCTCAATGACCTGGGCAATAAGACCTATCTGGACGTGATCGACAGCGAAAATGCCGACGATTTGTTCAAGGATGCCCTACAGGCGTTGTTGGCTTTTCAACAATTGCCGATGGTGGCGCCGCTGCCAAGTTACGACGTCGCCTTGCTGCGTCGCGAGCTGGAACTGTTCCCTGAGTGGTACGTGAAAAAAGAGCTGGGCATCGAATTTGATGCCGCTCAGCAAATGCTCTGGCAGCAGGTCAGCGATCTGTTGATCGACAGCGCCCTGAACCAGCCCAAGGTGTTGGTGCACCGCGACTACATGCCGCGCAACCTGATGCTCAGTGAACCGAACCCCGGCGTGCTGGATTTCCAGGACGCAGTCTATGGCCCGGTCACCTATGACGTGACCTGCCTGTTCAAGGACGCATTCCTCAGTTGGCCGGAAGAGCGCGTGCACGCCTGGCTGCAAGATTACTGGCAACAGGCCGGCGCGCTGGGCATTCCGGTGCAACCTGACTTCGAAGAATTCCACCGCGCCAGCGACTTGATGGGCGTGCAGCGCCACCTGAAAGTGATCGGCATCTTCGCCCGCATCTGCCACCGCGACGGCAAGCCACGCTACCTCGCCGACGTGCCGCGCTTCTTCGCTTATATAGAAGCGGTGATTGCCCGTCGTCCTGAACTGGCTGAGCTGGATGTGTTGTTGCTGAGTCTGCGCGCTGGAGCCCCTGCATGAAGGCAATGATTCTGGCGGCGGGCAAAGGCGAACGCATGCGCCCGCTGACCCTGACCACGCCAAAACCGCTGGTGCGTGCCGGCGGTGTGCCGTTGATCGAGTATCACCTGCGTGCCCTGGCCGCTGCCGGGTTTGGCGACATCGTGATCAACCACGCCTGGCTCGGTCAGCAGATCGAAGATTATCTGGGCGATGGTTCGCGCTATGGCGTCAGCATTCAATACTCGCCGGAGGGTGAACCGCTGGAAACCGGCGGCGGGATTTTCCGTGCGTTGCCGCTGTTGGGTGACGAAGCGTTCGTGGTAGTCAACGGTGATATCTGGACCGATTACGACTTCAACGCCCTGCGCCAACCCATCGCCGGGCTGGCTCACTTGGTCCTGGTAGACAACCCGGCCCATCACCCGGCCGGGGACTTCATCCTGGTCGATGGCCAGGTGCGCGACGGTCAGCCGGATGTTCAAACCCTGACCTACAGCGGCATCGCCGTGCTGCACCCGGACTTGTTCAAGGACTGTTCGGACGGGGCGTTCAAGCTTGCGCCGCTGTTTCGCAAGGCCATGGCCGAAGGGCAAGTGTCGGGTGAACGCCTGGACGGGCATTGGGTGGACGTCGGCACGTACGAACGCCTGGCCGAAGCCGAAACCCTGATAGAAGCGAGTCGCTGACATGTTGTGGCCAGGGACTCTGATCGGAGCCGGAGCAGGCTTTGCCATAGCCAGCATTCCGGGGGCCATGCTCGGCGCGTTGTTGGGACAGGCGCTGGACCGACGCCTGCACTTGCAGAGCTGGGGGCATTTGCGGGAAAAACTCGGCGGCCGGCCGATGTTGCGCAACGATGAGCTGTTGTTTGTGTTGCTGGGCCGGCTGGCCAAGAGCGACGGGCGAATCGTGGATGGTCATATCCAACAGGCGCGGCAGGAGATGCGCTCACTGGAAATGACCGAGGCGGCGCAACGTCGGGCGATTGCGGCGTTCAATCGCGGCAAGTCCGGGCATGACCGGTTGCGTGGGTATCTGCGGCGCTTGAGTGCTCAGCCTCATGCCGCTGAAGGCGTTTTGCGCGCCTGCTGGCGGATGGTCTGGGCCGATGGGCGCGCGGGCAACAGTGAGCGTGATCTGCTGACTCAGTGGGGCAAATGGTTGGGCTGGACGCCCCAACAAGTGCTGGCGTTGGCCCACGACTATGAACCGCAGAAACGCCCGCAGGTCAGCAGCGCGGTGACGTATCAGGAAGCCTTGCGGCTATTGGGTGTGTCGGCCACCGCTGAGCCGGCGCAGATCAAACGGGCGTATCGGCGTTTGCTCAGCCGTCATCACCCGGACAAGATTGCCGGCACGGGCGCGACGGCCATGCAGGTGCGCGAGGCGACGGACAAGACCCGGGAATTGCATAACGCCTATACGTTGATCAAGGCGCGGCGGGATTTTCGGTAGCAGCCAGTATTTGTGTTGTCAGTGAGGCCGCCTTCGCGGGCAAGCCTCGCTCCTACAAGGTCACCACCAATCCTGTAGGAGCGAGGCTTGCCCGCGAAAGGGGCGACTCGATCGATCAGTCCGCCACAGGCTGCGGATTCAACCACCCACGCACCCGGCGAAACAATTGCTCTTGCTCAGCCTTGGCATTCCCCGGCAACGCCTTCAGCGACACCTGGCTAAACGCCGACGTCTTCAAGCGTTTACTCGCCTGCAAACGTTCCAGCGCCGCATTGCGATCCAGCGGCTTATCCATATAGAAGAGGTCGGCGGTCGGCAGCTTCAAGGTCGGGGTCAGTTCGGCCAATGCAGGTTTGCCCGCAACGGGCGTTTGCGCGGCGATCATCACAAACTTCTCCACTTGCGACGGCTGCCTCTCGCTCAAGTAGCGCGCGGCCCAGTAAGCCCCGGTGCCATGCCCCAACACCACAATGCGCCGAGCGCTTTGCTGTTCGGCAAAAGCGATCGCGGCGTCGATGCGGGCGAAGATGCGCTCGGCGTCAGCCTTGCTCTGTTCTTCGGTGGTTTCGGCGATGGCTTTGTCCGCTACATCTGCTTCACCACCGGCCGCCTGCTCGATGGGCGGGGCGGTGGTCGAGTCCTTGCTGCCGGTGTCGGCGGCTTTCGGCGCGGGCGCGGCCTGGGCAATACGTGGCGCAATGGCATCGCTTTGCAGGTCCGGCAAGGTGATACTCAGGCTGCTCCACTCGGCGTCGGGCAATTTATTGCGCAAAGGGCTGATCGCTTGCGGCCAGTCAACGCTCTCGCCGGCGCCGGGGATGATAATTACCGCACCCTTGGGGTCGGCGGTGTTGGCCGGTTTCCACAGTGCGAGAAAGGTCTCGGCACCGGCCTGAAGCTGTTGCTGTTCCTGGGCCGGGACGGTTCGCTCAAGGGCGGCGGCTTCTTCCTGACTACGCTCAAGCAACGGCTGGCGTTCGGCCGGTTTGGCTTCGGTGGATTTTTCCGCGCTGGCGGGCGTCGGGTCGGCGGCCTCGACAGAAAAGGCGCAAGGCAGGATCAGCGACAGGCACAATGCTGGCAGTGCCAGGCGGTAGACAGGGGGCATCGGATATTCCAGGCCAGAAGTTATTCCGGCAGCCTAATGGGTTGATCAGTATTTGTCAGTGTGTGGGGCTTCAATGATGCGTTTTCGCTGCTTGTGGGTTATCGGCTGTTTGTGGTTTCCCTTGATCAGTTGGGCGGCGCCCACGCCCCCGGCCCACGGTGCTCAATTGTCCACGGCCCAGCAACAGTGGCTGGCGCAGCATGATGAATTGCGAGTCGGGCTGGTGTTGCAGGCGCCGTATGCGCAATACGATCGACGCTTGCAGCGCTTGTCCGGGGTGAACGTCGATCTGATGAAGTGGCTGGCCAAGGCCCTTAAGGTCGAGCTCAGTTGGCGCAACTTCCCTGATGTCGAACAACTGGAAGCGGCGGTGCGCGAGGGTGAAGTCGATATCGCTCCGGGCCTGACCCAAACCCCTAACGGGCTGCGACTCTGGCAGTTTTCCGACCCGTATATGCGCGTGCCGCAACTGGTGGTCAGCGACCAGAAAGGCACCGGTGTCGTGGAGCTGGAAAAACTCGACAGCCAGACCCGCGTCGCCGTGCGCATGCCCAGCGCCACCGCCGATTACCTGCGCAGCAATTATCCGCACCTGAACCTGCAAGGCGTGCCCATCGAGCGCCAGGCGTTGCAGTTGCTGTTGAGTCAGCAGGCCGGTTACGCCGTGGTGGATGAGGCGCAACTGGGGCGTTTGTCCGCCGAACCTGAATTCGCCGGGCTGGTGGTCGTGGGCGACATTGGCCTGCCGCAACTGCTGCGGGTGGCCACGCGCCGGGACTGGCCGGAGCTGGCCGGTATCGTCGAAAGTGCGCTGCGGGCGATCCCGGCCAAGGACCTGGAACAACTGCACAACCAATGGCTGCAACCCAAATACCCACGGCTGTCCGAATCCCCGGGGTTCTGGCAAAACCTTTGCCTGCTATTGCTGGTGTTGGTGCTAAGCAGCATGGCCATTGTGTTCTGGCAGCGGCGCCAGCAACACAGTCTGGAACAGCGGCTGTTGGAAGCGCGAGAAGACATCGCCCTGCGCGAAGCCAGTGAAGAAGCCCTGCGCCTGACCCAGTTTTCCATCGATCAAAGCACGGTCGGCATCCTCTGGGTCAACTGGGACAGCCACGTGCGCTACGCCAACCGCGCCGCTGAAACCATGCTCGGCTACCCGGCGGGGGGGATCATCGATCGTCCGTTGATCGACTTCGAACCCGGTCTGCACATGGACCGCTGGCTGAACCTATGGAAACGCGCCCGTGCCAGCGAAGAGGGGCCGCAAAGTTTCGAAACCAATTGCGTGCGGGCCGACGGCAGCATTTTGCCGGCGGATGTTTCGTTGAGCTTCCTGCGTTTTCGCGACGGCGAGTACCTGGTGGTCTACCTCAATGACGTCACCGAGCGCCGTCGGGCCCTGGCCGCGTTGCAGGAAAGCGAAGCGCGGTTGCAAGGGATTGCCGCCAACGTTCCCGGATTGGTCTTTCGCCTGGAGCGGGCGCCGGTGACAGGGCAGATCGACTTTGCCTACATCAGTGAGGGCAGCGAGAGCCTGGTTGGTTACTCGCCGGCGACCCTGGCCCACCGCGATAAAGGCCTGCGCAGCCTGGTGCACCCGGACGACAAGGCCAGTTACCACCAGACTCAGGACCATGCGCTGGACACTGATAGCGACTGGTCGTGGCAGGGGCGGATTTTGACCCGTTCGGGCGAGCAGCGCTGGGCTGAAATCAAAGCCATCACCCGACAACTGGAGGACGGTGCGTATGTCTGGGACGGGATCGTCTGGGACATTAGCGAGAGCAAGCGCATCGAACTGGAACTGGACAGTTCCCGTGGGCAACTGCGGGAGTTGTCGGCGCACCTGGAGAGCGTGCGAGAAGAGGAAAAGGCCCGCATCGCCCGGGAAGTTCACGATGAACTGGGTCAGATGTTGACCGTGTTGAAGCTGGAAACCTCCATGTGCGAATTGGCCTACGCGCAACTCGACCCGGGGCTGAACGAACGCTTGAACAGCATGAAGCGGCTGATCGCCCAGCTATTCCAACTGGTGCGTGATGTGGCCACGGCGTTGCGGCCGCCGATTCTCGATGCGGGGATCGCCTCGGCCATCGAGTGGCAGGCCCGGCGTTTCGAGGCGCGCACCCAGATCCCGTGCCTGGTGCAGGTGCCGGAGAACCTGCCGGTGCTTAGCGACGCCAAGGCGATTGGCTTGTTCCGAATCCTTCAGGAAGCGCTGACCAATGTCATGCGCCATGCCCAGGCGCATACTGTCGAACTGACACTGGCGCTGGAAGGCGACGAGTTGTGTCTGACCGTCAGCGATGATGGCGTAGGATTTATTCCCGCCACCGGCCGGCCGACATCCTTTGGCGTTGTCGGTATGCGTGAACGGGTGTTGATCATGGGCGGGCAGTTGTCGCTTGAGAGTGAGCCGGGTGAAGGTACGACCCTGAGTGTGCGTGTGCCTTTGGATCGTTAAAAGATCGCAGCCTGCGGCAGCTCCTACAGGGATATGCGTTCGGCGTAGGCTGCGATCTTTTCGGCATCAACGCATTTAATGAGGAGAGGCAAGTGATCCGTGTACTGGTAGCCGAAGACCACACCATCGTCCGTGAAGGCATCAAGCAATTGATCGGCCTGGCCAAGGACTTGCTGGTGGTGGGGGAGGCGAGTAATGGCGAGCAGTTGCTCGAAACCCTGCGGCACGTGCCCTGCGAAGTGGTGTTGCTGGATATCTCCATGCCTGGGGTCAATGGCCTGGAGGCGATCCCACGCATTCGTGCGCTGAACAATCCACCGGCGATCCTGGTGCTGTCGATGCACGATGAAGCACAAATGGCTGCCCGTGCCTTGAAGGTGGGCGCCGCCGGGTACGCGACCAAGGACAGCGATCCGGCCTTGTTGCTGACGGCGATTCGCAAAGTCGCGGCGGGTGGGCGGTACATCGACCCAGACCTGGCCGACCGCATGGTCTTCGAAGTCGGCCTGACCGATTCGCGCCCGCTGCACTCCTTATTGTCGGAGCGCGAGTTTTCGGTGTTCGAGCGGCTGGCCCAGGGCGCGAACGTCAACGACATCGCCCAGCAACTGGCCCTGAGCAGCAAAACCATCAGCACCCACAAAGCGCGGCTGATGCAGAAACTCAACATCACTTCCCTGGCGGAACTGGTGAAGTACGCGATGGAACATAAACTCCTCTAAAGCGGGCGCGGTCCCCGTAGGAGCTGACGAAGGCTGCGATCTTTTGGCGCCCTCAGGATCGCTGAAGATCAAGATCAAAAGATCGCAGCCTTCGGCAGCTCCTACGGGGATTGTGTTGTCATATCCATTTGCGACACCCCGCCAATCCGCTTTTGCCTGTTCTTGCGGCTTGTCGCTTGTCGCTTGCCGCTGCGCTTACCCAAGCGCGCCATGCTTGTAGGGCAATCCCTACACCCAATCTTCCATCCGGCTGAGGCGATTCTCTCCTGCGTCCCGATTTGCGTGGTCTCCAGCGTCCACTAGGCTTAGTCCCACAAGCAGTCATCAACAACAAAGGTGTGGGTATGAGCCAGGTCGATTCAAGTGCAGGGGCCAATGACATTCTGGTCAGCTTTCGTGGAGTGCAAAAGAGCTACGACGGCGAGAACCTGATCGTCAAAGACCTCAACCTGGACATTCGCAAAGGCGAATTCCTCACCTTGCTCGGGCCGTCCGGCTCCGGCAAGACCACCAGTCTGATGATGCTCGCCGGTTTCGAAACCCCGACCGCCGGCGAAATCCTGCTGGCCGGGCGCTCCATCAACAACGTGCCGCCGCACAAGCGTGACATCGGCATGGTGTTCCAGAACTACGCACTGTTCCCGCACATGACCGTGTCCGAGAACCTCGCGTTCCCGCTGACGGTGCGTGGCTTGAACAAGAGCGACGTCAGTGACCGGGTCAAGAAAGTCCTGAGCATGGTCCAGCTCGACGCCTTCGCCCAGCGCTACCCGGCGCAACTGTCCGGTGGTCAGCAACAGCGTGTGGCCCTGGCCCGTGCCCTGGTGTTCGAACCGCAACTGGTGCTGATGGACGAACCCCTCGGCGCATTGGATAAGCAACTGCGTGAACACATGCAGATGGAAATCAAACACCTGCACCAGCGCCTCGGCGTGACCGTGGTCTACGTGACCCACGACCAGGGCGAAGCCCTGACCATGTCCGACCGTGTGGCGGTGTTCCACCAAGGCGAAATCCAGCAGATCGCCCCGCCGCGCACCCTCTACGAAGAACCGAAGAACACCTTCGTCGCCAACTTCATCGGCGAGAACAACCGCCTCAACGGCCGTTTGCACAGCCAGACCGGCGACCGCTGCATTGTTGAACTCGGACGCGGGGAAAAGGTTGAAGCCCTGGCGGTCAACGTCGGCAAGACCGGCGAACCCGTCACGCTGTCGATTCGTCCGGAACGCGTGAGCCTCAATGGTTCGAGCGAGTCCTGCGTCAACCGCTTCTCAGGGAGGGTGGCGGAATTCATCTATCTGGGCGACCACGTCCGGGTTCGCCTGGAAGTCTGCGGTAAGACCGACTTCTTTGTGAAACAACCGATTGCCGAGCTCGATCCTGCGCTCGCGGTCGGCGACGTGGTTCCGCTTGGCTGGCAGGTCGAGCACGTTCGCGCGCTCGATCCCCTTCTAGAGGCGAACTGATCGCCCCGGCTACACCAACACCAACCCTGCACGTGGAGAGAACAATAAATGTTGAGATCCCTGAAATTAACCGCTTTGGTCATGGGCATGATCGGTGCGGCACACGCGATGGCGGCGGGCCCGGACCTGACCGTGGTGTCCTTTGGCGGGGCGAACAAGGCAGCGCAAGTCAAAGCCTTCTACGCACCGTGGGAAGCGGCAGGCAACGGCAAGATCGTAGCCGGCGAGTACAACGGCGAAATGGCCAAAGTCAAAGCCATGGTCGATACCAAGAGCGTGTCCTGGGACCTGGTAGAAGTTGAATCGCCAGAACTGTCCCGTGGTTGCGACGAAGACATGTTCGAGCAGCTCGATCCGAAGTTGTTCGGCAAGACCGAAGACTACGTCAAAGGCGCGATCCAGCCGTGCGGCGTGGGCTTCTTCGTCTGGTCGACCGTGTTGGCCTACAACGCCGACAAACTGGCCTCCGCGCCAACCAGTTGGGTGGATTTCTGGGACACCAAGAAATTCCCTGGCAAGCGTGGCCTGCGTAAAGGCGCCAAGTACACCCTGGAATTCGCTTTGATGGCCGACGGCGTTGCGCCGAAAGACGTCTACAAAGTACTGGCCGGCAAGGATGGTCAGGACCGCGCATTCAAGAAACTCGATGAGCTCAAGCCGAACATCCAGTGGTGGGAAGCCGGCGCGCAACCGCCGCAATACCTCGCTTCCGGTGACGTGGTCATGAGCTCGGCCTACAACGGCCGGATCGCTGCGGTACAGAAAGAAAGCAACCTGAAAGTGGTGTGGAACGGCGGGATCTACGACTTCGACGCGTGGGCAATTCCAAAAGGCCTGGATAAAACCCGTGCCGAAGCGGCGAAGAAATTCATCGCGTACTCGGTCATGCCGCAGCAGCAGCAGATCTACTCGGAAAACATCGCTTACGGCCCGGCCAACACCCAAGCCGTACCGTTGCTGGCCAAGGACGTGTTGAAAGACATGCCGACCACCCCGGAAAACATCGCCAACCAGGTGCAGATCGACGTCAGCTTCTGGGCTGACAACGGCGAGCAACTGGAACAGCGCTTCAATTCCTGGGCTGCCAAGTAGGAGCTGCCGAAGGCTGCGATCTTTTGATCTTGATCTTCAGCGGTCTCAGGACCGTAAAAAGATCGCAGGCTAGCTGTAGGCGCTGGCGAAGGCCGGGATCTTTTGATCTCGATCTTCGGCGGCCTCAAGGCCGCCAAAAGATCGCAGGCTGCGCCAGCTCCTACAGCGTCCGTGTTTGATCCAAGAGCATTGATGTAACGCGGCATCACCGTTAAGTGATGCCGCCCATCCAAAGATTTCCGGAGTACGCCATGGCTATCGCCGTTCCCCTGAACGCGGGCACTGACCCCACCTTGAAGCAACGGCTCAAGCACGCCGAGCGGATCAATCGCTGGAAGGCCCAGGCCTTGATTGCGCCGCTGGTGCTGTTTCTGTTGCTGGTGTTCCTGGTGCCGATCGTGGCGCTGCTCTACAAAAGCGTCGGTAACCCGGAAGTGGTCGGCGGCATGCCGCGCACCGTGACGGCTATCGCCAGTTGGGACGGCCGTGGCCTGCCCGCTGAACCGGTTTACAAGGCCGCCAGCGAAGACCTCGCGGAAGCCCGCAAGAATCAAACCTTGGGCGACCTGTCCAAGCGCTTGAACATGGAGTTGGCCGGCTACCGCAGCCTGCTGACCAAAACCGCCCGCGCCTTGCCGTTCGCCACCGAACCGGCCTCTTATAAAGAAGCGCTGGAAGGCCTCGACGAACGCTGGGGTGATCCGGCCTATTGGCAAGCGGTGCGCCGCAACACCAGCAGCATCACGCCTTACTACTTGCTGGCGGCGGTCGATCACCGCATCGACGACCTCGGCGAAGTGGCCCCGGCGACCCCCGATCAGGCGATTTACCTCGACATCTTCGCCCGCACCTTCTGGATGGGCCTGGTCATCACCGTGGTCTGCCTGTTGCTGGCGTACCCGTTGGCTTACCTGTTGGCGAACCTGCCGTCCCGTCAAAGCAACCTGCTGATGATTCTGGTGCTGCTGCCGTTCTGGACGTCGATCCTGGTGCGCGTCGCCGCGTGGATTGTGTTGCTGCAATCGGGCGGGTTGATCAACAGCGGCCTGATGGCCATGGGCATCATCGATAAGCCGCTGGAGCTGGTATTCAACCGCACCGGGGTCTACATCTCGATGGTGCACATCCTGCTGCCGTTCATGATTCTGCCGATCTACAGCGTGATGAAAGGCATTTCGCCGACCTACATGCGCGCCGCGATTTCCCTCGGTTGCCACCCGTTCGCGAGTTTCTGGCGGGTGTACTTCCCGCAGACCTATGCCGGTGTCGGCGCCGGTTGCCTGTTGGTGTTCATTCTCGCCATCGGCTACTACATCACCCCGGCGTTGCTGGGCAGCCCGAACGATCAGATGGTCAGTTACTTCGTCGCCTTCTACACCAACACCAGCATCAACTGGGGCATGGCGACCGCACTCGGTGGGCTGCTGCTGTTGGCGACCGTGGTGCTTTATCTGATTTACAGCTGGCTGGTGGGCGCCAGTCGCCTGCGCCTGAGCTAAGGGGAGAATCGAAATGCTGAGTCCTTATATGTCGCCCGTTGAGCGGGTGTGGTTCTACAGCTTGCGGATTCTCTGCGGCTTGATTCTGTTGTTCCTGATCCTGCCGGTGCTGGTGATCATTCCGCTGTCGTTCAACTCGGGCAGTTTCCTGGTGTATCCGCTGCAGGGCTTCTCGCTGCACTGGTATCAGGACTTCTTCGCCTCGGCGGAATGGATGCGCGCCTTGAAGAACAGCATCATCGTCGCCCCGGCGGCCACGGTGCTGGCGATGGTGTTCGGCACGTTGGCGGCGATTGGCCTGACCCGTGGCGACTTCCCCGGTAAAGCGCTGGTGATGGCCCTGGTGATTTCGCCGATGGTGGTGCCGGTGGTGATCATTGGTGTGGCCAGTTATCTGTTCTTCGCGCCGCTGGGCCTGGGTAACAGCTTCTTCTCGCTGATCGTGGTCCACGCCGTGTTGGGTGTGCCGTTTGTGATCATCACGGTGTCGGCGACGTTGCAGGGCTTTAACCACAACCTGGTGCGCGCCGCTGCCAGCCTTGGTGCTTCGCCGCTGACCGCATTCCGTCGGGTGACCTTGCCGCTGATTGCGCCGGGTGTAATCTCCGGGGCGTTGTTTGCCTTCGCCACTTCGTTCGATGAAGTGGTGGTGACGCTGTTCCTCGCCGGCCCTGAACAAGCGACCTTGCCACGGCAGATGTTCAGCGGCATCCGCGAAAACCTCAGCCCGACCATCGCCGCCGCCGCGACGCTGCTGATTGCCTTCTCGGTGATCCTGTTGCTGACCCTGGAATGGCTGCGTGGGCGCAGCGAGAAACTGCGTACTGCGCAGGTCTGACGCAGTCATCCGTAGGCGCTGTGTAGGAGCTGCCGAGAGAAACGAGGCTGCGATCTTTTGATCTTGTTTTTAAAAAATCAAAGTCAAAAGATCGCAGCCTCGTTTCTCTCGGCAGCTCCTACAGGGGTGTGGTTTCGCGGTGGTTGATCATTCATTGGCTGAATAACAGACAAACCCCAATCCCCAGCTACTATTGTGCCCAGCTCCCCTATCGATAAGAGGCTGCGCACATGAGTCTTTCCTCTTTCAAAATTGCCCACAAACTGATCACCGGCGCCGGTGCCATCGAGCAACTGGCGGCGGAACTGACTCGCCTGGACATCGACAACCCGCTGATCGTCACCGACGCCGCCCTGGTCAAATCCGGCACGGTCGAGCTGGCGCTGGCGCATCTGGGCGATCGAGCCTATGAAATTTTCGACCGCGTACTGCCCGACCCGGAAATCGCCATCGTCGAAGACTGCATGCGCGTCTACCGCGAAGGCGGGCATGACGGGTTGATCGGCCTCGGCGGCGGCAGTGCCATCGACATCGCCAAAAGCGTGGCGGCGTATGCCGGTTACCACGGGGCGCTGGAAGATTTGTTCGGCGTCGATCAAGTGCCGCGCAAAGGCCCGCCGCTGATCGCCATCCCGACCACCGCCGGCACCGGTTCGGAAGTCACCAACGTGGCGATCCTCTCCGACAAGGTCGCGCAACTGAAGAAAGGCATCGTCAGCGACTATCTATTACCGGACGTGGCGCTGGTCAGCCCGCAAATGACCCTGACCTGCCCGCGCAGTGTCACCGCCGCCAGTGGTGTCGATGCGCTGGTACACGCCATTGAGTCTTATCTGTCGCTGAATGCCTCGGCGATCACCAATGCCCTGGCCATTGGCGCAATCAAGCTGATTACCCAGGCGCTGCCCAAGGCCTACGCCAACCCGGCCAACCTGCAAGCCCGGGAAGACATGGCCACTGCCAGCCTGATGGCCGGCATGGCGTTCGGCAATGCCGGGGTCGGCGCGGTGCATGCGCTGGCGTATCCGCTGGGCGGGCGGTTCAACATTGCCCACGGTGTCAGCAACGCCTTGTTGCTGCCGTACGTCATGACCTGGAACAAAATGGCCTGCGTCGAACGCATGCAGGATATTGCCGAGGCCATGGGCGTGAAAACCGCGCACCTGAGCGCCACCGATGCGGCGGACAAAGCGGTGGAGGCGATGACCGCGTTGTGCCTGGCAGTGGAAATTCCCCTGGGCCTGCGCAGCTTCGGTGTGCCCGAGGACGCGATTCCGGCCATGGCGGTGGAAGCGGCGGGGATCGAGCGCTTGATGCGCAACAATCCGCGCAAATTGAGTGCCGTCGATATCGAGAAGATCTACCGGGCGGCGTACTAGAGCCTGTGGCCTCGTATTGATCGAAGGCAGCCCCAATCATCGCGGTCACAGTGCGCGCGTCAAAGCATGAGGTATACAATGCGCGCCATCGTGATTTTGCTCAGAAAAGGTGCGTCATGCAGCCCTTCGTAATTGCTCCGTCGATTCTCTCCGCCGACTTCGCCCGCCTGGGTGAGGAAGTGGACAACGTCCTGGCCGCTGGCGCCGACTTCGTGCACTTCGATGTCATGGACAACCACTACGTGCCGAACCTGACCATCGGCCCGATGGTCTGCGCAGCATTGCGCAAGTACGGCGTGACCGCGCCGATCGATGCCCACTTGATGGTCAGCCCGGTGGATCGCATCGTCGGCGACTTCATCGAGGCCGGCGCGACCTACATAACCTTCCACCCGGAAGCCACGCAACACGTCGACCGTTCCCTGCAACTGATCCGCGAAGGCGGCTGCAAGGCGGGCCTGGTGTTCAACCCGGCCACGCCGCTGAGCGTGCTCGAATACGTGATGGACAAGGTCGACATGATCTTGCTGATGAGCGTCAACCCGGGCTTCGGCGGGCAGAAGTTCATTCCCGGCACCCTCGACAAACTGCGTCAGGCCCGTGCGCTGATCGATGCGTCCGGCCGCGACATTCGCCTGGAAATCGACGGCGGCGTGAATGTGAACAACATTCGTGAAATCGCCGCTGCGGGCGCCGACACCTTTGTGGCCGGCTCGGCGATCTTCAATGCGCCGAACTACCAGGAAGTGATCGAGAAGATGCGTTCCGAACTGGCGCTGGCTCGTCCATGAGTGGCTTTGAGCAGCTGTTCCCGGGGCGTCTGCCGCGACTGGTGATGTTCGATCTGGATGGCACGCTGATCGATTCGGTCCCCGACCTCGCGGTTGCCGTGGATAACATGCTGCTCAAGATGGGCCGCGAGCCCGCCGGGCTTGAGTCGGTGCGCGAGTGGGTCGGCAACGGCGCGCCGGTACTGGTGCGTCGTGCGCTGGCCGGTGGCATCGACCATTCTGCGGTGGATGATGGCGAGGCCGAAGGCGCGCTGGAGATTTTCATGGAGGCTTACAGCGAGAGCCATGAATTGACCGTGGTCTATCCCGGCGTGCGCGACACCCTGAAGTGGCTGCACAAGCAAGGCGTCGAGATGGCGCTGATCACCAACAAGCCGGAGCGCTTTGTCGCGCCGCTGCTGGATCAGATGAAGATCGGGCGCTACTTCAAATGGATCATCGGCGGCGACACCTTGCCGCAGAAGAAGCCCGATCCGGCGGCGCTGTTTTTCGTGATGAAAATGGCCAACATCCCGGCCTCGCAATCGTTGTTTGTCGGCGATTCGCGCAGTGACGTGCTGGCGGCGAAAGCGGCGGGGGTCAAGTGTGTGGCCCTGAGTTACGGCTACAACCATGGCCGGCCGATTGCCGAAGAGTCGCCGGCGCTGGTGATTGACGATCTGCGCAAGCTAATTCCCGGTTGCCTGGACCCGGCCGCTGAGATAACGTTGCCCGACGCTGTTCAACCCCCTGCTGGAAACGCCATCGTGGTGGTCACTCGCAAACTCTGGATGAAAGTCATCAAGGCCCTGGCCCGCTGGCGTTGGCGCGCCTGACTTGTTCCTGGCCGGCATCCCGGCGCGTTTGCATACCTGACTGTTAGACCCTCAAGCCACGAGGCTACCCCATGATCCGCGAAGAATTCCTGCGTTTGGCCGCTGCCGGCTACAACCGTATCCCGATGGCCTGTGAAACCCTGGCCGACTTCGACACGCCGCTGTCGATCTACCTGAAACTGGCCGATCAGCCCAACTCCTACCTGCTGGAATCCGTACAGGGCGGGGAGAAGTGGGGGCGTTACTCGATCATCGGCCTGCCGTGCCGCACGGTGTTGCGGGTTCATGATCACCGCATCAGCGTGACCCATGACGGCGTCGAGATCGAAAGCCTTGAAGCCGAAGATCCACTGGCCTTCGTCGAAGAATTCAAGGCTCGTTACAACGTCCCGACCATCCCAGGCCTGCCGCGCTTCAATGGCGGTCTGGTGGGTTACTTCGGTTATGACTGCGTGCGTTATGTGGAGAAACGTCTGGGCAAATGCCCGAACCCTGATCCGCTGGGCGTGCCGGACATTCTGCTGATGGTGTCCGACGCTGTAGTGGTGTTCGACAACCTCGCCGGCAAGATGCACGCAATCGTTCTGGCCGACCCGGCGCAGGCCGATGCCTTCGAGCAAGGCCAGGCGCGCCTGGAAGCCCTGCTGGAGCAACTGCGCCAGCCGATCACCCCGCGCCGTGGCCTGGATTTCAGCAAGCAACAATCTGCTGACCCGGTGTTCCGTTCGAGCTTCACCCAGGACGATTACGAAAAAGCCGTCGACACCATCAAGGAATACATCCTGGCCGGTGACTGCATGCAGGTCGTGCCGTCCCAGCGTATGTCGATCGACTTCAAGGCAGCGCCCATCGATCTGTACCGGGCGCTGCGCTGCTTCAACCCGACGCCTTACATGTACTTCTTCAACTTCGGCGACTTCCATGTCGTCGGCAGTTCGCCGGAAGTGCTGGTGCGGGTCGAAGACAACTTGATCACCGTGCGCCCGATTGCCGGCACCCGCCCACGCGGGGCCAACGAAGAGGCGGACCTGGCGCTGGAAAAAGACCTGCTGTCGGACGACAAGGAAATCGCCGAGCACTTGATGCTCATCGATCTGGGGCGTAACGACACGGGCCGGGTGTCGGAAATCGGTTCGGTGAAGCTCACCGAGAAAATGGTCATCGAGCGGTATTCCAACGTGATGCACATCGTGTCCAACGTCACCGGGCAATTGAAGGCCGGGCTGACGGCGATGGACGCACTGCGGGCGATTCTGCCGGCGGGTACCTTGTCTGGTGCACCGAAGATTCGCGCGATGGAGATCATCGACGAACTGGAGCCGGTCAAGCGTGGTGTCTACGGCGGGGCGGTTGGTTACTTCGCCTGGAACGGCAACATGGACACTGCGATTGCGATCCGCACGGCGGTGATCAAGGACGGCGAACTGCACGTGCAGGCCGGCGGCGGCATCGTCGCTGACTCGGTGCCGGCGCTGGAATGGGAAGAAACCCTGAACAAGCGCCGCGCGATGTTCCGCGCCGTAGCATTGGCCGAGCAAACCCCCGACAGTTGAGCTCCCACAGGGGCTTCTTCAGCAAAAAAACGCGGCGCCTGTGAGGGCGCCGCGTTTTTTATGCCTGCAATTTCATGCCGCCAAAAGATCGCAGGCTGCGCCAGCTCCTACAGGGAATCGGACTAAACCCGTAGGAGCTGGCGAAGGCTGCGATCTTTTGATCTTTCGTTTTAGAAGTCCAGGCTGACCCCCAAGTTAACGCCCTGCTGGGTAAAGTCATCATCCCGGCGAATGTCGTAGCTGGCGCGCAGTGCCAGTTCCTTGGTGAGGTTGTGGCTCACGCCCAGGTTCAGGCGGTTCAGGTTGGTCTGCGGGGTGTAGCCGGCCAGGGTGTAGCGATTGCCCGGCAGGCTGTTGAGGTTCATGGTCACGTCCTGGGTGTCGTCGTTGTACTCACGTTCGTGGGCGAATTCACCGAATACCTGGGTCTGCGGGGTGATCTGGTACTTGCCCTGGATACCGAGGCCAAGTCGCCGGGAGATGCGCGACTGGTCATCAAAGGTCAGCGCCGTGGCATCAGCCCCGTTTTCCGAGTAACCATCGACTTCCACCTTGGCGAAGTCGGCGCTCACGAACGGCGACAAGTGCCATGGGCTGCTCGCCTCTGGCGCGATGTCGTAACCCACACGACCGCTGAGGGCGACCAGGTAACCGTCGGTATCGCCTTTCTCCCCGCGCTCATTAACGCCTAGCTGGAATTTACGTTTCAGGCTGTTGTAGTCCAGATGCCCGGCGGTCACTGCGGCGTCACCCCACCAGCGGTTCTGCTGGTACTGGGCGAATGCGGTGCCCATGTACGTGTTGAGCTTGTAGTCCGAATCGTTACTGCCTGCTTCAAGCTTCTGGTTGTAGAAACCCGCCGCCAAACCTACGCGCCAGGCGTCGTTGAGCCGGTAGCTGCCACCGATGTTCAGGTTGGCGCCATTGCCGTCAGCACTGGCGCCGCTGCGCTGGCTGTCGAAATCCTGGTGTTGGCCGCCGGCGGCGACAATCGCTCGCCACTGGCCGACGCCTTGCCAGTTCTCCCAATCCGCCAGCCACTGGTTGCGCAACTCATCCTGATGGGAGCGCAATGTGCCTTGGGCCATTTCCGGCAACAGGCTGGCTTCCCATGGCGCGGATAGAAGGGAGTAGGCGTAATCGGCAATCAGGCGCTGCCCGGCTTCGGTCGGGTGGACCGAATCGTTGTAGATCAGCTTGGTCGGGTCCGGGGTCGCACTGTTGATCCCGTAACGGGCGTTGGCGGTGCAACCGTCGCCGCTAAAGCAAGTGGCGCTCAGGTTCTGGTCGGTGGCCAGGCCGAACTGGCCCGGGTTGGCGAACGTCTCTTTGAGCAGAACCGGGATGTTCAGCGGGATGATGTTGGCGTTGATGCCCTGCAACTGGCTCACCAGTTCGGTGTTGAACTGGTTGCTGAGCTGGGTCGTGAACGCTTGCAGGGGCGAGCCGTTGAAGGCCGGGGTAAAGCCGATGTCCGGCAGCAGCCAGACCATGATGTAGCGGGCACCCGCCGTTTGCAGGGTTTGTACGCTGCTGGCCAGACGATCGGCGGCGGCGCTGGCTTGCGGCAGGCTGGTCACACGACCCTGAAGAAAGTCGTTGCCACCGCCCGAGAGGTAATACAGCGCATTCGGGTCGGCGCGGAAGTTGTTCGACGGCAGATACCCGGCGCGGGTGCGCTCGCCAGTGGCGGATGTGCCGGTGATCGAGTCAAGGATCTGGTCGGTGCGATAGCCGCCGACCGCCCAGTTGTTGCCGTCGGGCAGGCCTTCGCTGGCGCGTACCGCCGAGGACGAGGACGCGGTCTGGTCGGCTGAGTAACCCAGTTTTGCGCCCAGAATCTGCGTGGCGTTCAGCGAGCGGTTTTCGCCGCTGCCGTCCGTGTAAAGCGGGCCGACGCGGTTGGTGTAACGCTGGGTGGCCCCGGCAGGCCCGCCGGTGTCGGCAAACGTACCGGCATCGTTGAGGCTGTCGCCGAAAACGACGAAGTTCGTGTAAGGATTGGGCGCCGCATTCGCCTGGGCGCAGGCCATGGCGAGCAGGCAACTGGCGAGTGGTACAAACAACGTCTGTTTGATCATGAGCAAGTCCGTTTATTTATTGTTGTAGTGAACGAAACGACAGTACCAAAAACTCCCGGCCTTTTGCCATCTGTCGCGAACCCCTGGTTTGTTTCGCAAGCCGTGACCTCGGCCATATTGCACGCTCTGCCCAGCTAAGTTACTGTGCCGAGACGTATAAATGAGACCTTCTCCGTGTTGATCATCAGCAAACTCCTGGATCAAGTCATCAAGGCACACGCCCGCTGGCGTTGGCGCGCCTGAATTCTTTTGCCGGCTCCGCCGGACCTGTACCGCTTTGCCTTCTTTACCCGTTTCAAATACTGCTTTGCAGGCGCTACTCCGGCACCTGACAAAACGCAGCGCACTGCGGGTAAATCATTTGAAGGCCGTCTTAAAAGTCAGTGAATTCAAGAGGTTCCACGCCATGTTGCTGATGATCGACAACTACGACTCCTTTACTTACAACGTTGTGCAGTACCTCGGTGAGCTCGGCTCCCAGGTCAAAGTCGTGCGCAACGATGAACTCACCATTGCCGAAATCGAAGCCCTCAACCCTGAGCGCATCGTCGTGTCCCCCGGTCCTTGCACCCCGACTGAGGCGGGCATCTCCATCGCCGCGATCAAACACTTCGCCGGCAAGTTGCCGATCCTCGGCGTCTGCCTCGGTCACCAATCCATCGGCCAGGCCTTTGGCGGTGATGTAGTGCGCGCCCGTCAGGTCATGCACGGTAAGACTAGTCCGGTATTCCACGAGGACAAGGGCGTTTTCGAAGGCCTGAATCGGCCATTGACGGTGACCCGCTACCATTCGCTGATCGTCAAGCGCGAAACCCTGCCGGACTGCCTGGAGCTGACCGCGTGGACCCAGCTCGAAGACGGTTCGGTTGATGAAATCATGGGCCTGCGCCACAAGACGCTGAACATCGAAGGGGTGCAGTTTCACCCTGAATCGATCCTCACCGAGCAGGGCCACGAGCTGTTCGCTAACTTCCTCAAACAAACCGGCGGCACGCGCTAAGGACTTTTCATGAATATCAAGACAGCCCTGGGCCGTATCGTCGATCACCTCGACCTCAGCACCGATGAAATGCGTGATGTGATGCGCGAAATCATGACCGGGCAATGCACGGATGCGCAGATCGGCGCGTTCATGATGGCCATGCGCATGAAGAGCGAAAGCATCGACGAAATCGTCGGCGCGGTGTCGGTCATGCGTGAACTGGCGGACAAGGTCGAACTCAAGACCCTCGACGGCGTCGTCGATGTGGTGGGCACCGGCGGTGACGGTGCGAATATTTTCAACGTCTCGACCGCCTCATCCTTCGTGGTCGCGGCGGCCGGTTGCACGGTGGCCAAGCACGGTAACCGTGCAGTCTCGGGCAAAAGCGGCAGCGCCGACTTGCTGGAGGCGGCCGGGATCTACCTGAACCTGACGCCGGTCCAGGTGGCACGCTGCATCGATAACGTCGGCATCGGTTTCATGTTCGCCCAGACTCACCACAGCGCCATGAAGTACGCCGCCGGCCCGCGCAAGGACCTTGGCCTGCGTACCCTGTTCAACATGCTCGGCCCGCTTACGAATCCGGCTGGCGTGAAACATCAGGTGGTGGGCGTGTTCAACCCGGCCCTGTGCCGGCCATTGGCTGAAGTCTTGCAACGTCTGGGCAGTAAACATGTCTTGGTGGTGCATTCGAAGGATGGCCTGGATGAGTTCAGCCTGGCGGCGCCGACTTTCGTGGCAGAACTGAAGAACGATCAGATCACCGAATATTGGGTCGAGCCGGAAGACTTGGGCATGAAGAGCCAGAGCCTGCACGGCCTGGCCGTCGACAGCCCGGCCGCTTCGCTTGAGCTGATTCGCGATGCCTTGGGCAAGCGCAAGACCGAGAACGGCCAGAAAGCCGCCGAGATGATCGTGCTCAATGCCGGTGCCGCGCTGTATGCCGCCGACCATGCAACCAGTTTGAAAGAGGGCGTTGCCCTGGCGCACGACGCGCTGCACACCGGCCTCGCTCGGGAAAAACTCGAGGAGCTGGGTGCGTTTACCGCGGTATTTCGAGTGGAGAATGAGGGATGAGTGTACCGACGGTTCTGGAAAACATTCTGGCCCGCAAAGTCCAGGAAGTTGCCGAGCGTAGCGCCCGTGTGAGCCTGGCCGAGCTGGAAAGCCTGGCCAAGGCAGCCGATGCACCCCGTGGTTTTGCCAAGGCATTGATCGCTCAGGCCAAGCTCAAGCAACCGGCGGTGATTGCTGAAATCAAAAAAGCCTCGCCGAGCAAAGGCGTGATCTGCGCGAACTTCGTGCCTGCCGACATTGCCAAAAGCTACGAGAAGGGCGGCGCCACCTGCCTCTCGGTGTTGACCGATATCGATTACTTCCAGGGCGCCGACGCCTACCTGCAACAGGCCCGCGCCGCGTGCAAGCTGCCGGTGATCCGCAAGGACTTCATGATCGATCCGTACCAGATCGTCGAAGCCCGTGCCCTGGGCGCTGACTGCGTGCTGTTGATCGTCTCCGCACTGGACGACGTGAAAATGGCCGAGCTGGCCGCCGTGGCCAAAAGCGTTGGCCTCGATGTGCTGGTGGAAGTCCACGATGGCGACGAGTTGGAGCGGGCCTTGAAAACCCTCGACACGCCGCTGGTAGGCGTGAACAACCGTAACCTGCACACCTTTGAAGTCAGCCTGGAAAACACCCTCGACCTGTTGCCGCGCATCCCCCGTGATCGCCTGGTGATTACCGAAAGCGGGATTTTCAACCGGGCCGACGTCGAGCTGATGGAAATCAGCGACGTGTACGCCTTCCTGGTCGGCGAAGCGTTCATGCGCGCGGAAAGCCCGGGTACTGAGTTGCAGCGTCTGTTCTTCCCGGAGCGTGGCTCGGCGGTGAGTGGTTCTACACTCGACTGAGTACAGTTAGACCGAGTCGCTGCCTTCGCGAGCAAGCCCACTCCCACATTTGACCTGTGTACACAGAGCTAATGTGGGAGCGGGCTTGCTCGCGAAGACGGTAGAAGACTCACCACAGACTTAAGGTCCTACGGAACTCCTTATGACTCTGATTACCTCTCTAACAACCGAAGCCGGCTTACTCTCCGAACAGGATCTGCTGGCCGAAGTCTGCACCGGCTCTTCAGAATTCGGCCTGCTGTTCTGGCAGCCGAGTGACCGCGCGCTGGTCATGCCGCGTCGTTTGAATCGCTTGCCGGGATTCGAAGCCGCGTGTGAAGTCTCAGCCGCTGCGGGTTGGCCTGTGCTGCTGCGCGAAACCGGCGGCGAACCGGTCCCGCAGTCGTCCTCGACAATCAACATCGCACTGGTCTACGCAGCACCCCGCAGCGAAGGTGATCAGAACCGTATCGAAACCGCCTATCGCCGCCTCTGCGATCCGATTTGTCAGCTACTTGATGAGTTGGGCGGTGTCTCGTCGCTGGGCGAAGTCGAAGGCGCTTTCTGTGATGGCCGCTTCAACGTCAACCTTGATGGTCGCAAAATGGTCGGCACCGCCCAGCGCTGGCGGCAGAGCAAGGGCGGTACGCGTCCGGTCGGGTTGGTGCACGGGGCGTTGCTGCTGGATAACGAGCGGGAGTCGATGGTCGCGGCGGTTAACCGCTTCAATGAGGCGTGCGGTCTGGATCAGCGAGTTCGGGCCGAAAGCCACATCGCGCTGCATGAAAAGTTTGCCGCCCCCGATGCGCTGGCACGCCTCGACGCGCTGTACCGCCAGTTGCTGGGCGAGATGTTCGAGGCTTAACGCGTGCCGAAGACCACCATGGTCTTGCCTTTGACATCCACCAGGTTGCGTTCTTCAAGGTCCTTGAGCACGCGACCGACCATCTCCCGGGAACACCCGACAATCCTCCCGATTTCCTGACGGGTCACCTTGATTTGCATGCCGTCCGGGTGGGTCATGGCGTCCGGCTGCTTGCACAATTCCAGCAGGCACCGCGCGACGCGACCGGTCACATCGAAGAACGCCAGATCGCCGACCTTGCGCGTGGTGTTGCGCAGGCGTTGTGCGATTTGTCCGCTGAGTACGTAAAGAATATCTGGATCTTGCTGGGACAATTCGCGGAATTTCGCGTAGCTGATTTCCGCGACTTCGCATTCGACCTTGGCGCGTACCCAGGCGCTGCGCTCCTGCTCCAGGCCGGCCTGTTCAAACAGCCCAAGTTCACCGAAAAAGTCCCCGGCGTTCAGGTAGGAAATGATCATCTCGCGGCCGTCATCGTCCTCGATCAGGATGGTGACCGAGCCCTTGATGATGAAGAACAGCGTGTCCGAGCGGTCGCCGGCACAGATGATGTTGCTCTTGGCCGCATAACGACGGCGCTGGCAGTGCATCAACAGCTTGTCGAGGTTCTTGATTTTGGGTGTTGGGGTAATAGCAACCATGGTTGTATCCCGAAAAGACTGCACGGTGTGGTTGGTTTTTTTATGAGTTGCTGATGACAGGCGTTACAGGGCTGGCTATGCGCCAGCGAATTGGCGCCAGCTTAACAGACACATTCCTTCAAGATTTGAGAATTTGCCTACAGCATAGGTACATGCGGCGTAGGAAGGTGAGGGACTGTCATGACGGGCCCCTGTGCTAAGCTGGCGACCCTTTTTTAGACAGTGGAGTCTTGGCGATGAAGGCACGCATCCAATGGGCTGGCGAAGCCATGTTCCTCGGTGAATCCGGCAGCGGTCACGTGGTGGTCATGGACGGTCCTCCCGAGGCCGGCGGTCGTAACCTGGGTGTCCGCCCGATGGAAATGCTCCTGCTGGGTGTCGGTGGTTGCAGCAATTTCGACGTGGTCAGCATCCTCAAGAAGTCCCGCCAGGCGGTCGAGAGCTGCGAAGCCTTCCTGGAAGCCGAACGTGCAACGGAAGATCCAAAGGTCTTCACCAAGATCCATATGCACTTCGTGGTCAAGGGCCGTGGCTTGAAAGAAGCCCAGGTCAAACGCGCCATCGAACTGTCCGCCGAGAAGTATTGCTCGGCCTCGATCATGCTCGGCGCGGCTGGCGTAGCCATTACCCACGACTACGAAATCATCGAACTCGGCTGATTCGACATTCAACTATCATAAAAGCTGTGCAGACTCTGGCGATCCATAGCTGACGTCTGCATAATGCGCCACTTTTTTCAGGGTCGTGGCCCGTCACCCGACAGGCTCCGCACCCGAACAGACAACCAAAATCGCCATCGCGAAGAGGTGTTAACCGTCCTACGCAGCTGCGTTGTTCGCATCTGACGGGCATGCTTGATCACGCGGCCCGGGCCGCAATACATAGAGAGTTTTTAACGGTGAAAAGCAAACTCAAGCTCCACGGGTTCAATAACCTGACAAAGACCTTGAGCTTCAACATCTATGACATCTGCTACGCGGAAACCCCGCAAGACCAGCAGGCTTACGTCGAGTACATCAATGAAGAGTACAACGCGAAGCGCCTGACGCAGATCCTCACAGAAGTTGTCGATATCATTGGTGCCAACATCCTGAACATCGCCAGTCAGGACTACGACCCACAGGGCGCCAGCGTCACGATTCTGATCTCTGAAGAGCCGGTAACCCCGACCGACAGCCAGATCGAAGAGTCCCCGGGCCCGTTGCCCGAGATCATCCTGGCCCACCTCGACAAGAGCCACATCACGGTGCACACCTACCCGGAAATCCATCCGGTGGACGGTATTGCCACGTTCCGTGTGGACATTGACGTGTCGACCTGTGGTGTCATTTCACCGCTTAAAGCGCTCAATTTCCTGATTCACCAGTTCGATTCGGACATCGTGACCGTGGATTACCGCGTGCGCGGGTTCACCCGTGACGTTGAAGGCAAAAAGCACTTCATCGACCACGAGATCAACTCGATCCAGAACTACCTCTCCGAAGACACCCGCGACAGTTACCAGATGACTGACGTGAACGTGTACCAGGAAAACCTGTTCCACACCAAAATGCTGCTGAAGAACTTCGAACTGGATAACTACCTGTTCGGCGATGCCACCAACAGCCTGTCCTCCGAGCAACGCGCTCAGGTGACAGAACGCGTGAAACACGAAATGCTGGAAATCTTCTACGCGCGCAACATGCCGAGCTAAGATTTTCGAGCACAAAAAAGGCGACTTCCTCACGGCAGTCGCCTTTTTTATGTCTGTCGCAGAACCCTTGTAGGAGCAAAGCTTGCTCGCGATAGCGTCCTCAAGATCGCCATCGCGGGCAAGCCTTGCTCCTACGATCAGATCCGGTAAGTACTCTTGGTCATCACCTTGGCCAACAGACTCATCCCGAACTTCACCGGCGCCGGGAAACGGAAACCACCTGCGTCCAGTGCACTTTCCGCATGATGTTCTTCATCAATGCGCATCTGCTCGAGAATCGCCCGGGACTTTTCGTCCTCGGCCGGCAGTTGCTCAAGGTGTTCGTTCAGGTGCTTGCAGACCTGGTGCTCGGTAGCCGCAACGAAACCCAGGCTGACCTTGTCGCTGATCAACCCGGCGACAGCACCGATCCCGAAGGACATGCCATAGAACAGCGGATTGAGAATGCTGGTGTGACTGCCCAACTGCTGGATGCGCTGTTCGCACCACACCAAGTGATCGATTTCTTCTTCAGCGGCATGTTCCATGGCGGCGCGCACGTGCGGCAGCTTGGCGGTCAAGGCCTGGCCCTGATACAGCGCCTGGGCGCAGACTTCGCCGGTATGGTTGATGCGCATCAGGCCGGCGACGTGCCGGGTGTCTTCATCGCTCATTTGCGCTTCCGGCTGCACGATGGCGGGTGACGGACGGTACGGTTGGCCGCTGAAGGGCAACAAGGTACGCATCGCGGCATCGGCCTGGAGCAGAAGACGGTCAATCGGCGAGTAGTGACGTTGGGTAGTCATGCTGACCTCCGGGAGGAATCTCGGCGGCCAGTTTAACTGAATCGGCCGGGGAAGGTTTGCGCTGGGTCATTGCCCTTGACCGATGCAACCTGACGTGGGGCAAAAATCATCTGTAGGAGCAAGGCTTGCCCGCGATGGCGATCTTGCGGACGCCATCGCGGGCAAGCCTCGCTCCTACAAAGGCAAAAAATCAGCCCGGCGGCCAGTTCATCTGGCGTTGACCCAGCACGTGCATATGGATGTGGTAGACAGTTTGCCCACCTTCTTCATTGCAGTTCATGACTACTCGGAACCCTTTTTCGCAACCCAGCTCCAGCGCCAGGCGTTGGGCGGTGAACAGAATATGCCCGGCCAGTGCCTTGTCATCTTCGGTCAGGTCATTGAGGGTGCGCACCGGTTTTTTCGGGATGACCAGAAAATGCACCGGGGCCTGTGGGGCGATGTCGTGGAAGGCCAGTACCTGGTCGTCCTCGTAGATGATCTTGGCCGGAATTTCCCGGTTGATGATCTTGGTGAACAGAGTATCCACAGCTGTTTTCTCCGTTGTTTTGGCTGGCCTGAGTCAGACCCGAGCCCAGCCTTCTACTGTTAAGGGTTTCAGCGCGGGCAGTAGGCCTTGTTGACCATGCCTGCGATTGTCCGGGTCAGCCAGCGCGAGCCGAGTCGCGGCAGGAAGGCAAACCAGCGATTCAGTCGGCCGGGAATAATGATGGCGCGGTTTTTTGCCAGGGCCCGCACGGTGTACAGCGCGACTTCCTCGGAGCTCATGAGCAATTTGCTCTCGGCCAGTTTGCCGGTGTTCAGTTGTGCGGTCTGGAAGAACGCCGTGCGGGTCGGCCCGGGGCAGAGCACCGAGACCTTGACCGCGCATTTCTTCAGTTCGACGCGCAAGCCTTCGGAAAAGTGCAGCACATAAGCCTTGCTCGCGTAATACGTACTCATCCACGGGCCGGGATGGAACGCCGCCACCGAGGCCACATTCAAAATCTGCCCGCCGCCCTGCAAGGCCATGCTGTTGCCGATGGCGTGGCACAGGCGGGTGAGGGCCAGGATGTTCACCTCGATCAGGTCCTGCTCGGTCATCCAGTCCTGGGCCAGGAAAGGGCCGCACGTGCCGATGCCGGCGCAGTTCACCAGCAAATCGATCTGGCGGTCGCCTTCTTCCAATTCCAGCAGGAATCCGGAGAGCCTTAACGGCTCGCCCAGGTCACAGGCGCGGAATAGCACTTCCACGCCGAAACGTTGGGTCAGTTCAATCGCAATTGTTTCCAGCTGATCACGCTGTCGGGCCACCAGAATCAGGCTGCGGCCACGGCGGGCCAGCGCTTCGGCCATCGCCAGGCCGATGCCGCTGGAAGCGCCAGTGATCAGAGCGTAACGGGTCATGCAGTTCTCCATCGCAACAGCTCCGCGCCGGCGACGCAGGTGTCACGGGCGGGGAGCGCTGTTCATTCTTTCGCAGAGTCTACAGGGGCCGGGGCTTCTTCGGCTTCATCGTCTGCGGAATTGGGTACTTGCTCTGCTTCTGCAGCCGGCTCGGCTTCAACTTCGTCAGTGGTGACCGAGCCGCTGTCGTAGCTGGTTTCGGCGGCGCTTTCATACTCTTGCTGGATGGCGGTAATGCCACCGGCCAATGCGCCGACGAAGATGATCGCGATAAACGCTACCCACAGCGAAGCCAGCACTTTGACCGCCGTGCTGTTCGGCGGAGGTGGCGCGCCGTAGCGGTTGGCGGTCTCGTTACCCGGCACCACCATGATCACGAACGGGAAGAAACTGCCCACGAACGGCACCAGGTTCAACAGCCACAACCAACCGGACCAGCCAATATCGTGCAGACGCTGGACGCTGGACGCTGAACTGGATACTGACGAACCCGAGCGCCACGAGAAGAATAAACGCCAGCAGGCCGCCGAGAATCAGGCCTGAGGTCGAGTCCGCGCTGATCAGTGCGAGGCCGAGAATGGCAAACACCGAGCCCACGGCCAGCGTCACCAGGGTCAGGGCCATGGTCCAGGCCAAAAACCGCAGGCGTCCGATCCGCCCTTCGAAGCTGAACGGCTTGAGGGTGGCGAATTCCGGCAGGGCTTCACCGACGGTGGCCCGCGGCGGTGCATAAGGCGATTCAGGGTCTGCCGATACCGGTGGGTAGCTGGCGGGCACGTGGTCGTGCACGTCGGCGAGGTTCAGCTCTATCGAGGGTTCGGCCTCGATGCGTGCATCAATGCCGGTTTTCGTCAGGGCTTGCAGATAAGTCTGCGCGTCGAGTTGCGACAGGTCGCGTTTGAGTGCCACCGGTCGGCCACTGAATAGCCGTTCAATGGCCGCGACATCGCTTTTGAACAGTTCGGCGAGATTGAGTTTGGCGGTGGTGACATCAACACCTGGCAGCAGAGCGCCGTCGAACACAATCTTGAAACGGTTTTCGCTCATAGCCGAGGCATCCTTGTCGCGCAGGTTTGGAAAAGAGAGTGTTGCGGCCCGGCAGTGTAAAGCCAGCCGATAGCGGCTGGCCAAGTTTTACAGTCAGCGCGGCCAGCGTTTAGGCAGTTGGGCTACCAACTCCAGCGCCTTGCGGTATTCCGCGTCGAGCCGTGTGACCAATTCATCGACGCTTGGCAAATCATCGATTTCACCAACGCCCTGACCGGCAGACCACACGGTTTTCCAGGCTTTGGCTTCGTCACTTATAGGCTTGAGCTTGGCGCCGAAGTTCACTTCACCTTTGCCTTGCAGCGCTGCCGTGTCGAAACCGGCCGCTTCCAGGCTTTGGCGCATGAAGCTCGCCGGCACGCCCGACACCGCTGGAGTATGAACGATGTCCGCCGCTCTGGAAGTCAGCAACATCTGCTTGTAGGCGTCAGGCGCATGACTTTCGGTGGTGCCGATAAATCGCGTACCGAAGTAGGCCAAATCCGCGCCGAGCAATTGCGCCGCGAGAATCTCATGGCCGTGGTTCAGGCAACCGGCCAGCAGCAGGGTCTTGTCGAAGAATTGGCGGATTTCGGCAATCAACGAAAACGGACTCCAGGTCCCGGCGTGCCCCCCGGCACCGGCGGCCACGGCGATCAAACCATCGACACCGGCCTCGGCGGCTTTCTCAGCGTGACGACGGGTCGTCACGTCGTGAAACACCAGACCGCCATAGCTGTGCACCGCGTCCACCAGCTCTTTCACGGCGCCGAGGCTGGTGATCACGATCGGCACTTTGTGCTCGATGCAGATCTCCAGGTCCGCTTGCAGTCGTGGGTTGCTGTTGTGGACGATCAGGTTCACCGCGTAGGGCGCCGGACTCTCCAGTGTCGCCAATCCCGCCTCGATCTCTTCCAGCCAGGCCTTGAAGCCGCTGCTCTCGCGCTGGTTCAACGCAGGAAAGCTGCCCACTACGCCATTACGGCAGCAGGCCAGCACCAATTGAGGATTGGAAATCAGGAACATCGGCGCTGCCACTACAGGCAGACGCAAACGTTGTTCGAGCAGAGCGGGCAGCGACATTGGAAGTACCCCGATAAATGGTGACTTATTGGATTAGAACGGCCGAACGACGACCAGAATTACGATAGCCAGCAATATCAGAACCGGCACTTCATTGAACCAGCGATAAAAGACATGGCTGCGGGTGTTTTCGCCACGGGCAAAGCGTTTTACCTGCGCGCCGCACATGTGGTGGTAGCCGATCAGGATGACCACCAAAGTCAGTTTGGCGTGAATCCACGCGCCTTGGCTGAAGATGCTGGGATTAAGGGCGATCAGCGCGATGCCGAAGGCCAGGGTGGCGATCATCGCCGGGCCCATGATGCCGCGATACAACTTGCGCTCCATGACGCTGAAGCGCTCCTTGCTGACGCTGTCTTCGCTTTGCGCGTGGTAGACGAACAGGCGCGGCAGGTAAAACAGGCCGGCAAACCAGCACACCATGCTGACGATATGAAACGCTTTGAGCCACAGATAGAGCATTTTTAGTTATTCCCAGGTTCACGGTAGCCCGGATAGTAGAGTTTGAGGCCCCGCACGTCACCTTGCCGGTTGTCGCAGGACGATACGGGCCCTATTATCGACGGCTTTCCAGTGGGTTCGTTGAGGGCAGGTTTATGGTCAAGGTCGGTATCGTCGGCGGCACGGGTTACACCGGTGTCGAATTGCTGCGTCTGTTGGCACAGCATCCGCAAGCTGAAGTGGTCGTGATCACTTCCCGATCCGAGGCCGGTCTGGCCGTGGCTGATATGTACCCGAACCTGCGAGGCCATTACGACGGCTTGGCGTTCAGCGTTCCAGATATCAAGACCCTGGGCGCCTGCGACGTGGTGTTCTTCGCCACGCCGCACGGTGTTGCCCATGCCCTGGCCGGTGAACTGCTGGCGGCCGGGACCAAGGTCATCGACCTGTCGGCGGACTTCCGTCTGCAAGACGCTGATGAATGGGCCAAATGGTACGGTCAGCCACACGGCGCGCCGCAGTTGCTGGAAGAAGCGGTCTACGGCTTGCCGGAAGTCAATCGCGAGCAAATCAAGCAAGCGCGCCTGATCGCCGTGCCGGGTTGCTACCCGACCGCTACGCAACTGGGCTTCCTGCCCTTGCTTGAGGCCGGTCTGGCGGATACCTCGCGCCTGATAGCCGACTGCAAATCCGGTGTCAGCGGTGCCGGTCGTGGTGCTGCTGTCGGTTCGCTGTACTCCGAGACATCGGAAAGCATGAAGGCCTACGCGGTCAAAGGTCACCGTCATTTGCCGGAAATTCGCCAAGGGCTGCGTCGCGCCTCGGGCAAGGACGTTGGCCTGACCTTCGTTCCGCACCTGACGCCGATGATTCGCGGGATTCATTCGACGCTTTACGCCACCGTCGTGGATCGCTCGGTGGATCTGCAGGCGCTGTTTGAAAAGCGTTATGCCAACGAACCGTTCGTCGATGTGATGCCGGCCGGTAGCCATCCGGAAACCCGCAGCGTGCGTGGTGCCAACGTTTGCCGAATCGCGGTGCATCGTCCGCAGGATGGTGATCTGGTGGTGGTGTTGTCCGTGATCGACAACCTGGTCAAGGGCGCGTCGGGGCAAGCGGTGCAGAACCTGAACATCGTGTTTGGTCTGGATGAGCGCTTGGGCCTGTCCCATGCGGGGATGCTGCCGTAAGGCAATATCGCGCTTGGCAAAAAGGCCCGTCTGACGGGCCTTTTTGTATTTCGGACTGGCAATCGGGCTTATTGATATACCGTAACAATAGTTGACCGATTTTGTAGGAGAAGCGGATAATGCCCGCCATCACGCATTATGGCGGCGTAACGCCGGGAGATAGTTAGCATGAGCGTCGAATCCTTCACCCCCACGGCTTTGCAATTCACCCACGGTGCTGCGCACAAGGTGAAGAGCCTGGTCGATGAAGAGGGGAATGATCGTTTGAAGCTGCGCGTATTCGTTACGGGCGGTGGTTGTTCAGGTTTCCAGTACGGCTTCACCTTCGATGAAGAAGTGGCCGATGACGACACCATTGTCGAGCGCGAAGGCGTGAGCCTGGTGGTTGATCCGATGAGCTTCCAGTACCTGGCCGGTGCCGAGGTGGATTACCAGGAAGGTCTGGAAGGTTCGCGCTTCGTGATCAAGAATCCGAACGCCAGCACCACCTGTGGTTGCGGTTCTTCGTTCTCGATCTGATTGCGTATCACCGTATTACAAAACGCCGCAGGGCTTCACAGTCCTGCGGCGTTTTGCTGTCCGGGATTCAGGCGGGGTAGTTCAGGCGGGATAGATGGCGCCGAGTATGCGCAAGCCGCGTGCGCCAGTGACGCTTGGGCGGTTGGCCGCGATGCCTTCAAGGCAGCAATGGGCCAGCCAGGCGAAAGCCATTGCTTCGACCCAGTCCGGGTCGACACCGTAAGCCGCAGTGCTGCTGACATTTGCGCTCGGTAGCAGGGCCGCCAGACGCGCCATTAATGCAGCGTTATGCGCGCCGCCGCCGCAGACCAGCAATTCCCGGGTATCTGACTGGGCGCTTTGCAGCGATTCAACGATGGTCAGGGCGGTCAGTTCAAGCAAGGTTGCCTGGACATCTTCTGCAGCGAAGGCGGGCAAGTGCGACAGGTGTTGCACCAGCCACGGCAGGTTGAATACTTCGCGACCGGTGCTTTTGGGGCCTTTGGTCACGAAGAATGGATCGCTGAGCAACTCGTTCAACAAGGTTTTTTCAACCTTGCCGCTGGCCGCCCACTGGCCGTCGCGATCAAAGTGGTCGCCGCGTTGCTGGTGAATCCAGGCGTCCAGCAGCACATTTCCCGGGCCGCAGTCGAAACCGGCGACAGGTTTGCCGGGTTCGATCAGGCTGAGGTTGCTGAAGCCGCCGACATTCAATACCGCGCGGTTGCCGGGTTGCGCTTCAAACAATGCTTCGTGGAAGGCCGGAACCAGTGGTGCACCCTGGCCGCCGGCCGCGACGTCGCGGCTGCGAAAGTCACTGACTACAGTGATGCCAGTGAGCTCGGTCAGCAGCGCCGGGTTGCCGATTTGCACCGTAAACCCGCGTGCCGGTTCGTGGCGAATGGTCTGGCCGTGGCTGCCAATCGCACGAATGTCCTGGGGTTTGAGCTGCTGCTGGTCGAGGAGGGTGTGAATGCCCTGGGCCGCCAGTGTTACCCAGTGCTGCTGGGCGATGGCGGAGCGGGCAATCTCGTCTGGACCGCTGGCGCACAAGCCAAGCAGCTCGGCGCGCAGGGATTCAGGCATGGGGATGTAGTGCGTGGCGATCAGCTTGATCGCCGGTGTCAGTTCGACCAGCGCAATGTCCAGGCCATCGAGGCTGGTCCCGGACATCACACCTATATAGAACGTCATGGCTTAGCGTTTGCTCGAGGCCAGCATGGTGGCCTTCTCTTGGTCCATCCGTGCCATCAGCGGCTGGCTTTGCGCCAGGAAGCGTGAGCGCTCGGCTTTGGCGATCGGATCAGCCATTGGCAGCTTCTGGCCCAGTGGATCAACGTGTACGCCATTGACCTGGAACTCATAGTGCAAGTGCGGACCGGTGGACAGGCCCGTGGTGCCGATGTAGCCGATCACCTGGCCTTGCTTGACGTTGCCACCAGTCTGTACGCCTTTGGCGAAACCTTGCATGTGGCCGTACAGCGTCCGGTAGGTATTGCCGTGCTGGATGATGATCGTGTTGCCGTAGCCGCCGCGACGACCGGCCAACAGCACTTTGCCGTCACCGGTTGCCTTGATCGGTGTGCCGCGTGGTGCTGCGTAGTCGACGCCTTTGTGGGCGCGGATTTTGTTCAGGATCGGGTGTTTGCGGCCCATGGAGAATTTCGAGCTGATGCGGGCGAAGTCTACCGGGGTGCGGATGAACGCCTTGCGCATGCTGTTGCCGTCAGCCGTGTAATAGCTGCTGTTGCCTTGTTTGTTGGTGTAGCGCACGGCGGTGTAGGTCTTGCCGCGGTTGGTGAAGCGTGCGGAAAGGATCGGACCATTGCCGACTGCTTTGCCGTTGACGACTTTCTGTTCGTAGATCACGTCGAATTCGTCGCCCTGGCGAATGTCCTGGGCGAAGTCGACGTCATAGCCAAACACGCTGGCCATGTCCATGGTCAGGCTGTGGGACAGGCCGGCGCGAGCGGCGGATTGCGACAGCGAACTGTTGATCACACCATGAACGTAGGCGGAGCGCACGGTCGGTTTGGCTGTAACGCGGTTGAATACATAACCCTTGTCATTCTTGGTCAGGGTGATGCTTTCGAGGTCGCTGAGCTTGCTGTGCAAGTTGGTCAGTTGGCCGTCAGGGCCCAGCTCGAATTCGAGCTTCTGGCCATGTTTTAACTGGCTGAACTGCTTGGCCTGCTTGTCGCTGGCCAGGATGTCATGTACCGAAGCGGCCGGCAGACCCACCTTAGCGAACAGGGTCGAGAGGGTATCGCCTTTACCAACGATCACTTCTTTGTGGTTTGGGGCGGGGGCTTTCTTCGGTTCGACTACCGGTGCAGGGGCGGCCTGAGCGGTTTCCTGGGTGTCTTCGGCGCTGTCTTCGATTTGTGCAAATGGGGAGGCTGCCGGCTCATTTGTGGCTTGGACGGCGTCGGCGGCGTCTTGATCTTGTGTCAGTTGTTCAGCAGGGCTTTCCAGTTCAAGGCTCAGGGTCGTCTTTTTGGCTTCAACATCACTGGAAGGGAATACCAGGAGAGCGAGGCTGAGAAGGGCGGCGATGCCACTTGCAGCAAGCAGGTGGGTCTTCGGGTAAAGCGGCGGCGCTTTAGACGGTTCTGTGGTCATAGGTAGTTTTGACTTTGAAAAAAGGATGAATTGGAAAAGATGACTGACATGATGAAGATGAAATAACTGTATAAAATATAACCAAATCATCTCTGAAGCAAGCCTGCGGACGCTCTGTCCGTGGATTGGCGTCCGCGCGCCGGGCAAAACTTGTATTTGGTGCGCGATCTTGTATGGTTGGTTCCCTTTGAATCTGAGCCTTGCGGGTCTGTTATGAAGTCGGTTGAAGAGCAGCTAGCGCTGATTAAACGTGGTGCGGAAGAACTGTTGGTCGAGTCCGAGCTGATCGAAAAGCTCAAGCGTGGTCAGCCGCTACGTATTAAGGCAGGCTTCGATCCGACTGCGCCGGATTTGCACCTGGGCCATACCGTGCTTATTAATAAGCTGCGTCAGTTCCAGGAGCTGGGTCATCAGGTCATCTTCCTTATAGGTGACTTCACCGGGATGATCGGTGATCCGAGTGGCAAGAGTGCCACCCGTCCTCCGCTGACCCGCGAGCAGGTTCTCGAGAATGCCGAGACCTACAAGACTCAGGTCTTCAAAATTCTGGACCCGGCTAAAACCGAGGTGGCGTTCAACTCCACCTGGATGGATCAGATGGGGCCGGCCGACTTCATTCGCCTGACTTCGCAATACACCGTGGCTCGCATGCTGGAGCGCGACGACTTCGACAAGCGCTACACCACCAATCAACCCATCGCGATTCATGAGTTCCTTTATCCGCTGGTTCAGGGTTATGACTCGGTTGCCTTGCGTGCGGATGTCGAGTTGGGCGGTACCGATCAGAAGTTCAACCTGCTGATGGGGCGTGAGCTTCAGCGTGGTTATGGTCAGGAGCCTCAGTGCATTTTGACCATGCCGTTGCTCGAAGGTCTGGACGGCGTGAAAAAGATGTCCAAGTCGTTGGGCAACTACGTCGGTATCCAGGAAGCGCCGGGCGTCATGTACAGCAAGCTGGTTTCCATTCCGGACGCGCTGATGTGGCGCTACTTCGAATTGCTCAGCTTCCGCTCCATGGATGAGATCAATGCATTCCGTGCGGATGTCGAGGCGGGTGCCAATCCTCGGGATATCAAGATCAAGCTGGCCGAAGAGATCGTTGCGCGTTTCCATGGCGACGAGGCTGCGGCCAATGCCCATCGTGCGGCGGGTAACCGTATGAAGGAAGGCGAACTGCCGGATGATCTGCCGGAGATCGAATTGACGGCTGCTGAAGATATGCCGATCGCCGCTGTCCTTAATAAGGCAGGCCTGGTGAAGAACTCGGCAGTGGCGCGCGACCTTTTGAGTTCTGGTGGTGTGCGTATCGATGGTGAGGTTGTCGATCGCACCTTTATATACGTACTGGGTGCGACCCATGTTTGCCAGGCTGGGAAGAAGGCATTTGCGCGTATTACGCTCAAATCCGAATAAAGCTG
>NZ_JBAGKV010000064.1:0-5196 GCF_037049705.1 Janthinobacterium sp. LPB2021202312-11-4 | reverse complement strand
GGTTCAAAAGTATGTTCATCCCTAAAGGGGTTATGCCCAGCTGATCTTGAAGAAAAATCAACGTAGTTGGAATCGCAGTCCACCCCATCCCTAGGGACGGCTCCCCCCATTTCTGGGCTATCGCATCTACTTTTTTCCCTGCTTTTTTATCCATTTATTTATCTCCAAGCTAAATTTTTTAAGGACGACACCACTCAAACAGAATCTGCAAATCTGGCGCGCGGCCGCGGAGCGGCAGGATCTTTCGCGCGCCAGATTTGCAGATTCTGTTTGAGTGTAATTCATATATATACATATAGGGTGACAATTTGACACCCTACATTTGTCACCTATGTAGGCCTAAACTGATTGGGAGTCGACAGAAGACGAAAGCCTCACCGGGCGACAAAACGGTGAAGGACATGAAGCTGGGATGGGGTCGCACAAAGTGAAAACTTTGCCATCTGTGCGTGGTGTCAGGCGATTGGAGTTGGAATTTTCCAAGCTCAATTGACTGGCTCGGTGCATCGGGAAATCCGACGCCGCGGACGCCGCTCCGACTCAATATTCAAAGGCCGCCTATACGCGGCCTTTTGTTTTTTTCTGATCCCTTCGCGCTGTAAGCGATTTTAATTCCAAGAAAAAGCCCATTCAATGGGCTTTTTTTGTACCTGGAAACCAGCAAGCGGGCTTTTGAGCCAGTTTTAGAACACTGGTTATGGTCAACCCAATGGTCCGTCGAAAAACTACTCAATCAGCCTCTGAATCAGCAGCCGAATCAACCACCAAAAAAGTCGTGCGAACATAAAACGCTCCGTTTGTGAATGAACCCCCCAGCAATAGTTTTGGGGGGCTGAATCGGCGCGTTGCCCATTCATACGGTGCGTTTACAGTTTTGGTTCTGGCCTTTTTTTGAAGGCCCCAAATTTTTTATTCAGCGAGTGTTGCGTCTCCCTTTGCTCCGTAGGCAAGCTGTAATTAACCGGCCGCCAAAGAGCCGGGAATAGGAGTAAACCGCAATGACGGATGACCTGATTTTTCTCAAAGCCGCCGGCTGGATGACTCTGGCGTTTGTGGTGTTCATGGCCTGGCGTGGTCGCAAGAAAGCGTCGCGCGACTGGCCGCCGGGTGAATACTAAAGCCGTCGCCCAGGGAGGGGCCGCGGGTTACGCATAACGGGGCATTCGTTCAATCGCCCCCCACAAACAGGCCCACTCCGGTGGGCTTTTTTGTGCCGACTGGACACCAGAGGGGTGGGGTCTGGTACACCGTAGCCATAGTGAGGGGTTTTACGCGCTACCACCCAAATTGGCGTGTCACCACCTTGTTGGAGCGTATTTTTCACGGTGAAAAGGGGATGAGTTTTCACTGTGAAATCCTAGGTTGGGGAACGGCTGACGCGGGTTACGCCTTTACGTAAATACGTACTGGGGTTTGGCCCCCCAAGTGTCAGTAGTGCGTACAAAAATATTCGCTGGAATCGCCAAAAACCGCCCTATTCAGGCTTTTTTGAGCGCTCAATGGCCTTTTTTCGCGGTCGACTACTGACACTTGGGGGGCAAAGGATGGAACACCTGGATTTGGTACCGCATTTTGTTGAGCCGGGCGATACCCAGGACACAGTCCTGGCGCTGCCTATTTTCGTCACGCGGCCCGCAGATGAAGCCGCGCGCAAACAGCGTTTGGCGGCTCTCGCAGCGGCCATGGAAGAGACGAAAAGCAACGCTGCAGAACGGCCCCGTACACGTTAAACAACGTGCGAAGCCTTTTTCAGCAACGGATCGTGGTTAGGCCGGAGAACGCACCGAGCTGGCTGAAACGGCGGGCAAGATAGGTGAAGTGGGCCTACCGGCCCCTTCACATCTTGCCCATTCGCCTGCGGCTCAAAAGGGGCGTTGAGCAACACAAAGTTCCACGCTGGAACTTTGGTTTTTTCGCGTCCGCGAAAATGCTCGCAGAGCGCTACCGTGCGAAAAATGGAGACCGAATCGATGCGGGCTGGAATCCAGGAAGAAACCTTACGCGCCATGCTCGAGGCCGGCGCCGTGCGCGAAGTGCTGGTCAGTCGGCACGCTGAAAAATGGGGCTTGGCCATTCGCTTGGGCGGCGCCGGCAGTCGCTGGCTGCCGGTGCGCTCGCGACGCGAAACACTGCGCACTTGGGCCAGTCTGACTGCGGTCGGCCGCTTTGCCGAAGCCCAGGGCATTAAGGGGTTTGCCGTCGAGTTGTAGTCTCACGTCAGCCCACACAGCGCCGGCGCCAAGATGGCCTGGCAGGCCGAGGTCGATCCCACCAGGTCAAACACCCGGTGCAGCAGATCGAGCAGGAGGGAGCTCATGACATTGACCAGGGTGTCGTACAAAAACGCTTTGGTGTGAACCAGCATAGGAGGTGTCCGCTGTAATGAGTGGACACCTATTAGAAGGCACATTTCGCTGTGTCATTAGCCCCACTTTGCATGGTTTTGAAAAATTTACAGAGCCCAACCTAGGATTCCAGGACGGCCGAAAAGCCCTCGGTTTTGAGGGTGAGTTTCCGATTCGGAAACTTTCAGCTCATTCGTCCAGGCCGTTGAACAGGCTGGCCCAGGTGGCGGGCTCTTGAGGTTTTTCAGAAGTTGAGGGTTTGGTAATTGGTTGGTGTTCTGGTTTGTGCTCGATGAGCAGAACGGTGGCGCGCAGCTCCTGGACTTCCTTGCGAAGTGCCTGGATTTCAGCCAATACCTGGTCCCACGGTTGAGCTGTGCCAACCTGTGCCACATCAGCTGTGCCAGGCTGTGCCACGGGGGCGAGGGCACCGTAAGCACGCATCAATTCAGACGTCTCAAATTGACGATTGCCAGCAAGGTCTAGCCCATATGAAACAAGGCCTCTATCCATATCACGATAGATCGAGCGTCGACTTCTGCCGGTTAGTTTCACGGCTTCGTTGAGGGTGTGCCATGCCATGGATTAGGACTGTGTCAGAGTGTGCCAAAGAGCTGGAAGTTTAATCCAGGGGAAGGAGCTCAGGACGCAAATCACGTCAAACCCAAAGACAATTGGGTTAGGCGCGTGCGTGCAGCCTCCCAAGTTTCACCAGGGCGTGCGTGTTTGGCGATTTCGTCATCTGACAGTTTGCTGCGCTTGGCTTTGGCATCCGCATTTTTCGAGGGACTAGCGGGGTTCTTGAGACTGTAATCGAACACTAAGTGCGTGACCTTGCGACCTGTTTTCCGCTGGCTCCAAGTCAGCGTCAAAGGGCTGTGCTCGTTGATCTGATCAACAGCTGGATCGAGTACTCGACGCTTTAAATCCTTGATCGACGGGTAACGGTCTTCGAGCTGGAGCCAGCGACGCAGATCCTCCAGGGCGACTTCGCGATGGCCTTCTGGCCATTGAACTAGCAACTCATAGAGGCGAATACCATAAGCACTGGTCATCTTAGCTACGTCAGATAGCGCGTAGCGTGTGAACTCTCGCTGAAGTCCGGTTAGGTAGGGGAGGATGTCTTTGCCAAAGCGCATCTCAATGCGGCCTTCCTGATCGATGTAATCGACCGTCTGAACCCAGCATGTGACGCGTCGGCGCTTGGAGCGGATTGTTATGCCATCCGGCTCAAGGATAAGGCTAACGCGTCGAGTTTGTAGGCGTTCAGCGGCATTCTGAAGGTCGCGATAGGCTGTCTTGGGATCTGTTCCGCATAATTGCGCAAGGTCGTTTGCAGTGACGCTGTACAGCACTTCATCGGTTACGGGTTTATCGCGGCGAACCTGACTGATCGCTGAGAGAATGACACGTTGTTCGGCAACGCTCAGACGGTACGATGCTTCGATGATGTGATTCGACTTTACGATGAGCTGACGGTCTTGGTTCATGCATCCCCCTATTATTTGGGACCACTCTAGACATGTCCCTTAATACCGTCAATCCGTCCCCTTTAAACCGTCAATCCGTCCCCTTTAAACCGTCAATCCGTCCCCTTTAAACCGTCAATCCGTCCCTTTATGAGGGCTGTAAGCCACGTACTGCGCGGCCTCCAGCCGCTCTAAAAGGGAAAAGGGAAAAGGGAAAAGGGAAAATAGCGTCGACGCGAAAAGTTGGGTTTCTGGCAAAAAATAGAAAAGCGCGGCTTTGCCGGGGCACCCCTGCGGGGTCCCCCACTACGTGGCTCCCCCTCCCCAGATAATGCCCAGCCGTAAGGCTGGAGACTTTTATTTATGCGCTCCATGGAGCGCTGAGGTGTCCTTAGCAACAAGGTTCACCCGAACACCTCCTGTGGACTCACAGATGGCAAAAGCGAGTAATCAGGGAATAGTAGTGAGCCGGATCGCAACTTCACCCTGGTGAGGTGTGTAGATCCTCCTACCTTAAGGTCTCCTGTGGGTATCCAAGGAGACAGATATGGCTTTAAGGCGTGTGGCAGAGCTACCGATAGCTTGGCGCCGCGCTATGGTGCTCAGGGGGCCTTAGGGCGATCTTAAAGGGATGCTCTTCGGTGAGGCGAAACGGCCCACAAATGTCCTAAGTACCTTGCTAGCTCGACCCCTTCTGTTTGGCGAGGTCTTAAGTAGAGTGTAGTAATCGATAGAAAACCGGTCATTACCTTCAAAACCATGAAAGCTTCTGGCGCGACCCGCATCATTAAAGTGAGCTTATCCGGGCTCTCTGCCGTGAAAATTCTGCCCGTTTGACTAAGTTTTCTATGGACTAGGGTCGCTACGCATCCATCTTGCTGCTGTTTTCTAACCCAATGCCCGTGTCTTTTCAGGATGTGGACGGCACCGTATTTCGTGTCTCCCATCGGAAGACGAATAGGCATATCTCCTGAAAATCCCACCAAAGTACCAGCAGGGATTACCGCAAAATCGGTGTGATCATTAATCAGCCAAAAATGGTCTGTCCCCATTTTTGGACCCAGCGAAAACGCCGGAAGAATTTTCTCCGTCCGTGTCATTTTTGCTCAAACTCCTACTGCTTGTTTTTGGTTTTTTCTTCATCGTTTTTACAAGCGAAGGAGAGAATTCTTCCAGCCTTTTAACCAATGGCGTGAGGTCGTATGAGTTCCGACCGCGATATTTTGGGTGGTGGGCAGAAGACTGCTTTTTACTGAGAAGTCCACGTTCTATCAAGGAGCTTATTTCTCTTTGAATCGATCTCTTCGAGACGCCAATCCTTGAGGCGAGTGATTCCTGGGCTGGATAAGGATTTTCACTGGCGTCCCACCAGTGGGCAACGA